>CAMNJQ010000052.1 GCA_946541575.1 uncultured Clostridium sp. | reverse complement strand
TTGATTTTTTTAATGTATTTATATTCTCTTCTAATTGTGCATAGGTAATATTTATATCTGATGAAGGACTAGATGGACTAGATGGTGTAGCTGGAACAGGTCCATATAAAACTGGAATAGAAGTATGAATTACAGGAAGAGCTCCATATTTTTCAACCATAACCTCTTCTACAGGCAAATCATGTCCACTTTGAAGACCCGCTTCATATTTAGCCTTGGCTTCTGCCATAGCCTTAGCTTTTTGACTTTCTGCCAAAGACCTAAACTCATCAGATCCATAATAAGCAGCTGCCTTTTCTGCAGCGCTCAAACCACCAGCATTAGTCTCTTTTTCAGTGCCGCCTAAACCATTAAAAGTAAATCTTACATCACCATTTGCCATATTAATACCACCTATCCTTTATAATTTTTAAATGCACCCATTACACGATCAGCTGTAGAATAACTAGTAGTATTAGGTGCTATTACTGAACTATTCGTTCCTAGTAAATCATTCATCTTAGAAGCAAAATCATTATTAAATAATTTCCTAATTGCTTCAGCAAGCTCTGAGTAATTCTTAATAACATTATTTTCTAATACATTTATTAATGCATCCAAGCTTGTATTTATATTTTTAAATACATTATTAAATGATTCTTTTATAACGGCTGTATTAAGACCTGCCACTCCCAAACAAGATTGACTTGAATCAAGTACTGAACTAATAGATCCTTTATACTCATTATTCAAAATATCTCTTTGTTTTTTTAATGAAGTAAGTACATTCTTTAAATCCACAATACTTACTTGTATCTTACTATTATCCATTTTATTCCTCCAAAGTTCAAATAATAGTTACCTATCATTATTATTACATAATAATTTTAGCATTTATTTATTTTTTTCACAATATATTTTTAATAAAGTTTACATTTTACATTTGCATATAAGATAATTTAGTGATACTATATTTATCACCTAATCAAATAAACGGAGGACATAATGTTTAAAAATTATAATAAAATTGTAGATTCTTTAGTTGAAGCACATAATGAAGCAGAAAATATAACACAAAAGAATCTCTATCCAAAAGAATACTATCAGCAATTATTAAATACTGTTTTAAGAGTATTAAAAAATAATAAAGATGCTTCTTTAAATGAAATAAGATACTTTTTATATAAAAATTCAGGAATTGAAGATTTAATCAGAAATTTCTTTTTAATCGAAAAAAAAGCTCCTGGAGCTGTTATTAGTTTTGGAACAGATAAATATCAAGAAAAATTAGTTATAGGTAATAGTCAAGAAATTACATTAGATGATAACAATCAAATAATTGACTTCAAAAAAGAAATGAATGAAAATAGCATATTTGATTTAGCATCTTGTACAAAACTATTTACTTCATGTGCAATTTTAAAACTTGCTGGGGAAGGTGTAATTAGACTAGATGACAACGTTAAATACTATTTACCACAATTTAATAATTTAGGTAATCATAATATTTTTGATTTATTAACATTTCAACCTTATTACACAAAAGAAAGAATTGACTCAGCAAATAGTATAGAAGAAGCTGAAAAAATATTATTTACTGCTCAACCAGATTCTACAGAATATAAAGATAGATACAACGATATAGCACCTATGATACTTAAATATGTTGTAGAAAAAGTTACAAACCAAAGCTTTTATGATTACGTAAAAGAAAATATTTTAGATAAAGGAAATATGACAAATACCTTTGTTAGAATTCCAGATGATAAAAAAGATAGTGTTGTTAATTTTAACTATAGCTATTTTGTTGACAAAAGCAATAATTATATATTAAGAAAAGATTCTGAAATTGGAATAGCTACTGACAAAAAAGCAGTTAAACTTGGTCAGCCACTAGGAATATTATCAGGTCATGCTGGACTTTTCTCAACATGCGATGATATTGTATCATTTGAACAGGGATTAATAAATGGAAACATACTTCATCCAGATTTAACTCGACAAATGGCTATAAATAGAACAGGTTATAATGTTGTACATTCTAACGGAATTACTTATATTCCATACTATGGCTTCTTATGTAATTCTAAGCATCCAAACAAACATTTTTCAGATGTTTATCAACCCTTAAGTGGATATAGTCTTTCTGGATCTGGTTGGACAGGAACTCATATAACAATAGATCCAGTAAATAAAATCAATTTGGTATTTTTAAGTAATAGAACGCATAATAGAATTGTATCTAATAGTTCAAATATCAAAAATAACAAAATAATCGATTCAAGTTCATATGCTTTCCAAAGAAAAGAAATAACAAATGCTTGTCTTAACTTAGCAATACAAGAAAAAATATTAGAAGATATAATTGGAAAACACATTAAAGAAGAAAATAAAGAAACTACACTAAGAATAATTAAATAATAAATGAAAAAACTATTAACAAAATTGTTAATAGTCTTTTTTTATGCGCTTTGTTTTTTAGCTTTTCTATCCTCTAGTTTTTTTACTACTTCTCTAGTCATTTCTCCTGCTTTTTCTTTTAAATCTCTTGCAGTTTTTTCAACAGCCGGAATTCCTTTTTCTCTAGCATATGTAATTAAATCTTCACATTTTTCTTTTAACAACATACCTTTTTCTTTTGCTATTTCTAGTACTTTTTCTTTATCAAGTTCAGATAAACTCTTTTTAATATCAGCAATCTTAGCTGATACTGCATCTTTTACATCTTGTAAATCAATATCTCTAATTTTACCAATTATTTCTTCAAATAATTCTCTTAAGTCTTCTCTTGTTTCGCTACCTTTCTTTGGTGCAAATAAAACTCCTAATGCTGCTCCTACTGCAACACCTGTTACAAATGTTCCTACTCCATTTTTACTCATATTAATCAAAATCCTCCTCTTCTACTTCTACTTTCTTTTTCTTCTTTTTTTTAATAACTTTTTTTACTAAGTTAGTAACAAACCCAGTTACTTTGTTATTGGCACTCGATAAAGTATCTCCAACTTTCTCAATTGCATCAAATAGTCCATTTAAAGACTGTGATTTCCCTTCTATATCATCTAGTAAAATATTAACCTTATCAACTGTACTTACTAATTTTGTAATTAATATAATAAGTACAATCAATAATACTACACCTAGAAAATATAACATTAATGGGAAAATATCATATAATAAATCCATATCTACTCCTTTTCCTTATCTTCATACATTGAATCTATCAAATCAAATAAGTTTTTATCATCACCATTTGATTCTTCAATATTCATCTTATTTTCTTCTTTTGGTACTACTTTATTATCTTCTTTATTATTTTCTTTTTCAACTTTATAGTCCACATTATATTCTAACCCTAAATCATTAAAATATTCCTCAGCATCACCAACTGTAACAACTTTAACTGTTGGTGATTCATCTTCGTTTAAATCATAAAGCAAATCTTCTTTTTCTTCCTTAGAATTACTATTAGAATCTTCTTCTATAGATGCAGAAATATCACCAGCTAAATCTCCATAAGCTTTTTCTCTAACTAAATCTAAATCAGCTTTCTTAGTTGTTGCTTGCGAAAGTCTCACTTCTCTTTTGGTAACTATTTCATCTTTAGTATAATTTTTATTTAGTATACCATATATTGGGGAAATAATTGGAGATGGTTTAAAAGCTTGTTTTTCTTCTTTATCTTTAACTCCCTCATATGGCTTATGATAAGTATTTTCAGAAGAGATAACTACTTCTTTACTAATAGGTTCTCTATTATTTTGCTCTTCATAATTATATCTTCTAGTTTCCCTTACTTCAACTACATGTGGTTCTTCTTTTACTTCTTCTACAACTACTTCCTCTTTTTCTTTTACAGGTCCTTCCATCTCAATAGTCTTTTCAACTTCAAAATCTTTATCATCAAAGCTCATTGGGAATTTAAAGTCCTTTTCTTCTTTTGGAGGACTTACTTCATTAACTTCATCTTCGATTTTAAGTTTAATTTCTTCTGCAACAGGTTCTTCTTTTTTTCTTATTTCGGGTGTTTCAATTTTCTTTGCAACAGTTACTTTTTCTTTTGGTTCATTTTTTTCTTCTACTTCAACATATTCTTCCTCGAAAAATACATTTTTTAATTTATCTAATAATCCCATAATAACACCTTCCTATTCATAATCAGAATCTAAAACGTCATCATCTTTTACTTTTTTGTCTTTTTCATATATATCATATTCCTCTATATAATCCAAAAAAGTTCCATCTTCTCTTTTTGATTCAAAGAAATTATAAGCTTCTTCTTTATAATCCAAAGTTTTTTCACCAATTAAAGTATCAAGAATAACATCATTATACTCTATTGATGACAAAATTCTAATAGAATTTGTTACAGCATACTCTAAATTTCTTTCTTTTACTAATGCTTCTATTTTTGAATAATTATATACAATTTCTAAATGATAAAAGTCATTATTATCTTTATCAACTTTAATATACCCCTCATTATCATTATAAGATATTTTTTTAGAAAAGTATAGTTCATTATCAAAAGTAGTATCTATTTTTTCCTTGTGAAAATAAGATACAACATCTATGTATAAATAATAATAATCACCATTAGATAGTAATATATGATTATCATCTTTTTTATTAGATAAAACAAATCCTCTAGGAATATAATACTTATAACCTTTAAAATAATTATTTGCTTCCTGTATTTTATAACTTAATGTCTCATCAATAATTTTATCAATATCTTCAGTATTTAATTCTTTAATAGAACATCCACTAAATAAAATAAGAAAGGCAAATAATAATATTACTTTTTTCATATTACACCTACTCTAACTAATTATACCAAACAAATTAGTACTTCAATATAATTTTAACACTTTTTTTAATTAATTAGACATTTTTTTAGCTTCCAAGTAATTAATTTTAATATTATCTTTAGAAAACTTTTTTTCATATTCTGTCATAATATTATTTTCTATATCACTATTATGTAAATCTAAAGATACTTTATTTAAAATATAGCCATTATTTGACAATGTTACAAGAGAATATTCAAACAAATTTATATTATCTGTCTTCATAATTATTGTTTTATCACTTTTAAATATATTATCATACTTTTTTAAAAATGTATTACTCGTAAGTCTTCTTTCTGAATGTCTTTTTTTAGGCCATGGATCGGAGAAATTCAAATATATTCTATCTACTTCGTTTCCAAAAGCATTTTCTATTTCTTTAGCATCCATTCTTAATAATCTTAAATTTTGAATTTCATTATTAGTTTCTATCTTTTGTATAGCCCTTGCTACAATACTATCATATTTCTCAATACCGATAAAATTAATATTAGGATACCTTAATGCATTTTCAAGAATAAAGTCTCCTTTTCCCATTCCAATTTCTATATAAATTGGATTATCATTTTTAAATTCATCTTTCCACTTACCTTTTTTCTTTTCATAATCAAGTATTAATAATGATGAACTATTTAATATTTCTTCTTTATTTTTAACATTTCTAAGTCGCATTTTTTTCACCAAAAATAGTATATCACATATTTAAGTTAATGCATATAATAAAACGAATAAGGAGGATATATGAACGATCAAAGCCAATATGGTTATATGCCACAATTTAATCAAGGATGTAACTGCAATAGAGATTTAAAAAATGTAAACGAAAGATTAGATAATTTAGAAAGAAAAGTTAAACTACTAGAAAGAAAGGTATCTATGTTAGAAACTAACAACTCTTTTCCAAATATTCCAATAATGCCATATAATCAAAATTTTCCAAATAATTATATGATGTAAAAATAACTGTTGAATATTCAACAGTTATTTTACACTGACTTTTAATTTTTTTTCTACTATTCTTCTTACTTCTTCTAAATCTTTCATATTATCAACAGACAAGCTATCACTATTTACATCGATAAAATCGATATTAACATGATTTTCTATATATCTAAGTAAATCAATATCTTCTATTGTTTCTATTCTTCCCCTTGGGGTATCATGATAATATTTTAGAGCCGCTTTATCAAATGCATAAACTCCTACATGTTTTTTATATTCAAAATCCATACTTCCTTTTGGATAAGGTACAGCAGTTCTTGAAATATAAACACCCTCTCCCCTATCATTAGTCACTATTTTAAGATTAGTAGAATCCACAGCTTGAACAGGATCTTTAATAGTTGTCATTAGATTTGCAACATATAAATTTTCTTTTTTCTTTTTTGGAATAACCTTTTCTATTATTTTTGAATCAATTAATGGCTCATCTCCATTAATTGAAATATAATAATCAGCTTCAATTTTTGTAGATACTTCATAAATTCTATCTGTTGGAGTTTTATTCTTATCGCTAGTCATTAATACATTCATATTGTAGCTTTTGCAAACATTTTCTATTCTTTCATCATCAGTTGCAACATATATTTCATCAATTCCTCTTACTTTTTTTACTTGCTCGTAAACCCACCATATCATTGGTTTTCCACATATATCAGCAAGTGGTTTACCTTCAAACCTTGTAGATTTGTATCTTGCTGGTATAATACCTACTATTTTCATTCAATCACTCCCATTAATATAATTATACAATAAATACATCCATTAGGATAACAACGAATGTATTCATTCAAAATAAACATTTTTTTTGCTTAGTACTCTATTTACTTTTTTAGCTTTTATCACCAAAATATATCGTGAATGCATTAAGCTTAAATGGCTCTTTTACTTTTTTTAAAAATTCTTTTAGACTTTTTTCAACGAATGATTTATTTCTGCTTAGAATATACTCTTTTTTATTTTCATCAAGAGAATTTACCATTTCTAAATAATATTTATTATTGAAAATTTGTTCCATAATATCATATATTTTTTCATAGACATGTTTTAAATACTCATCCAATTCTTTTTGATCTTTTTCATAAATTTGATTGATTACATATTCTTCTATACGCCATGATAACGTGTAATACATAAACTTTTCTATATTCAAGTTACAATATTCTTTATACTTCTTAAATCTTGATGAGAATTCATTTAATATATGAATCATACTCAACCCTGCTGGTGTTCTCATATATGAATCACTTCTTATATAATACTCATAATAAGGCTTTTGATAATACCTTATTTTTTTCGCTTTAAAAAGAATAAATGGATTAGTACTTAAATCTTCATATTTATCCTCTACAAATTCAATTTTTAAATCATCATATAGTTCTTTTTTAAATATCTTATTACATGTTGATGGCATAATAGTTGTATACATTAGACCCTCATACTGATTATACTTTTTCTTAAAAATCCATTCTATAGCGCTTGTTTCATACTTAGTTTCATTTGTTACAGTTAACCAATCATATATAACTACATCAACATCATTTTTTAAATCATTTAGGCATTCTTTAAAAAAATTTTTATTAATAGAATCATCAGAATCAATAGATGCAATATATTTTCCTTTTGCATTTTTTAATCCAACATTTCTTACATTTCCTAGTCCTCTATTTTTTTGAAAAATGTATTTTATAAAGTTATATTTTGTTTCATATTCTTTTATTATCGTTTCAGAATTATCTGTTGACCCATCATTAATTATCAATATTTCTGTTTTGTCCTTTATTTCATTTGGAATAGCTTTAATGATTGAATCTAAGCATTTTTTTAAATATTTTTCTGTATTATAAACTGGTACAACAATAGATAGTAACTTTTGATACTCTATTCTTTTTTGTTCTTCCATTTCGTATTCTAAAAAATCATCTATAGATTCTTTACTTTTTTTAGAATAATTTTCCCTGAATACTTTATATTCTTTGATGATACTTTCTCTATTATTTTTAACTAATTCTATTTTGTCTTTTATTTCATCAATACTATCATCACTTTCAAGCATTAAATATTTTTTTAAGCTACTATCTTGTATTAAGTCATTATTTCCAAGAATACATGGTACTTCTCTATCCATACTTTCTAAGAATAAAACATTATTGTTATCAGTAAAATTAATATATAGGTTTACAACATTGTTATCCATATATTTATTCTTATTTGTTGTATATTTTATACCAAACAATTTAGTAAAATTTTTTGTTCTTTTATCTATACTTTTTAATGATGCCTTATATTTATTAAACGATAATGCACTTAATTCGTTATAAAAGCTATGATTTGGATTATTGGAATCATTCAATAATCCAATTCTTTTTTTATTATATTTATTGCTATAAATTTTCTTTTCAACATCTAAGAAAAGAGTACAACAATTATATTTCTTTTTAAATAATTTATATAAATTAGAATCTAAAAATGCAATCTTATCTACTTTTTTTTTCTCATATAAATTAACTATTTCATTAAATATTTTATAGTTTTCAGTATTTGAAAAAGATCCTAAACTCTTGGTATAAATAAATTTGATAACATGGTTATTTCTATATTTATTAATTATATTTGAATATTCATTTATATAGTCAACAAATATAATTTGTTTAAAATTACTCTTATTAATAATATCAAATTGTAAATCTGAATTTTCTAAATGATTATACACATAAATATTTTTAAAAGTATATTCAAAAGTATTTTGCATATTTTGTAATTTGATTGGTAAGATAACTAAGTATTCATCATTATAAATTATTTTTTTATCTATCATTATCTCACCTACATTTCTAAGAACTTCTTGCATTCTTGTTTTGATTCTATGTTATTATTTTTACTAAACTCTTTGTAAAGGTTTAATATTTTGTCTCTGTTCTTAATCCCATTTAATATTTTGTCTTTTATTTCTTCAATGTCTGCCTCATTTTTTACTACTAAAAAATCTTCAAGTTTATTATTTTTAAAATAATGATGATTATTACCACTTATACATATAGTATTCATTTCCATACTTTCAAGTGGAAGCATTGGCGCACATTCTGAAAAAGTAACATATAAGTTTATTGTATTTTTACTCATTCTTATTAACAATTCTTCTCTTGGTAATGACTTTTCTTCACCATCTATTTTTACACCAAGTTTTTCAGCAAATTCTACAGCGCTTTTATTCAATGGAACCATATCTATTATGGCATTTTCTATTAATGACACAGCTGCAATTTGAGTATACATATTTTTTCTCCAATCATCACATTTTGCCGCATAAATGCCTATTTTAATAGTTTTATTATCATTTTTTGTATTTGCTTCTTTAATAATTTTTTTTTCTATTGTTACTTTATTTGAAATAAAAGTACTTTTATATCCTTGTTTTTTATAGAAATTCAATAAACTTTGTTTACAAGTCCCCATAACATCAATTTTATGCTTCTTATGTAACTCAATAATTTCTTTATTTCTATCCCAGCCGTAATGGTCTAAAATTTGAGAATGACTTCCATGCCAATATGTTTTTATCTTAATATTTTTATTATTCTTTTTTAAATAATTAATTAAATCCTTCCAACCAATCGCAAAAGAACTAAAAACTATTTGTTTAGGATTACATTCTAAAATTGCATTTGCTATATCTATAACATCATTTTTAGAGTAAATCTCTCCGCAATCTACTGTATTATCAAATAATTCTATAGTTGCGCTTGTAATTCCAAACCAATCTTTGTTATAAAAGACTAAATAGCTTGGACCATTAGATTTCTTTCTCTTAATAGATGATATTGTATCTTTTATTCTTTCTTGATATTTTATATCATTTATTAAACTTTTTTTCACTTTTTTCTTTTTATAAATAGCTAATGGAAAAAAAACAAATTCACAAGTTTTTCTAATTAAATGTTTTCCTTTACTATACTTATCTATTATTTTATATGTCTTTCTTCTGCCAATTTTTCTGACCATGTTTGTTTCTATTCTTTCCTTTAGAGGAGTCCAACTTGCATCATAATAGTGAATCATACAAGTATTATCCGAAAAAAAGTTATTATCTCTCGCATAAGAATATGGATAAAAATAATCTCTTGGATAGATTACAATATTTCCATCTAATACTTGTTTTTCATTATCTCCTTTAACCAATCCATAATCACTTAATATATCACTTATTAATTTAGGAATACTTAAATCAGACATTTTATTTATATCAAAAATATCAAAACTTTGATAAATTTTTAATAATTCGGTTGGGAGAAAAGCATTTTTATTTTTTTCATACCATACTCCAACAGCAACAAATCCGGTATCTTCCACACCTAAAAAAGTATCATCTTTTAATAAATTACTAATGTCTTTTATTACTTCCATATCTGTGTCAAAATATATTCCACCCATTTCTTTAAGTGCTTTGCATCTAAAGTAATCAGCTACAAAAGCCCATTTTTTATTATCATAAGCCCCTCTAACGAATGGACATTCATCTAAATTAACATTTTCCTCAGACCATTTAATTATTTCATAATCAGGCAAATACTTTTTCCAACTTTTTAAACACTTCTTTGCTAATTTAGGTAATGGTTTATTTCCAAACCAACAATAATGAATATATTTTTTCATTTTATCATCTCTTTTTCTTTAATGCCCTTAGCGGTTTTGTAAATCTCCAACTTCTAGAGTATAGAATTGAATTTAGTTCTTCCTTAGTTTTATCATTTTCTTCTTTTAGTTTTTCATATTTTTCTCTTATCTGATCTTTTTCTATAAAAGAAAAATATCTATCCCTTACTTTTTTCGCCTTATAGCTCTTTTTAATGTTTTTATCTTTCATTATATATTTGTAATGACACATATATATATCATATTCACTTGGATTTGAATTTCTAAACTCAACATAATGTTGATCAAGAGCTAAAGAATATGGTGTAAAATAACAAAATATTAAAAAATTTAAGTCAATTACAGAAATCACATAATCATCGTTTATATCTAAGGAATTGTAACAAAACCTTTTAAACGGCATCTTTCCAAGTGTATAACTAGTCTTCCCAAATAACATTGCTTCAAGTCCAATATTTGAGACACTTGACACTATTTTTCGACATCTTGATAAAAATTGTATTGATGAAACCGATTCGTCTAAAGTAAATTTATCTTCTAAATTATATTTATAATTATGATTTGCTGGATGTTTTCTAATGATTATATTTTTCTTTGATTCAAATTCATCTAAACTTTCTAATATCTCTTCGTTTGTTATTGATCCAGATGCTAATGTATCATAATCATTTCTTAAACCTAATGCTATTCCAACATCATAATCTTCTATCTCATATAAATTATTCAATTCCTCTTTTGAGACAAATAAATTAATCAAATCATTTCTTGACAAAAGTGGTACTTTTTTATTTTTTATTTCTTTAATAAATGACTCATATCTAGAATCTAATTCATCAGTTGAATACTTATTTGAATACTGAAAATAACATATTCCTAAATTATAACTAGGTTTTCTAATTCCAGCTAATTCCATCTCAATTACATTTAAATTATACTTTTTTGCCACTAATGAGATTGTTTCATTATGTCTCCAAACTATTAAAGATTTTAAATCATCATATTTTTTAGTAATTAAAGATAATTGATCATCCATTATTTTATATAAAACATTATCTTTATTATTCATCATATTTATCCATGCAGTATCTTTATCTTTATATTGATCTAATACTTTTTTAGTTTGATCATTTGTAATAATAAACTTATCAACTTTCTCAAATTTTATTTTTTTTATACTTGGTATTTCATTTATAAAAGATATTTTTTTTAAATTTATTGGAAATTTTTTTTCATAATAACTTGGATTTATAAAATATTCTTCCTGTGCTATTATTGGCCAATCATTAATTGAACAATAATAGCAAAATTTATAAAATGCACCAAAAAATATTGGGAAATCGTCTTTTACATCGACACCAAAAAGCACCGGAATACATCTCATTTCTTACCTCTAATCTTACTTATTACTTTTGAAAACATTTTTATTATTCTAATAATTATTACTATAGGAAGTTTTATAATCAAATATATTGTTTTAATTATATAATAAAAGATTTTCTTAACGATTGAAGCTTCATTATAAATATGTAATTTAATTGAAAGCTTATCAATCTTATTAGATATACTATTTTTTAAATTATAAAGTTTATTTTTATATTCACTTTTTAAAGAATCTTCATAATATTTTTTATTAAAGGATTCTAAAGTATAGTTGTATTCATCGTTAGTCTCCAATAAATACTGATTTAAAAGTTCTAATGCTATATCTTCGCTTAGATTGTTTTTTTTGCTTGGATTTTTAATAAGTTCTTCAATAATACTATTCATTTTTTTATTCATAGAATCAATTGTAAATCCAGAAAGTACTCTTTTTCTACAATTACTCTTGTATTTATCATTTTCATCAATTACTTTCCTAATTGCAACAACAAAATTATCTATTTCCGAAGGATTATATTTGTGTATCGATACATCCTCTTCCTTTTGATTAAGTTCTATAAGTTCTCCAACATCTTTATTTATTATTTCTGCTTGGCCTCCAACATTACTAGAGACAACTGGCACTCCCATCGAAAGTGACTCATATGTTGTAAGTGCAAGTCCTTCTTTTATAGAACAATTAAGAGTACAATCGCTTATAGCATATATTTCTTTTGTATTACTTATCTTTCCTAAAAACATTACATTATTAATATTATATTTTTCTATTACATTTTGTAATTTATCTAATAATGGCCCATCCCCACATATTAAAAACAAACAATCATCATATTTATGTGTAAATTTTTTTATTATTTCTGCAAGTAAAAATGGCCTTTTTTGCTCAGCTATTCTAGAAATGAATGTTACTATTTTTTTATCTGTTGGAATATTATACTCTTTTTTTATAGCTAGTAATTCTTCATTCGAATAATCGTTTTTAAATTTTTTTTCATCAACACCTATATATACAGTACCAACATCATCTTTATTTCTTCCAAAATAATTAACTAAAACTTTTTCTGATGCTTCATTACATACATAAGTCCTATCAATACAACTAGCAACAGCACTAGAATCTCTAGAATATCCACCATTTCTATTATACCATTCTTCCATATGTACATAATCCATAATACTAATTGTTGGATGTTTTGATTTAATATAAGGCAAAACCATATATCCATAAACACTATTTGTATTAAATATTAATTTTGTATCATTTTTATTAATTATATAATCAATAAATAAATGCCAATACTTTCTGTCTAAAAAGGAAGGTAGGATATAATAATCAGAAACATATTTTTTTAATTCACAAATCCATTCATTTTCACTAATATTTGTAAATATTGCTGTTACACTATACTTTTTATCTAATCCTTTCAAGAAGTCAATATTAAATTTATCAGCACCGCCCATTACTAAATGTGGCATAATCATTATAATATTAATTTTATTACTATTAATCTTAGAAATACATTTAAATGGATTTTGAACTCTATGAACATCATCCCAATCATAAGTATTCATTGGATATTCGATTGGTGCTATGTCATAATCCACGTCTTTTTTGTATTGATCTAATAATTTTTGAGTTTTTTCTTTATTTGAAAGCGATTTTTTTAATTCACCAACTTTTTTTCTTCTATACCAAAATCCGAAATAATTTACCTTTAAAGGAATTTTTGACTTGCTAAACATTTTAATCCAAAATACCCAGTCTTCATTAATTCCTTTTTCTTTTGTACCATATCCTCCAACTTCAAAAAAGTCTTTTTTTCTGATTAATGCAGTTGCAACTAATAAATTTTCTTTTAATTCTGCTCTAATGTTCATTTTTTTATCCCAAAGATAATTCTGTTCACCAAAACCGACTGTATTTGTATATGCAAAAGAGGCTTCTTTATTAGTTTCTAAAGCATAATATAGACACTCCAAATAATTATTTTCAATTAAATCATCATCATCTAAAAATAAAAGATATTTTGAAAATTTTGATGCTTTTTTTGCTCCAAAATCCCTAGTTGCAGCAAGTCCTTCATTTTTTTTATGAAAGACTTTAATCCTTTTATCTTTTTTCTTTAACTGCTCGATTAATTCTATACTTTCCTTATCAGTTGACCCATCATCTACAATAATCCACTCAAACCATGGAAATGTTTGATTTAGAACTGAAATCATTGTATCTTCAATATATTCTTTAGAGTTATAATAAGGTGTTATTATTGAAACTTCAGGTTTAAAATCTTCAATTTTGAAAAAAATATTTTTATTTTTATTATAGATTGGTGTTACTTCATAATTCATATAATCACATCTTTCCTTGTATTTACATTTTATTATAAACTATACTATATGTTTTGTCACATTTTTTATTTTACATTATTACTAAACGTCGATAATTCTTTCATGATTGGTACCTTATTTTTTAACTCCAAATTTTATTATTTAAATGATAGATTAATTATTTAAAAATCTTAAAAAAATTATAATTAATTCTATTAGCAATCAAAAGCAATTAAATATAAGTATAAACAAACATATCGGTATATTTCATAATCGTCAAAAAGAATCGTTTTTTAGTTCTATATCATTTTTTGCTAATAAAAGATAAATACAAAATGTTTCCCAAATCCCAATGTTGAATTATACATTTGTAATTAACCCCATATCTAATGCATATTAAAACAAATCTTTCTTTTATTTTATCATATAAAAAAAACGAAAACAAATTTAAAACTTACTAGATTTAATATAACCAGGAATAATTAATAAAAAAACTAATAATTTATTAAATCCTTTAACTCCTTTAATACATTCTCTTTTCTTCTTTTTAGTTAAATAACTAAATAAAATATAATGTTTAATAAAATATAATCTTTTCTTAAAAACTGTATTATTTATATTACAATAACTTAAGCATTCTTTAAAGAATTCATAATAGCCAAATGGATATTTTTTAAATACTTTTTTTATATTTTCAGTATATCCATCTTCCCTATATTCTGCTACAATAATATCTTCATTTTCAAATAGTAAGCCATCATATTCTTTATCTAATCTATAATATAACCTGGCCTCAGTAACAAATTTCTCATCTTTTTCAAGTGGATAATTATACTTTTTTCTTATATCTGCTTTAAAAGTTAAAGCTAAATCCAATTCATATTCATATTTATTATAAATATCAAACATTTTTATTACTTTATTATCTATTTCTTTTATATTTTTTACATCACTATTTTCACCAATTATTTTCTTTTTGTAAACAATACCATATACATTTTCATTATCAAGTCTTTTATAATCATTACTAATTTTACTTAAAACATTATCTACTAAAAAATCATCACTATCTATTTCAATAATAATATCTCCAGTAACATACTTCATAACATTATTAATAGCTCTCATTTTACCCTGATTTTCTTGATAATAATATTTAATTTCAAATTTACTATTTTTAATCCACTTATCTACTATTTTTTTAGTATTATCAACACTACCATCATCAATAATAATCCATTCAATATCTTTAAAAGTTTTATAATTATTAACAATACTTTCATATAAATTATGTAATAATTTTTCTCTATTATAAGTAGCAGTTACTAAACTTATTTTCATAATTAATCACCTTCTATCAAATTAATTATTTTATCTAAAACACTTTTATTATCAAACTTATTTTTAAGATTTACTTTAGGTTTTTTCTCAATTATTTTTTTTATGCCAGCATAAATTCCATCTTCTGAATTGTCTACAATCATACTATTATCACGATAATCTACTAATGTTTCTCTAGCAGCAGAATCTGTAATTAAAACATATTTATTCATTGCTTTTGCTTCTAATAAAACCATTGGATATCCCTCATAAAATGAAGTTAAAAGAAAATAGTCACACTTTTTTACATATGGATAAGGATTACTTTTTTTACCTAATAATACAAAAGTATTTTCTAATTTTTTTTCTTTTACTTTACTTGATAATTCACTCATCAAAGGTCCATCTCCAACGATATAAATTCTATGAATGTAATTATCTTTAATTAATCTTTCATGTACTTCTAATAGCCTGAACAAAGCTTTTTCCTCTACTATTCTACTAACTTGTATAAATGATACTAAATCATCCTTAATTTCATTAGCATTTTCTCTATTAGACTTTTCTATTACTAAATTAGTATTTAAATAATTATATATTACAAGTTTATTACAACTATTTTCTGGATATTGTATTTTAAATTTCTCTAAATTATCATTTGAAACAAATACTAGATTATCAAAATTTTCATAACATTTTCCACTAAGTACTTTTTTTCTTTCCGCATTTTTCCCTTTACCAAAAATATCTCTTATATCACTATGTATCCAAGCAATTTTTTTAGCTTTACTAGGAGTACTAAATATCCATGAAATTGGTCCTTCCAAAAATGCTATTTCTACATCATAATTATCATTTACATATTTACGATAAATATTTTCTCTTGCTTTTTTATTAACTAGTTTTAAAGATAATACCTTTTTTTCAATTAAACTTAATTCATTATAAGTTTTTTTATACATACTAATAATTTTAACTTTTTTATCTAATTCAGATTCAAATTCACCATTATTATAAAGAGTAAAAATAGTAATATCATATTTATTACATATGCTATTAACTATATCTACTAAGACTCTTTCAGCACCACCTAGTTTTAAACTAGTTATTCCAAATAATATTTTCTTCTTCATTTTATCACCAATCTTATAAACAACTAAAGTATAACAAATATTAATTAGTATTTCAAATTTAAAAAAGTATAGATATTTTAATCTATACTTTATTCAGTTCTTAAAGCTTCTACAGGATCTTTTTTACTAGCTATATGAGCTGGTATTAATCCACCAATCATAGTTAAAGTCATACTTACTATTATTAATATTAAGGCATGTAATGGATTTAACTGAGCTACATTTGATAATTCAGTCAAATCATATAATACGATATTAATAGGAATAGTTAATATTAATGCAATAATTATACCAATTAATCCTGAAGTTATACCAATTATAAATGTTTCTGCATTAAACACACGAGTTATATCTTTTTTTCTAGCACCTATTGCTCTTAAAATACCAATTTCTTTTGTTCTTTCCAATACAGATATATAAGTTATTATACCAATCATAATACTTGATACTATTAACGAAATAGAAGAAAATCCAACAAGAACATATGTAACTGCATCCATAATTGATCCAGATAAAGCAACTATCGTATCAGATAAATCAGTATAAGTTACTCCTCCACTACTACTCTTTACCTTATTGTTTTCTATTACAAACTCAGCTGTTTCAAAATTAATATTTCCATTTATTTTTCCATCTGCATAAGTAAGATTTACTATTTTAGGTGTTACTTCCTGAATAGTTTTATCAATATTTCTAAGTCTTACATCATTATTATCCTTAACATTTTCTACTAAATAATTTATATATGACTCTGCATGAGTTTTAACATCTTCAATAATTCTATCATTATATTTATCTAAATATTTAATAATAGATTCTTTAGCATCAAAGTCTCTTGAATAAATACTAATCATAAATGGTGTAGTATCTCCACCAAGCATTTGAAGAATATATGACTTTGTAGCTTTTCCTTCTTCAGTAGTTAAGTCAAATTTTTCTCCGGTTAAAACATTGTAATCTACTTGTTCTTGTAATTTAACAATTCCAGAATTTTTATTTTCATTTAAAACATAATCAACTAAATCTTCTGTATATCCAATATTGGCACCTTGTTGATATAATTTACTATCTTCTTTAGCTCTTATTATACCTACTACTTTTAAAGTAATTGCATTATTACTTTCATATAATGAATTAAAATCAATATTAACAGTATAAGTTTTTCCTAATGAAATGTAAAAATCTTTATTTAAAATTAATTTAAACTCTCTTCCTATTATGTCATCAAAAGATATTTCATTTTGATTTTCATTCAATCCTAAAAAGCTTATTAATTTCTTATCAACTTGATTAGCATTATCTACTACTAAAACAAGCTCTTCTTTAGATTCAGGTAATTTTCCTTTTAAAACATCATAATGTCTTTCAACTACTCCTTCTTTTGAATCATCTAATTTTGCTGGTAATGGTTGAAAATATGACGAAGCATATAAAGAAGAAACACTAGTAGATTGTAAAGAAAGGTTAGTTGGAATAATAGTTACTCTTCCACCAATTTTTCCAAGTACATTTATTGAAAGTAATCTTGTATATGCAACTCCTAATACATTACTTTTTTCAATATTATCTAAATAATTCATATATTCTTCTGAAAAAATATTAGTATGAGTCAATTGATCAACAATAGCATCTCTTGGAAATACTACTTCTTTATCAGTAAACTTATTTTCTTTTTTCTTATTTGATAATGACTTCATATTTTCAGAATTTAAACTCATTGCTTCTTTAGATATAAGAATTGGTAAAGAAGACAAAGTATCTGTTTCAAATTTATCTATCTGCTTATCAAATCCATTTGATAAAGAAAGAATTAAAGCTATACCAATAATACCTATACTTGATGCAAAAGCAGTTATTATAGTTCTTCCCTTTTTAGTTTTAATATTATTAAAAGATAATTTTAAAGCTGTTAAAAAATTCATTGAAGTTCTTTTAATATTATATTCTTTTTCTACATCTTCATTATCTTTAACTGGATTAGTATCATCTATAACTTCCCCATCTTTGAACTCAACAATTCTATTTGCATAAGAATATGCAAGTTCACTATTATGAGTTACCATTATAACTAATTTATCTTTTGATATTTCTTTTATAAGTTCCATTATTTGAACAGATGTTTTTGAATCTAATGCCCCAGTTGGTTCATCTGCTAATATAATATCTGGATCATTTACAAGAGCTCTTGCTATTGCAACACGTTGCATCTGTCCACCAGATAATTGATTAGGTTTTTTATGAGCATGTTCGAAAAGTCCAACTTTCTTTAATGCATCAAGAGCTTTCTTTTTCCTTTTCTTAGCATTTACTCCGCTTAATGTCATAGCAAGTTCAATATTTTCAAGTATTGATAAATGAGTTATTAAATTATAGTTTTGGAAAACAAACCCAATACAATTATTTCTATAAGCATCCCAATCACTATTTTTAAACATCTTTGTAGAACGATTATTAATGATTAAATCACCAGAATCATATCTATCTAAACCACCAATTATATTTAACATTGTTGTTTTACCAGATCCAGATGGACCTAAAATAGCAACAAATTCACTTTTTCTAAATTTTAAGCTTATATTTTTTAAAGCATGTTGAGTAAACTCACCAGTTGTATAGCTTTTATTAATCTTTTTTAACTCTAACATATTGACCTCCATCAACATTATATTAAAAACTAATAATAATTATAAATTGTTTTGTATACAAAGTAAATGAAAAAGTTTGCTTTTTTAAAACAAACTTTTTATCTACTTTTCTATTTCTATTTTTTTACCATTAACAGTAATATAGTAGTCTTCTTTACCATCAACTGCAATATATCCTTTATCAGAAATTTGTGAGAAAATATTAACTCCAGCTGGTAATTTATAAGTAATTTCTCCATTATGATCCATAATTGCCCAAACATTTTCATTTCCAATTTTTACAATTAAATGTCCAGATTCAGATAACTTATATTGTTTCTCAAATACTCCAATTTCATACTCACCTGTATGATATCTACCAATTTCAATATATTTTCTTGGAGTAAATACATATTCTTTTGTACTCTTATCTAATATTGTAAAATATCCTGTATTAAAATATATTAAAGCATATCCATTTACAAATTGAGGAGTACCTCTTACACCTTCATCTTTAAGATCTATTACCTTGTTACCTTCTAAATCATAAAAAGAATCGTCAATATAAATAAGTCCATCATTATATTGTCCAATTGAAACATGCTTTTTATCTTTATATATTAATTTCTTATTACCATTTTTATCTAATAAATAAATTTCATCACTATTAATATCTCTAAATCCTATATAACCATCTTTATACTCACCAAATAAAACATCAAAACGATCTCCAATTGAGAAAGATTTCTTTGTTTCTGAATTATATACACTAGTAGTAAGTTCACTTCTACCATTTGGATCTATCAAAAACATTCCTTCACCTAAATATTCAATTCTATTTATTCCTTCAACAGGTTCCATATTAAATGTTTTCTTATTTAAATCATAAATTCCCATTTTAATTGTTGTATCTTTATAATCTTCTTCTTTTATCTCAACAACTACAAAACCTTTTTTAGTATATTTAATAGATTCATAGCCATCTTTTTTTGATAATACAACTGATCCTTTTGAATTATATATTTCATCATTCAATTGAGAATATCCATCATAGAATATTAAATCGTTAGGAGAATAAGCATATTTAACTTTACTTATAACTTCACCTTTTTTATTTATAATATAATAAGATTTATTTATATCAGTAATCCATCCATAGTCATCATTTATTGGATATAAAAAGCCATTAAATTTTTCTTCTTCTTTTTCTTGTTCCTTTTTTTGATTTTCCTTCATGTCTTCTTCAATTTTATCTTTTACTTCTTTAACTTTCTTCTCAGTAGTATTTGCTACTTCTTTAAGCATTTTTTCAAAAGGACTAGAATCATCTCTTATTACAAAAAACCATATTAAAAATGCTATTAATCCTATTACAAGAACTGCTACAACTGAAGCTATTATAATAGCAGTTTTGTTTCTTTTCTTCTTAACTGGTTCTTTTTTTTCTTCCACAGCTTCTTCTTTCTTGATTTCAATAGTTTCTTCTTTTTTCTCTTTTAAAGATTCTTTATCCCCAACTTTTGCACCACAACCAGTACAAAAAGAAGCATTTTCTTCTAACTCTTTTCCACAAGATTCACAAAATCTTTTAGCCTTAGCCATTTACAACACCTTCCTATTAAAAATCTATGATAATTATATCACTTTTTATACATCATGGTAAACATTATTTATAAATTATCATGGCAGAAAAACAATACAATTGTTCTTCTGAATATGTAGAAATTGATACTTGATATTTTATATCAATAATACTTATTTCTTCGTTATCATCAATAAAATTATTAATATCTTCTTCTAAATCAGCTTCATGAGATTCATCAAATATTTTAACTTTCATTTTATCACCACAAAAAAAATATCATATTTTAATATTTTTTTTTGTCAAAAAAAGAGGAATAATCTTCCTCTATTTATTATTTTCCTTTATTCTCTTAGCTTTCAAATACAATTCCTTAGAAATCCAATATCTTTCTTCTTGTTCATCATAATAAAATTCATTAATTGAGGCATACTCTTTTAAAATATTATCTACATATATATCATTTTTATATTTAGAAAGTAAATATTTTTCAAACGTTCCAACAAAATCATCAGTCATTACAAAGTTAGATAATCCATTATAGGCAATATTTTTAAACTCTTCTTTACTATAACTACCATATATAAGTTCTTGTTTTTGAAAAACTTTAACTATTTCCATTAACTTTTTTGAAAACTCCTCACTTGTTGTTTCACTTGTAATAGGAATTTCAATTAAAAAATCATGTTTGTTAATTCCATATGCATCTTTATGACTTCCAAATTCTTTAACTAATTGTCTTTCTTTCAACTTATTATATATTTCTTTATTTGTTTCATCTAAAGAATCATAATTAACTCCAATAAAACCAGAGCCAGCACTTATATCATTTTTATTTGCAGAACTTGTTGTAGTTAGAATATTACAATCAAATAAATACTCACATGCTTCTAAACATGGCTTATCAACCATTAACTTTAATGTTTCTCTATTTTTTACAATAGTATTAGCAGTACTAGCATAATAGAATAAATCAGGACTTAAATTTCCACTTTGAGCATTAGGTTCAATGTCTTTTATCAACATTATTGTTTATTCCTTTCTATTATATCTCTTGCTGCTATTAAACCAGTTGCTGCCGCAGTTACAATATTTCCTGCTTTACCAGCTCCATCGCCTATAAAGTATATATTATGACCTTCTATTTTCATATTATTATCTGTTGTTATTTCATTACTAAAGAACTTAATTTCAGGTCCATATAAAAGTGTTTCATCATTATTTACTCCAGGTATTATTTTATCTAGTCTTTCTAGTCCTTCAATAATATTAGTTATTATTCTATGAGGAAGAACTAAAGCTAAATCACCAGCAACACAATCCTTTAATGTAGGTTCAATAAACCCTTTTTCAATCCTATGCCATTCGCTTCTTCTTCCTTGTTTCAAATCCTTCAAAGATTGTATTATTGGTTTTCCATCACCCAAAACGTTAGCAATTCTTGCTATTGATTCTCCATACAATCTTGTATTAGTTACTGGATGAGTAAGACTTACTTTTGATATAAATGCAAAATTACTATTATTTGATTTTATATCTTTTAATGAATGTCCATTAACACAAATATATCCTTCATAATTTTCTTTTGTAACAAATCCTCCTGGATTAGTACAAAATGTTCTTATTTCATCACCATAAGTATCTGTTTTTATAAATATCGTTGGATCATATATAACATCAGTAATATCTTTTAATATCTCACGCCTTGTTTCAACTCTTACTCCAATTTCAATACTTTGAGAAACATATGGAATATTATATTTATCTGCTAATTCTTGAACCCATTTTGCACCAGTTCTTCCAGGTGCTACAACTACAAACTTACTATTTATTTCTTTTTCTTTTTTTCCACTTAAATACTTAACTGCATATGTTTTATCTTTATTCTCTATAATATCTAGTACATCAGCATGTTCAAACACTTCTACATTCTTATCTTCAAGATACTTTGTAATATCATCAATATATTTAGGAAGATGATCACTTCCTAAATGTTTTTGTTTTATAAGTAAAAGGCTTGCACCTGTTTTAGCAACTTTTTCTTTAATTTTATTTGCTTCATCCATATTAGTAGGATAAACTTTACTATCCATATTAAACTTATTAAAGATTTCTTCAGTATCATCAATTATTTTAAAGGCTTCATCTCTCCCCATATATTTAAACAAATCTGATTTTCCTAATTTAGGAACAAAGTTTAATTTTCCATCTGAAAAAGTTCCAGCACCACCATATCCAGATAAAATTCCACATGGTTTACAATTCTTACATTCAGTTTTAAATTTATTCATCGGACAAACTCTTTTATCCGCTTTAAGCCCTCTATCAAGTATTGCTACTTTAATATCACTATTATTTTCTAAAAGCTCATATGCAGTAAAGAGTCCAGCAGGTCCTGCACCTACAATAATTACATCAAACATAAAATCCTCTTTCTACTTTACAACTATATTAACTATTTTTCCTTGAATAACTATAATTTTTACAATATCTTTTCCTTCAATATGCTTTTGTACATTTTCTTCTTTTAAAGCTTTTTCTTTAATTTCATCTTCACTATCATTTATATTAATTTTAATAGTTGAACGTACTTTTCCATTAACTTGTACAGCAATTGCTTTTTCTTGCTCTATAGTTTTAGACTCATCATAAACTGGCCAACTACTTTCACAAATTGGACTATATCCAATTTCTTCATTTAATTCTTCAGTAATATGAGGTGCAATTGGATTAAGAAGTGTTAATAATAAATTATAGTCTTTCTTCGTAATTGATTCTTTTTCATCATATGCATTAGATAAAATCATTAATTGAGAAATAGCAGTATTAAAGCCTAAACTCATTAAATCTGATTCAACTTTTTTAATACTTTTATGAATAATTGGTTCCAAATCTTTAGAATATTCATCTTTATCTACAACTTTTTCTTTTAATCTAATTACTTTATCAATGAATCTCTTGCATCCTTTTAAAGAATCTGTACTCCATGGAGCATCTTGAGTATAATCGCCCATAAACATTTCATATACTCTTAAAGTATCAGCACCATATTCATTTACAATATCATCAGGATTAATTACATTTCCTTTTGACTTACTCATTTTTTGGTTATCACTACCTAAAACCATTCCATGACTTACTCTTTTCCAAATCATTTCTTTTGATGGTACTAAACCAATATTATATAAGAACTGTACCCAAAATCTTGCATAAAGCAAATGTCTTGCAGTATGTTCCATACCACCATTATACCAATCAACTCTTTTCCAATACTTCATAGCATCCATAGATGCAAACTCTTTATCATTTTTAGCATCCATAAATCTTAAAAAATACCAACTTGATCCAGCCCAGTTAGGCATAGTATCAGTTTCTCTTTTAGCAGCTCCTCCACATTTTGGACATGTAGTATTTACCCATTCAGTAATCTTTGCAAGTGGACTTTCACCATTATCTGTTGGCTCATATTCTGCAACATCAGGTAACAATAATGGTAAATCTTCTTCATTCATTGGAACCCAACCACATTTTTCACAATGAATCATTGGAATTGGTTCACCCCAAAATCTTTGACGAGAGAATATCCAATCTCTCATTTTATAATTATTAACTCTTCTTGCTATTCCTTTTTCTTCAAGCATTTTTGTTATTTTCTCTTTAGCATCTTCTACAACTAATCCGTCAAATTCACCAGAATTAATTAATTTACATCCAGCACCTAAATAATCATGTTTTTCAAAGGCTTTTTCTTTTATATTTCCACCTTCTATTACTTCAATTAATTCTAAGTTATGAGCTTTTGCATATTCAAAGTCTCTTTGATCATGAGCAGGAACAGCCATAACAGCACCAGTACCATAATCTCCTAAAACAAAATCTCCTAAGAAAATAGGAACTTCTTTTCCATTAATTGGATTAATTGCTTTTACACCTTTTACTTCTACTCCAGTTTTTCCCTTATTAAGTTCAGTTCTATCCATTGCTGATTTTTTCTTAGTTTCTTCAATGTATTTTTCAACTTCTTTTTTATTTTTTACTCTAGGCATTAATTCTTTAATTAATTTTCCATCAGGTGCAATTACAAAGAAAGTTATTCCAAATACTGTTTCAATACAAGTAGTAAAAATAGAAAATTTTCCACCACCTGATATTTCTACATCCATTTCTACACCAGTAGACTTACCAATCCAATTAATTTGACCTAACTTAACTCTATCAGCAAAATCAGTATCATCTAATCCTTTCAATAAGTCCTCGGCATAATCACTCATTTTTAACATCCATTGTGACTTTTCTTTTTGAACTACTTCTGTTCCACATCTTTCACAAACTCCACCAGCAGCATCTTCATTGGATAAAACTGTTTTACATTTAGGACACCAGTTTACTGGAATTGTATCTTTATATGCCATATTATGTTTATAAAACTGTAAAAATTGCCACTGTGTCCATTTATAGTAATCCGGATCAGTTGTTGAAAACTCTCTATCCCAATCAAAAGAAAAACCTAAAGTCTTCATTTGACGTTTAAATGTTTCAATATTCTTTTTTACAGCCTCTTTTGGATGAATATGATTTTTTATAGCATACTCTTCTGCAGGTGCTCCAAAAGCATCCCATCCCATAGGAAATAAAACATTATATCCTTGTAAACGTTTCATCCTAGCTATCGCATCATGTGCTGTATAACTTCTAACATGACCTACATGAAGTCCTGCTCCAGATGGATAAGGAAATTCTACTAGTACATAAAAAGATTTTTTATCACTATTATTTAAAGCTTTAAAAGTTTTTTTATTATCCCAATAATTTTGCCATTTCTTTTCTATTTCATTAATTTTATTCATTTTTAACAAGTCCTTTCTTTTTAAAATAATTTCCAACAAATCTTAAACTGATTAAATACAGTGGTATTATTAAAACTGCAGCTACTAACAATATAAGTACAATATTATCTTTAAATATTAATACCTCTACAATTGATAATAAAGCTATATCTAGTCCTAAAACTAACCCAACTAACTTCATAAGTGGTCTATAATTTATTTTATTTGTATCTATTTTATATTTAATAATAAAATATTTAACTTCACTAGGAAGAGCTTCATAATCAGTAACTTCTTTTTTCTTACCATTTTTATAATGACCTAATTTATCATATCTTCTTACTGATATAAAATAATACAAAAAATAAACAACAAGAATTGTAATTACTATTTCTATCATTTAACCTCCTACAAAATAAAAAATATCCATCCAATAAGGACGAATATTTCCGTGGTACCACCTTAATTTAGAGATAATCTCTACACTTTGATCTTTTAACGCAAGAATACGATTTGTTTATATTTAAGACAAGTTCATTAATTTCATATTACTAAATTTCACCATACTTTAGCTCTCTTTAAATATTCAAATAATTACTACTTCTTAAAGCAAATTACAAAAAATATTATATTAAAGTTCTTCAACATATTCAAGTAATTTTTTGAACAAGTTAATAAAAGATTTATCTAAGTTATATTTCTTCAATTTCCTAATTTCAATGCTCTTTTGTTTATAATTAGCATCACTAAACAATATTTCTGATATTTTCTCCTTTAAAGTTGTTTCAATTTGCAAATCTTTTAAAATATCATCAATATCTTCATTTAAAACGTGAACTGCATCAATTTCAATATCATTTCCCTTGCAGTTAATAGTTAATTGTCCCATAGTAGGTACATTATTTATTTCTACAATAAAATCATTGTTATCAATATATTTATTAGCAATTTCAATTGGATTTGAATTCATATATACTACTACTGTTTCAGCAAACTTAGTATTTCTAAATCTAATTTTATAGTTTCTTTCCTTAGGAATAATACCTGCTCTTCCTTCAACTGGACGAATAATTAAAGTATAATTATTTTGTAAATAGTTATAATCTATTTCAGTTATTATATATTCTCCATTTTTATAATGATTACTTTCACCATCATCTTCATACATCCTATAAGTATTATTTTGTCCAGGGAAAACATGTATTTCTAAATCAGTTGGATTACCTGTATTATTCATATTACTCTTTATTGAAAGTGGTATAATACTTCCCTTTTTAGCAAAGATAGGATAATCTTCTTCTTTATAAAAAGAGGTATGTTTCTTATTTCCTTGATATCTTTTTCCAGTTGTAAACTCATACCAAACACCATCAGGTAAATAAAATCTATGAATTGTTCTATTCATTATTGTATTCTTCTTATTTATTATTGGAGATACCAATAATTCACTTCCGAAGAAATACTCAATTTTATAATTATCATTATCATATACTTGTGGTAAATAATAATATAGTGGTTGGAATATCATAGAACCAGTTTTATGATATTTATATGCTTCAGTATATAGATATGATGATAAATTATGTCTTAATCTTAAGTATTTAGTTACAATAGTCTCTGTTCTTATATCCCACTTCCAAGGCTCTCTTTTATAATATTTTCCACTAGCAGAATGAAATCTCAATATTGGGGAAAATGTTCCAAGCTGAACTGATCTAATATATAATTCTGGGTCTTCAATTCCTTCATCAAACCCACCGATATCGTGACTCCACCAACATGCTCCTATATTAGATGCTGATAAGTTAAAAAATGGTGTTGATTTAAAGTTTTCCCAACTAACTTTAGAATTACCTGCATACAATACTGGAAACTTATGTGCAGTCTTTAAAGAATTTCTTGCTAAAATCATTCCTCTTTTATCTTGACTTCTATTCAAATTATTATAAATGTAATAATTTAAAACCCATAATCTATGCAAATTCTTAATATTACTAGAATTATTCCAAAAGAAATCTACACCAAGACTTTCTATTGGATTTAATCCATATTTTAGTAATGCATCAAGCATTTTAGGATTTAATGGATCGATTGCAATTAATCCTTCGTTTGTATATCCTAAGAAGTTTTTAACATCTTCGTAATGTTCTTCATAAGGATAAAATCCTTCATCTGGATCTATTCTAACTCCAAAATGAATTCCTCTTTGATGTAATGTATCTATAAGAAGTTTTGGATCAGGAATCAATTCTTTATTAAATGTAAAACCAGAAAGATTCTTTTTTTCTGCATCTCTTACATGCCAATCCTTATCTAGTAATATAACTGACAATGGTATTTGTCTTTTTTCGAATTCGTAAACTAATTGTGCAATTTCATCAGTTTTATATGGTAAATCTCTACACCACCAATTCCCAAGAGCATAACGTGGAATTAGTTCTGGTAATCCAGTTAATTTAAAATAATCTTGAACGCATAATCCAAAATCTTTATTATATATAAAGACATAAATATCTATATTGCCTTTAATAGGTTCTTCAATGCTCCCAACCTCATTAATTCTTAAACTATCACTATCATCAAAAGAAACCATTCCATCCAAAGAAAATAATCCCCTATTTTCTTTTTGTTCTTTACTCTTTACCTCACCACTAATATTTGACCCATAATAATTTTTAGCCTCAGGATTTCCATAATACCAAACAGCTTCACTATTTTTAACTTCAATTTTTAAATTTTTTGTTGCGCTAAATGTAGATCCCTTAAATGGTTGCTCTTTACTGTATGAAAGTTTAAAATAATCAGTTTCTATCTCCATAAAATTTTGGTCTTCTGTAATTCTAAACTTTGGAACATCAAAATTACGGAAAGAAACAAGTTCTGTTTTTAAATCATTAAAATTTGAAGTCTCACTATACTCTAATCTCAATAATCTTTCTGTAAGAACTGTAATTCTAAATTTATTTCCAACAACAGTTGCTTCTTTTTTTGATTTTAAATCTTCTAAATTAATATTAAAACTTTTACCAAAATCATACATTGAAATCACCTTTTATTCTATACAACAATTTTATCATAAAATAATTATAAAGTATATTTTTTTATGTATTAAATTTATTATGATATAATGAATATTGGTGGTAATATGTCAAATTTCAAATATAGCGATTCAAATAAAAGATATCATACTTTAGACTACTATTATAAAAAAAAATACAATACTAAAGTAGCAAAAATTAGTTTAAACTTAGGTTTAACTTGTCCAAATAAAGATGGAAAAGTTGGGTTTGGAGGATGTATATATTGTTCAAAACTAGGTAGTGGTGAATTTGCTGGAAATAAGCTATTACCAATAAAAGAACAGTTTAATTCAATAAAAAAAATAATGCTTAACAAATGGCCAAATTGTAAATTTATTGCATATTTTCAAGCAAACACAAATACATATGGAGATTTATCATTCTTAATAAAGAACTGGGAAGAAGTTTTAACATATGATAATGTAGTTGGAATTAATATATCAACAAGACCAGACTCAATAAGTAAAGAATGTTATGACTATTTAGAAAAACTAAATAAAAAAACTGATTTAGTTGTAGAACTAGGACTTCAAACAATACATGATAAAACATCAAAATTAATTAATAGATGCTGTAGTCTAGAATGTTTTAATAGTGCTGTTGAAGAATTAAATAAAAGAAATATTAAAGTACTAGTACATATCATTAATGGGCTTCCCTATGAAACTAAAGAAGAAATGTTAGAAACAGTAAAATATTTAAATAATCTTAATATTTGGGGGATAAAAATTCATATGCTCCATATTTTAAAAGATACTGCATTAGAAAAAATGTATGAAAAAGAAAAATTTCATGTTTTATCAAAAGAAGAATATATCGACATTGTATGTGATCAACTTGAATATTTAAAAGATACAATAGTAATAAATAGAATCACAGGAGATCCAAAAATTGAAGATTTAATTGAACCATTTTGGTTAACAAAAAAGTTTTGTGTATTAAACGATATTGATAAAGAAATGGTACGAAGAAATAGCTATCAAGGAATTAAAGCATAAAAAAAGTTTTTACTTATTTGTAAAAACTTTATTTTTTACTATTTACATGAAAATTTAATCTCTTTACTTTTTCATTATCTTCATTTGGTATATAACTTTTAGCACCAGTTATATTATTATATGGTATTCCATTATGTTCACCTAAAGAAATAGAAACTACTCCATCATATGAATCATTAATAGACTTTAAATCTACATATATATCATCATTTTCTCTTTTAAACGGAATAAGACTAGCTGAAATATCCGTATTTGCATACCAAATAGAATATTTAACATTATTTTTATTATCTTTAGATATTATAAAATCCAAAATGTCATAGCAATCAATTACTTCTTTTAATTTATAAAGATGTTCTTCATTTATAAGAATAGGAATATTGCAACTCATACCAATTAAACTATTGTTATCACTTACCATATCGCCTATATTTGAATAATGAAAATAATCAAATCCAGCAAAAATAATAGAATTAATTTCATCAAAAGCATCAATTAAACGTTTTTCGTTACGATAACTTTTAACAAATTTATTATTAGTTGATTTCATAAAATTAGATATTAACTCATTATTGCTTGGACTGGTAATAGCAATTTTCTTTCTCTCTTTTAATTCTTCATTAATTATTTTTGATGAACGAAATGTATCATTATAAAACTTGTCCATAAACATATCCCCCTTTTGATGTGGTGTATTATATCACAAAATCAATCAAAATTCAAGTCTATAACAGTTTTATTTAATTGTAACATTCATATTAATTGCACCAGCGCTATGATAATCTTTATCATACCCCATTATCTTAATTTTTATTTTATCCCCACTTTTTAGATTTTCAACATTTATATATTCTAAATAGCTATTAGGATTTATTAAACCACTTTCACCAACTATTTTATCATCTTTATAAATTCTAGCTTTTATCATAATATTATTGCCATCTAATGATGTTAAATACAAATATAGCTTATTATCTTTTAACTCTGGTTCTCCACATAATTTGACATTATAACTTTCACTATAATTTATCTCTGAATAGCTATTATTTGAAACATTGGGAACACCATCCAAAGTATTTTTATCAAATTCTGGTCTTATAAATTTATCATTTTTATTAAATATTACAGCCGATACTAAAGCAATTATAGACATAATAAGCAGAACAAAACTCACTAATATTTTTTTATTCATATACTCTCTCCCAAATAAAATCTGAAACAAAATGTTTCAGATTATTTCTTAATCACCATTATATAGCCAAATATCTAAAGTACCAATAGTTTTATTTGAATTATACACTTCTTTTATATATGAATAATCACCATGAGATAATTCTAATTCAAAATCATTCATTGAAGCAAGTTTAGTTGAATCATACTGGCTACCAACTACATTTCCAGTATAATGCTTATCTACTCCAGGAATAACACCACCAACTGAATTTGCTGTAGCAGTAGCACCTTCAAAATTTGAATCTAATTTTACATAATAATATGTTTTTGAATCATCATACATTTCACCATTAGGAACTTGAACTTGGCAATTGCTATCAGAATAAATTACTGTTGCCATTGGATCAGTTTTATATTCATATGGTCCGCTTTGTTTACTTGAACTCCAAGCAGTTGAAGAAGCTATTTTATCTTTTGCATTTTCACAAGTTCCTACACCTTCTTTAAGATCATATACCGCAAATGAAGAAGTTACTCCTGGAATACTAGAAGTAAACTGTAGTCTTGCTGACATATCAAAAGCTGATCTATTTACCACTCTAACTATACTTGACTTTCTTTGTGAATCATTACTATTTGGTAATGCATCCCATCTTCCTTCCCCATTTCCTTGATATGTATACTCAAATTGTAAATCTCCCCATTCAAGATCTACTGAAACAGTTGATGGATCATCCATAGCTTTTAACATTACTTTTCTATTATCATATGATGGTCCTCCACCAGTATCAGCACGCGTAACAACAGGAGCAACAAGTCCAACCATAATCCCCATAACCATTAACCCTTTTACTAATTTTTTACATTTCATTTTTTTTACCTCTTTCTTTCTTTTTTTTACATTACTTCAATAGCAATTGGAATATTTGTATTAACAGATGCCATCTCTTCAGTTTTTGCATCATAATAATTTACAATTATCCTTCCGCTATAACTACCTTTTTTTAAATTTACGTCATCATACAATGACAATTCATAAATTCCATAACCAACTGGAATAATATTTGATTTTGCAATTGTAAATTCTTCATCTGGATTATCCAATTCTGATGCTCTAACCTCCAAAGTTACATTCTGATTTGATCTTGATGGATTTTGAAAGAATAATTCAACTTTATCTTTTTCTAAATTTACTATTGCTTCACTCTTATACTTAAGTGAAACTTTAGAACCAGAACTAGACACATTAGATTCATCTTCATCAATTTTTACAGCTCCTGGATCTGCACTAGATGGCGCATAGTCTTTTTTTGAATCATCTTTATTTATAAAAATAAACATTGACGCTCCAAACATTAAAATAGCAATCAGAATCAAAACAATTGACACTTTTTGATATCTATCTTTATTCAACCTTAATCTCCTTCCTACTTATGTTTTTATTAATTGATTACAATAACAACCAAATTTATTATTGCTTTGTTATCATAATTTGATTATATACACGTATATGTCTATAGTCAAGTTATTTACAATTTAAAAAAATAAGTTTACATTTTTAACTTTACACAAATAAAAACAACTGATATCAGTTGTTTCATTTTTATTATCTAAACAAGTAATTATAATAATCTGTCGATAAGATTAATTTTGCAATATTTAAACGATTATTTACTAATGTATTAATATTATCAATATAATTTTCAGGTAAATCTTCGCTTCCAACAAATCTCTTGCTATTGGCAAAATATGTTCCTTTATCAGTAACCCAACTATGATTTCTCATAATTGCAATACCAAATGAGTCAGATAAAATATCACGTCCGGTAAATAATCTTGAATCATAATCAATTCCAAATAAATTATATACAGTTGGAAGTACATCACTAGACATACAAGGCTTTGTTATATGTATATCTTCTAGTTTACTATTCCATAAAATTAGTGAATTATGATTAACTTCAACTATCTCATCTCTTTCATAAGTAGATAAACTATTAATTGATCCTAAATCAAGTTCATAAGGATAATGATCTGCTAAAAGAACAATTACTGTATTATCAAGCTTTCCTGCAACTTCTAATTCTTTTAGCAATCTTTCTAATGCTCTATCAAGTTCAATCTGAGTTGCAACATAAGCTTTAGCATTATTTGACACATTCATATTATTAACAAACTGCTTATTCTTTGTTGCCATTGAATTATCATTAAATGTATATGCAAAGTGACCTGATACAGTCATATAATATGCTAAAAATGGTTCTGGATTATTAATATAGTCAGGTAAAGTAACTTGAATCATTTCATCATCACTTTGTGGCCATCTTCTGCAATTCATTCTTTTCTCAAGCCCATTATAGCAACCTAAATAATTATTAAATCCTTGACTAGCCATATATTTATTTCTATCCTGAAAAACATATGAATTATTGTGATAAGCATATGTCTTATATCCTTTACTTTGAAAAACATTTGCTAATCCGTATGGAAAATAGTTTTTTCCGCTTCTCCACTTTGACAATATAGTTGAATCTGGATATAGCCCAGTCATAGATTGAAATTCACCACCTATTGTCGAAAGTGCATTAGGAGTATAGTAATTATCAAAAATAAAACCTGTATGAGTTAATCTATATAATGTTGGTGTCAATTCTTCAGAAATAGCAATTTGGCTAAAACTTTCTGCTGTTATATAAACTAGATTATAACCAGCAAATAGTCCAGTATACTCATTCTTCATAGTTCCACTATCATTTGCTACATATAAGTTTATCTTTTTAATACTATCTGATGATGTTTCTTTATCAAGATTTAAATTAAGCGTATTAGGCTCATATACAATAGGTTCTTCTTCAGGTTCTTCTACTGGAATTTCTTCATTCTTGTCAATATCATCCATATTAATAAAATCAATTTGCTGTGGAACAAATCCAAATAATAACCTATGAAAATCAATAATATAACTATTCATTACACCTAATTTATTTATATTTAAAGATATTTCATTGACATTATAATATAAATCATACATGCCATTTGTTTTTCCTTTACTAGATATTATATTGTAATAAAATATTGGTGTAAATAAAGCTAATACTATAAAGAAACTAACATAATCAAATAACTTATTAGTATTCATTTTTAATTTTTTTGAAAAAACTAAATATAAAATAAATGGTAACATAAAAATTACTATAAAAAATAAATTAGCCAGAATAGCTGCAAAAGCTTTATCTAAATAACTGGTTACTTGATCACTTAATCCTAAATTACTTAGGGAAAAATATAATTTGAAGATACTATAAAACACACACTGAAGTGAAAATAAGAATCCTAAAACAAATAATATTATAGAAGTAATTATCTTATTGATTTTAGGTTTAAAAACATTAGTAACAATTGACATAAAACTAGATAACAAAATACTAAAAAGTATAATATTAAATAGGTTTTCTATCTCAATTTTACTATCCATTATTAAAATAAAACTAAATTCTAAAAATATAAAAGTTAAAAACCAAAACAATAACTTTTTTGATGATTCAAAAAGATAATTAATTATACTTTTATCATTATTTTTATTATTCATTGTATCATACATCCCTTAATTACTAATTTTAAACTATGACTATTATATCACTCTTTGATTATTTAGTAAATTATGATAAAAAAAGAAAACACTACTGTTTTCTTTTTTATTCAACTTCCTTTTTCCACAATGAATGTTTATTACAATATGAATATAAACTCATTCCATCATAATAGTTAAAAGTTGCTTTTGCCTTCATTCCAGGTCTTAAATACTTATATTGTTCTTCATTATCTGATACAGCACAAATCCATTCAATATAATGATCTTCTTCCATCACATGATTTACTTCTACTATTATTTTATCGCCATCTATAGTATAAGTTGGAACATGTTTTTCAAAAGCGCCATCACTATTATTTGCTTTTACAACATGCATCTCTTCCCCACAGCAAACTAATCCACATTTACAATTGCAATCTTCAACAACTTTAACCAAAGCATTACACTTATTACATTTTCTTAAAACTAATTCTCTCATATTAACCTCCATATATAATTTCAATATACATTTTTTTACTATTTTTTTCAAGAAAAAATAGTATCTAAATGATACTATTTCAATTTTTACTTCTTAATAATTTTCTTAACTCTAGATTTCATATTGCCATCTTGTTTTGCAGTTTCTTTTGAGCCTCTTACAATAACACTACATTTTTTTTCATTAATAGATTCTTTAATACAACCCATTTTATATTTTAATAAATCAAGTTTATTTTCAACTCTCTGTATTTCTTCTTGAGAAGTATTTGAATCTATATTTTCATATTCTCTAAATGCTTTATTTAACTCTAATAATGTAATAGAACCATAATTAATTGTATCAGTCCATGATAAATAATTTAAAAAATCTTTATCTAAAATATATTCTTGAGAATTTAAAAAATCAAATGCAATTTTATCATCAAACTTTCTATATAATAGTGGATTTTCTGTTTTCCCACTATTGATTATCTCTCCATATCTTTCAATAATAGATAAAGGTATAGCCCCATCCTCATTATTTTTTAATAAAAGAGCTAAATCTCTTTCTTGAACATATATACTTTTATCATCAATTAATTTCATTATAATTGTCCCCCTCGCGAATAAAAATTATAACACTTTATCAATAAAAGTCAATATTTTAATAATATACTAATTTTCTATATTCTTCTTAAGTGAGTCTAAAGCTTTTTTCTCAATTCTAGATATTTGAGCTTGACTAATACTTAACTCATTAGAAAGTTCTACTTGAGTTTTTCCCATAATAAATCTTTGATCAATAATATATTTTTCTCTTTCATCAAGTTTTTTCAAAGCTTCTTTTAAAGAAAAATGATCAGTTAAATCAACTTTATTTTCTGTCTTATCTTCGATTTGATCATATAAATATATTGTATCTCCACCATCATTATAAATTGGTTCAAATATACTTATAGGTAATTTTCTTGATTGTAAAGCATCAATTAAATCTGTTTCTTCTATTCCTAAATAATTAGCAATTTCAAGATTTGTTGGGCTTCTACCTAAAGCAATATATAATTCTTCTTTTGCTTTAATACTTCTATACGATATATCTTTTAATGACCTACTTACTCTTAAACTAGAATTATCTCTAACATATCGTCTTATCTCTCCTAAAATCATTGGTACACAATATGTTGAAAACTTAACTCCATAATTTGGATCAAAATTATCAATAGCTTTCATAAGTCCAATACATCCAATTTGAAATAAATCATCTTTATTTTCATCACTTCTAGAAAATTTTTTTAAAATAGATAATACTAACTTTAAATTTCCCTTTGCAATTACATCCCTAACTGATTTTTCACCTGCTTTATACCTAGAGAAAAGATTAATCATTTCTTCATTTGTTAATACTTTGATATTTGATGTATTCACGCCAACTATATCAACTTTATGACGTGACAATAAAAAAACTCTCCTTTCTATATCATTTTGATACGAAAAGAAAGTTTTTAATCATTAAAAGAATGCATATATTATCAAACATACTAGAATAATAATTAAAATAATTAAAATTATTTTTAAATCTAGGTTAGTAATTTTTTTTCTAGCTTTTGGAAGTGAATTAGATGATTTAGAGCTTTCTTGATAATAGTAATTATTATTACTATTATCTTCATAGTAATTATTATCTCTATAATCATTATAATTATTTCCATAGTCAATCGGAGTATCATAAGAGTTATCAACATTTGCATTGGTAATAGAACTACCACATCTTTGGCAAATATCCATCCAATCCTCATTACGCTCTCCACAAACTGAACAAATTCTCATAAATACCTCCTATTTACTTTTCTTAACATAATTATACGAGTCTTTACACATTTCGTCTATCTCTAATTTAGCTCTCCAATGCAATTTTTCAAAAGCTTTGTCAATAGAAGCATAACAAGCATCTATATCTCCAGGCCTTCTATCAACTATCTTATATGGAACATCAACATTATTAACTTTTTTAAATGTATTTACTATTTCTAATACACTATAGCCTTTTCCAGTTCCTAAATTATATGTATCTACTCCACTATCCTTTAAAACTTTTTCAATAGCTTTTATATGACCATTTGCTAAATCAACAACATGAATGTAATCCCTAACACCAGTTCCATCTTTTGTATCATAATCATTACCAAATATGCTTAACTCTTTTAATTCTTTATTAGCAACTTTTACTATATATGGCATTAAATTATTTGGTATACCATTAGGATCTTCGCCAATTAATCCACTCTTATGAGCACCAATTGGATTAAAATATCTTAAAATAGCAATTCCCCATTCATTATCTGAAACATATAAATCCTGTAAAATCATTTCAATCATTAATTTTGTTGAACCATAAGGATTAGTAGTATGCAAAGGTGAATCTTCAGTTATAGGTAATCTCTTAGGCTTTCCATAAACAGTAGCACTTGATGAAAAAACTAATTTTTTGCAATTATGTTTTTTCATTACCTCTAAAAGAGTCAATGTTGAATCCAAATTATTTCTATAATATTTAAGTGGTTCACTTACACTTTCACCAACTGCTTTAAACCCTGCAAAATGAATAACTGCATCTACTTTTTCCTTACTAAAAATACCATCTAATGCCTTATAATTACATACATCTTCTTTATAAAAAGTAACTTTTTTATTAGTAATTTGCTCTATCTTATTTATAACATCTTCCTTTGAGTTTGATAAATTATCCACAATTACAACATTATATCCATTATTAAGTAGTTCTACACAAGTATGACTACCTATATATCCACATCCACCAGTAACAAGAATTTTCATACTACCTCCAATTTTTAATCTTTTTAAAAAAAGATTTAACACAATTAAATATATATATTAATAATAATACAAAACTTAAAATAAAACAAATAATATATGATTCATCATTCAATAAAAAATGATTTTTAAATAAAAGTTTAACATAATTACTAACAGAAGAAGACACAAATAATCTATAAAAATTATCACTAATATAATATAAATATAAAGAATATAATAAGCTAATAATACTACTTATAATTATACCACTATTTTTTTCAATAAAAACTATAATAGTAAGCAACAATAAACAAACAAACAACAAAAAATAAAATATAACATTACTTCCTACAATAGAAAGAAACATTTGATAATTAATTAATCTATCATTTAAATAATTTTCAAGTTCGGTACTTATATATTCAATATCACTATAAACATTATCATAAACATCTTTATAAGTGACATTTTCAAATTCATAAACTGAATTACTTATTAATGAAATAATTTCATTCTTGGAAATTAAAGAATTACTATTTTCCATTAACCTATTATAAATCTTATCTTTCATAATTTTTATATCATTAATGTTAATATAATTAAACACTTCTTTAGGATAATTGTAATTCTTTATAGAATCATCTATTACATCATGATTTAATAAATATTCCTTAATATCAAAATCATAAATAATTTTTTTTATGCTATTAACTTCTTTAGTATTCTTAGAAAGCATAACAAAAGGAAAAATAATTAATAATGAGACTAATAAAATAATTATTATAATTGATATAACAGGATTTTTTAGTTTCATTTATTTCTCCTCAACCATCAAATAGCATAAGATAAACTTATGCTATTTTTTCATTTTTTCTTCTTCTTCTTTTTTATTATTCATTTCTTTCTTTACATTTTCTAAACAAAAATCTACAAAAGTTCTTTCTGCATTAGAAACTTGAAATAATCTTTCTTGATCTCCTACAATAACAAGACCTGCTTTAGTAGTATTAGGTACGTCAAACAATTTTTCGTATGAAATATGATTATCTTTAGAATATAATTTACACAATAGAGGAATTACTTCATTATGAAGTTGCTCTAATTTAAACACTTTTCTAAAAACTACTTCTTCATCAGCAGCAATACCATTAGATACAATTACTTCGGCAGCTTCTTTATTTCCTCTTTCAAAGAAAACTTTAATTGATGGTTGTCCTAAAGATGCATAAGAATCTACAACCTCAATAGCATCAGATAATTCTTTTAATTCAGGTGATAATTCAACATCACTTGAATTATTATTCACAATTTCAAATAAGTTATCATCAACTTTTTTATTTAAAATAGATGCTTGTTCATTTGCAGCTTCTTTTAAATCTTCTAATTCATTTTTATTTTGAAGCATTTTTGCTTGTTCTTTTGCAGCTTCTTCCAAATATGCTAATTCA
>CAMNJQ010000051.1 GCA_946541575.1 uncultured Clostridium sp. | reverse complement strand
GATGCTTTTACTGTTATAAATGGTACTATTAAAAGTACTCCTACTAAAATCCATAATAATCCTTTTTTCATACTCTTCTCCTATTTTTATATTTTTAGTTTATCAAAGCATTTGTCAACTTACAATTTAATTCTACATTCTTATATTCATTTAGTGTAAAATTTTACAAAAAAAAAGATACTTTTTTAGTATCTTTTAATTACATTTTAATTTTTTGCTTTTTTTGTTATTATTGCTACTCCACATAATGCCATGCTTGCAATTAATAGTTTTGCATAGAACATTATATCATCACTTGTTGCTGGATTTTTAACATTTTCTGTAGCATTTATTCTCAAATTATTATTGCCAACAAATTTGCCTCCAACTAATGCTGATACAGGGGCTTCACTTTTATATGTTATTGTGATTTCAACATTCTTCTCACTATTTGCTTTTATTATATTTGAATCATCTTCAAATTTTATTTCATATTTTAAATACTCGTTTTCAAATTCATTTTTATCTGATAATGTAAAATCGCTATTACTACTATTTTTATATTTTATTTTATATTTTGCATAATTATTTACGCTAGCAAATGATAATTCAAATTTTATATCTAATCCAGTAACAGTTGGTTTTTCAACTACTTCTGTTTCATCGCTTCTATCTATTAAATCTATATTAGTTATTTCTATTTTTTGACTAACTTCATCTATTTCTTCTTTTGTACATAAATCTCCTGATAAAGTATATCCTTCATATCTATCACAATTATATGTTTCTGGATTTTCACTTGCAGGTTGTTCATCTTCTGTACATATTGTTGATACACACTTACCATTTTCAAGTCTATATCCAACTAAATGATCACAATCGTATTCCATATGACCAATAGTTGTAGTACGAGGGACTTGTCTTACACAAACCTCTTGAACCAATACTCCGTTCTCTACTTTCTCTCCACATACATATTCTTCATTTACCATCTCAGTAACTTCTTCTTCAACATACATTTCTTGTGGTTCCTCAATCCTATCTGTACATTCATTAAATTCACACTTGTCTCCATTTAGTGTATATCCAGGATATTCATCGCAATTATACGTTGTTTCGTTTTTATCGGCTGGCACGTTATCTTCAACAGCCATTATAGTAAACCCATGTTCTTTATCTTGATCATTTGGATTATCGTCTGGCTCTACAACAACTTCTTCCTCATCTCCTGAATTATCTCCTGGCTCTATAATAGGTTCTTCGTCTTTTGCCATTACTAAATCTATTGGTGTAATTAAAAGCATTGTCGCTAATACAAAATATAACATTTTTTTCATAAATACTCCTCCGTTATTTTATGATTATATTCTATATTACTTTTTGTAAATTTACAATAGTTTCGTGTAAATATTCGTCACCATTTACATTTATTAACACTATTTTAGACACTAGACACTATTTCTGTGCTTTTAATTTTTTATAATATTATCCTTATTATTAAATACTTTTGTTGGTTTAATTTTATTTTTGTCTTTATCGTATATTTCATAGATTGCTATTATATCTCCTTTTTTATTTTTAAATGCTACTCTTGGGTCATTGTACCTATTTTCTAATATTGCACCATTACTAATTTTATTTTCTATATAACTATCTACTTCTATTATTTTTAATTCATTTAATGCTCTTTCAAGTGGTATTTCTTTTAATTTTCCAATTTCAATATCCTCAATTGTATTGGCATCATCTAGACTAAAACTTCCTTGTCTTGTTCTTCTTAATGATTTCATAGTACATGGAATTTCTAATTTATCTCCGATATCTCTTATAAGGCTTCTTATATAGGTTCCTTTACTTACTGTTGTTTTAAATGTAAATTCTTCATGATTATAGTCTAATAATTCTATATCAAATATTTCTACTAATCTTTTTGGTAATTCAATTTCCTTTTTCTCTCTTGCATATTTATATAAACGCTGACCTCCTACTTTAACTGATGAATAAAGAGGTACCGTTTGTTCATATTTTCCTTTAAATGATTCTAAAGCTTTTTTTAAGTTATCTACATCAATAAAATAGTTTTCTTTTTCTTTAACAATATTTCCTGTTATATCTAAAGTATTTGTTTCAATTCCCATTTTTACAGTTGCAATATATTCTTTATCTCTTTCATTAATAAATTCTAATATTTTTAATCCTGTTCCGACTGCAATTACCAATACTCCAGTTGCAATTGGATCTAGTGTTCCAGCATGTCCAACTTTTTTTGTATTTAGGAATCTTTCGACCATATTTACAACATCTCTACTAGTATATCCCTCTTTTTTATCAAAAACATATATTCCATCCATATAATTCACCTACTAATATACTAACATATTTCTGTATAATTTAAGAAAAAATGAAAAAGTTTTATATTTTATTTTTGTTAGTAAAATTAAAAACACCTATTTTTTTACTAGGTGTTTATTCTTTTAATAATTTACTATGTACAATTTGCTATTTAAACTATTTAACTAATTCATAGTTATCAAAATAGTAATTACCTTGAACTTCTTTGAAAGTTACTTTATATGTGTTGTACTTATCCCATGCCGGATTATCTTCTTCTAATCTTGTTTCTACTAAATCACTTACCTTAGAATCCTTAAAACAGTTGTATTCAGAGCTATAACCAGATGGATTATTAGCTTTTACTTCCTTATTGTATTTGCAGAATGCTACTTTTTGATATATATATATTTTGTCTTCTTCTTTTTCTGCTTTATATGTTTTAGCATAAGTTATATCTGTTGGTCCGCAGCAGTTACCATCACAAGATAAATTTAGATAAATATCATTTCCTTTTACTTCAAAAACGTCATTTGCTTCTACTTGATTATTTTTTATGTCTTCTAAAGTAATAGTTTTATTATATATTACTTTTTGAAGTGCAGTATTTATCTCTTGCATAGAATATGTTCCAACTTTATCATCTTTGTTACCACAAAAGATTGCTTTTTTTGTATCCAAATTATTTGTTGCTGTTTTTATTAAATGTTGAATATTTAACTCATCAACATCTAAGCGCTCTTGTGCATACCAGTCTTCACTAAATTGTATACCTATTGTTGATTCAAATCCTTCTTGATCTGTTATATATCCCCTTGCATTTGATAATCCTAGTGTTATAAATTTTTTTAAGACAATGTCTACTTCATCACTTTTAATATCTATCTCTCTTACATTACTTTTTTTGTCAGTTATATCTATTTCATCTTTTTTCTCTATTTCTTTTTCAACATCGTTTTTTACTTTATTAAATTCCTTAAAAACACCTGATCCCAAAAATAAAAATCCACCTATTACTGCAACTAAGAATACAACTACTATAATTATTAAATATAAATAATTGTTTTTTTTCGGTGGCACATTAGCTTTTTGTACCTGTTGATGTTCTACTTCTGCTACTTCACTTTTTTCTACATTTTCTTTTTCTTCCATACTTTTCTTACTCCTTTGTTTTATTATAACATACAACATTTTATATATTTATTCTTTTATTGTGAAAGTTAATTTGTAGTACGTTAAATTGTGTACAATTATTTTAAATAAAAAGTTACTATTTTATCTAATAGTAACTTTCTCTTTTTTAAATCTTTTCTTTAAAGCTTTCATTGCTTCTTCTTCATCGTTGAAGTAAATAGTTTTTGTTTTTAATTTTTCGTAAGTTTCATTACCTTTTCCAAGAATTAAAACAATGTCATTTTCATTTGCAAGATTAATTGCTCTTTCTATTGCTTCCCTTCTATCTACTACTACTTCATACTTAGACTTATCTTCAATTTCACTTGTCATCATTTTTATAATATTTTCTGGGTCTTCACTTCTTGGATCCTCATATGTAAATATTGCATAACTTGCATTATTTACTACTGTTTTTCCCATAATAGGTCTTTTTAAAAAGTCTCTTTCACCAGCTGAGCCAATTACTACAATACTTCTATTTACATCAAGTGTATGAACAAATCTTAAGATGTTTTCGATTCCATTTGGTGTATGTGCATAATCAACCATTACAGTAAAGTTTTGGCCTACATTTGGAAGTACATCTATTCTTCCTTTAACGCTTAGATTATCTATATTTGGAATTATTTCTTCCATGGTTTTCCCACTTGCTAGTGCTACTAAAATTCCACATGCTAAGTTATATACATTAAAGTCTCCTAGTAGTGGACTAACTATATCATAATTTTTACCATTATATTTATATGTTATATTTGTTTTGTTTGGATGTATTTCAAAATCAACAATTTGTAATGTATTATCTTCTTCTTTTCCATAAGTCCAAATATTTTTAGATACACAAGATGCTTTAACTTTAGAAAAGTATTCATCATCTTTATTTAATATTGAATATCCATCTTTCTTTATTTGTTTAAATAATTGGCATTTACATTCTATATAGTTTTCAAATGAGCCATGAATATTCAAATGTTCCCTTGTAATATTTGTAATAGCACCAATATTAAAAGTTATGGTTTCAAGTCTTTTTCTAAAAAATGCTTCACTTGATGCTTCCATGACAACTTGATTGCATCCTGCTTCAACAAAATCATAAAAGTATTCATAAAGCTTATCAGAATCTGGTGTTGTATTATTTGTATCTTTATCAAATTTTGCACAGCTTCTTCCATTTGTTCCAATATATCCGCATGTCTCTTTTCCAATTAATGTTTGTACAATTGTCGAAGTACTTGTTTTTCCATCTGTTCCTGTTATGCCATATATTTTTAATTTATTTTCAGGATTATCATAAAACCTTGCACATAGCTTTGGCAATTCTTTGTTTGTATCTTCGACATAGATAACCGGTACAGATACATCTATTTTTTTACTTGCAACAATGCATGATGCTCCATTTTTTATTGCATCATCAACAAAGTCATGTCTGTCAGTAGTTACACCTTTAGTACAAATAAACAAGTCATCTTTTACTACTTCTTTAGAATTCATCTTTATACCATTAACTATTGTATTCTTATATTCACAATTATATAATTCACTTAACTTTTTCATATATTACCTCTTAATAAGTATAACATAATTATTTCTACAAAAAAATAAAACTATAAAAATAGTTTTATTTAATTAGTTAACTAACTCATAGCTATCAAAGTAATAATTTCCATTAACTGCGTTAAATGTTATTTTATATGTATCATATTTATCCCATGTTTTTACTTGAGGGTAACTTTCAGCTAAATCTTGAACTAAATTAGTCTTATTTGAATCTTTATAGCATTTTTGTCCATAAGATCCTTTTTCTAACTCATAATCTTCACAGTAAGCAACTTTTAGAGAAATCTCTACTTTATCATTATTTTTAGATAACTTTTCAATATTACCATAAGTATGTAATCCAACCCAGCACTCTTTCTCAAATGGATAAACCAATTTAATTTCATTTCCGTTTACTTCCAATTTTTCATAATCATTTTTATAATTATTTTTGATATCATCTAAAGAAACTATCTTATTATTTACTATTTTTCCAAGAGAAGCATTAATATCATTTAAAGAATAAAATCCCTCGTAACGTCCTTCATAAGTATTAGCTTTTGATAAATCTATGTTATTAATAGCAGTTTGAATTAATTGCTCTTTGCTTAAATCATTTGCAGTAAATTTCTTTGATGTAATCCAAAAGTTATTATTTCCACAAACTGTAATTAAGTTATCAGTTGAATTAAAATAAGCTCTATCACTTGTAAATCCAATTTTAGTAAATTTTTTTATAAGTTCCTCTTTTAAAATTTCATCGGGATTTTTTTCTATATTTGAATTATTGTCATAACCTAAAGATTCAATAAAACCATTTATTACATTTGCATCATTAAATTTTAAGGCATAACCTTTTTTATCCAATCCAATTAATAGAGTATCTTCTGCATCTGCATAGTAAAGTTTTACTTTTGCATCCATTATGTTATTTCCAATAATATAAGTTATATTGTTTCTTGAACATCCCATAAAGCTGAATGTTGCTTCTTCAATAGAACCTACTGTTATTAATTTATCCAATAACATCTTTATTGATTCATTTTTAGCTTTAAGTAATGAGTTTTCAGTTTTTGGCTCATCCGTACTAACATCTTTGCATTTTACAAGATACGTTTCAATGCCAGTATTTAAATAACTATTTAATTTTGAATTAATTTCATTATAAAGTAATTTAAATTCATCTGACTTATCTTTAAAATTTACTTCTTTATTGGCATTATTTTCTTCTTTATCATGCTCTTGTGTTTCTTCAGTATTTGATTTTTTATTACTTTTATCAAATGGTTTTGCTACTACAATCCAAGAAATAATTCCAATTAATAAAATGGCTATAATTAAAATTATTATAAGTAGTGGTTTTTTATTTTTATGCTGATTATTTGTTGGTTCAACGTTTTGCTCTTCAATACTTTTTTCTTCTTCCATAACTTTTCTCTCCTTCGACAACTCTCTTTTATCATGCCTATATATTTTAGTAAATAATCTTTTTTTAAAAAAAGAGTAAAATGTGTAAAGTAGTGTAAATTTATTGTGTTTGATTTCAAAATATATTATATTTATTAAGGAGGTTCTAATGAAAATAACAATTGTGGATGCCTGCTCTGATTTAGGAGTTAAAGTAAATGGAAGTGACAAAGGTCCTCTTGCTCTTACTGAATGTAATAGTCTTGCAGATAATGTAATTATTGTTAAAAAAGATAATATAAAAAAAGAATTAGAGGAAGGCAATAAAAAAAGAAATATTAAATATGTTAACAAGTTTAATGAAGAGCTATATAACGAAATAGTAAACGAAGGTAATTTTGTAATTACTATTGGAGGAGATCATTCAATAGCAATAGCTTCTGGTTTAGCAAGTAAAAAAAAGCACAATAATATAGGTGTTTTTTGGATAGATGCTCACTCAGATTATCATAATATGAATTCAACTATAACAGGAAATATTCATGGTATGCCATTTGCTACTATAGATGGAGAAAACGGAACTGATTTATCTTACTTTTTTGATGGTAAATATTTTGATCCAAAAAAGTCTATTTTAATTGGTGGAAGAGACATAGAAAGTCCTGAATATGTTAATTTAGAAAAAGCTGGGGTTAAGATTTTCACAACAGAAGATATTAAAAAATATGGTGTTAAAACTATTATGGAAAAAGCATATGAGATAGTTAAAGATGTTGACGGCTTACATATTAGTTACGATTTAGATGTAATAGATCCTGAAATAGCACCTGGAGTTAGTGTAAAGGCAGTTAACGGAATATCTATGGATGAAGCTTATGAAATTAGAGATGAAATAATTAAAAGAAAGGATTTATTGAAATCATTTGATTTAGTTGAATATAACCCTGATTTAGACATAGATAGTAAAACTAAAAAAATAGCATTGAATATTTTGGAAAGTATAATAAATGCAAAAAAATAGTACTTTATAGTACTATTTTTATTATTATTTTCCTTCTGCTATTTTTTGAACTTTTGTGTAATAATATTCATTTCCTTCTTTTCTGAATGTTACTTTATATTTTGCAAAATTATCATAATTTGATTCATTCAAATTAAAATTTGTAGTATCTTTAATTGTTGTATATACTTTTTTAGTGTCTTCATCAGTTAAGATTTCAACATCTTCTATTCCGCTATAAACAGCTACTGCTACATATATGTATGCATTGTTCTTATCTTCTGTATATTTATATCTATATCCTCTTGCAAACCAACCCCAGCCGGCATCACATCCATAATGCTTTTCAATAAACATTTTCTTATCTTTATCGTAATATCCTTCGGCACAAGATCCTTTATATGTCGCAGTTGTATCTAGCTTTTCTCCAAATAGGTTGTAATATTCTTGTTCAATAACTTCTAAATTTTGCTCACCTACTGCATAAGCATCCCCTTCTTTATGTGAATTGTTTGATTGATTGAAATTTATTTTCCATTCAAGAGTTCTTCCAAATAACGATTTATTATCATTTTCTCCTAAGACACTTATATAATCACTAAATAACTTATCATATTTACTTGTTAATTTGTTTATTAGTTCTGGTGAAGAAATATCTTTTTCACCATTTTCATTGTTATCATTATTGTTATTATTGTCATTATTATTTATAGTAGATATTCTTTCTGCCTTTAGAAAGTAATAATTTCCATCTTCTTGAAGATTATAGGTCCACTTATATACATATGCTTTTGTTGGTTGTGGATTAACTATCGCACTATCTTTAATTGTTACATTTTCATAGATGTAAATATTATTATTATCTTTTTCTGCTTTAGTTATATTAAATTTAGCTTCAAATGAAGATGTACCACCACATCTTATTTCTGCTTTATATTTTTCATTTTCTTTATCAATTGACCAGCATCCCATTACTTCATTTTTGTCTTTCCACAATAAATCATCAATAACCACTACGTTATCTCCGAAAAACTTTGAAAATTCTTCTTTAACAAGACTTTTGATATAATCATCATTTATTGTTTTTGGGTCTTGTACTGAATTCAATTTTTCTACTACTTTATCTAATATTTTCTTTGCTAGATGATATGGTGGATTTCCCATGTCTTTTATTTCATATAAATCGTTATTATATATTTTTTCTTCAATTGAACCAGATAGTGAACAAGAACCATTTCCAGAATGATACTTATTATATAGTTCTATAATTTTGTCATTTATTTCTGCGTGTCTAATTTCATTATTTTCTTCTTTTTGTTCATTTTCTTCTTTTTCACTCTGTTCTTCTTTTTGTTCACTTTTTTCTTTCTTATTATCTTTAAATGAATTTACTAAAAAGTATCCTCCTACAAGTCCAATTAAAAACAAAACAATGCAAAGTATTATGTATAATACCTTTCCACCTTTCTTCTTTTTTGGATTATCATTTTTGCTTTCTTGATTATCTGGTACTTCGACTTTTTTTTCTTCTTCTTCGATATTATTTTCCTCAACTTGACTCTCTTCTTTTACTTCTTCGGTATTATTTTCTTCAACTTGAGTCTCTTCTTTTACTTCTTCAACACTCTCTTTATTCTCTTCCATATTCTCACTCCTATATTATACTTATATCATACTTTTTATAAAAAAAGAATTATATTTTTTTATTTCTTAAATAAGAGTATGAAATATTTCCATACTATTATTCTTTTATATTATTTCTGACATTTTGGGCAGTAATAAGTTCCTCTTCCTCCAACTTTAATTTTAATAATTGTACTATTGCATATTCTACAAGGTTCTTTTTCTCTTTGATGAACATTTAAATTATTTTGAAAAAGTCCTGTTACTCCTTCTTCACTTGTATAACTTCTTATTGTTGTTCCCCCTTCTTCTATTGCTTTATCAAGTACCTTAATTGTATTTTCTATTATATCTTTTCTATTTTTATCCGTTAAGTCTTTTGCTTTAGTAAGCGGGTTTATTCTTGACAAGAAAAGTATCTCATCAGCATAAATATTTCCTATTCCAGTTATTATTGATTGATCTAGTAAAACACTTTTAATTGGAAGTGTTTTTTTACTATATTTTTCTTTTAAATAATCACTTGTTAAATCTTTATCCCATGGTTCTAGTCCAAGTTCTGTATATGGTTTCATAGAATAAATTTTATCTTTTTCTATAAGCATTACTTTTCCAAATTTTCTAACATCTGCAAAACGTAATTGTTCATCATTATCTAAATCAAATATTACATGTTCATGTTTGTTTCTTTCATCTTGTTTTGTTCTAAAGAAAAACTTTCCTTCCATTCTTAAATGAAATAGTAAATAATAATCATCAAGAGTCATTACAATCCATTTTCCTCTTGTAGTTATTTCATATATCTTCTGTTTCTTTATTCTTTCTTTAAACTCTTCTACAGATGGATAATCAATCATATTATTGTGATATACTTCTACATTTTGTATTGTCCTATTTAATAATTTTCTTTCAAGCTTTTTAGCTACAGTTATTACTTCTGGTTTTTCTGGCATAAATCTTACCTACTTTGCATCATACCAATCTATTCCTTTATTAATATCTACTACTAAAGGAACAGATAATTTGTATGTATTTTCCATTATATCTTTTACTATTTTTTCAACTTCTACTTCTTCACTTTTTAAAACATTAAATACAAGTTCATCATGTACTTGGATTAACATTTTGCTTTTTAAATTTCTTTTTTCAAATTCCCTATATATTTCAACCATTGCCTTTTTTAATATATCAGCACTTGTTCCTTGAATTGGTGTATTAAGAGCCATTCTTTCTCCACTTTGTCTAATCATATAATTCTTATTATTTAATTCTTCAATAGTTCTTTTTCTATTCATAAGAGTTTTAACATAACCATTTTTATGTGCTTCATCAATTGTTTCTTTCATATACTCACTAATTCTTGGATATGTTTTTAAATAATTATCTATGAAGTCTTTTGCCTTATATACATCAATATTCAAGTCTTCAGACAAACCAAAACTACTAATTCCATAAAGTATTCCAAAGTTAACTGCTTTTGCTTGTCTTCTTTGATCTTTTGTTACATCTTCAATAGGTATTCCAAATATATCACTTGCCGTTTTAGCATGTATATCATTTCCTTCTTTAAAAGCTTCAATTAAGTTTGTTGCATTACTCATTGCTGCAAATACTCTTAACTCAATTTGTGAATAGTCACTTGATAGAATAATAGAATCTTTTTCTGGGTAAAATGCTTTTCTTATTAGTTTTCCATATTCAAGTCGTGCTGGAATATTTTGAAGATTAGGTTCACTAGATGAAAGTCTTCCTGTTCTTGTTAATGTTTGATTAAATAAAGTATGAATCTTTCCATCAGGTTTTATCTCATTTATTAGTCCTTCAACGTAATTATTATATAATTTTGATAAAGTTCTATAATCTAATATTTTTTCAATAATCGGACTATAAGGTGCTACTTTATCTAATATTTCTTTACTAGTTGAATAATTATTATCTTTTATTTTTTTAGGATATGGTAATTCCATTTTAACAAATAGTATTTCTCCTAATTGTTTTGGAGACATAATATTAAAAGTAGATCCAGCTAGTTCATATATTTCTTTTTCAAGAACAGATAATTTTCCCTTTATCTCGTCTCCCATACTTTTTAAATAATCAGCGCTAACATTAATTCCGGTATATTCCATATCTGCTAGAACTTCAGTAAGAGGAATTTCTATTTCATCAAATAAATATCTTTCTTCTTCTTTATCCAATTCTTCTAAATATTTATCTTTTGTTTCATATATATATTTTGCTTTTTTACAAGCATTTTCAATTATTGTGCTTTCTTCAGGCATATGTAGTTTTGCAAGTGTACCAAATTCTTCTTCATAGAAGTTAATATCTATTCCATCATTTTTCATAAGATAAGAAATATCATCTTTAACATTTTGATTTAATAAATATGCTGCAATCATTAAGTCATAATAACACTTTTGAATTATTAAATTATTATATTTAAGAACTACTAATAATTTTTTTAAATCATAAGTATACTTATTGTAGCTATTTTCAAAAATTATTTCTCCATTATCTTTTACTATTTCAAAAGGTACATAGTAGCTATTTTCTCCATCGTATATTGCTAATCCTAATGGTTTTGCACTATGATAATTGTATCCATATAGTTCTAGGTATAGAGAATAGTCTTTATTTAATTTTAAATCATTTATATCTTTTATAACTTTAATATCTATTTTTTCTTCTTCATTAATATTTTCTTTCATGTTTTCTTTTTTAATATCAAGTTTTTTAATTAATGAATAAAATTCAAATTCTTCAAGTAATTCTAAATATTTTAGTGCATCATAACCTTTATATCTAATTTTTTCAAAGTCAGTATCTATTGGTACTTCAGTATAAATAGTTGCTAAATCATAGCTTTGATAAGCTGATTCTTTCCCTTCTATTAATTTTTCTTTCAATTTTCCTTTAATACTGTCTATATTGTCATATATGTTATCTAGTGTTTTATATTCTTGTAATAAATTAAGAGCAGTTTTTTCTCCTATTCCTTTTACTCCTGGTATGTTATCTGAAGAATCTCCCATAAGAGACTTTAAATCAACCATTCTTGGTGGCTCTATTCCATATGTATTTATAAACTCTTGATGAGTCATTCTAATTGATCCAACTGGTTTTAATAATTTCACTTCAACTTCGTCAGTAATTAGTTGTAATAAGTCTTTATCACTACTTATAATTACGGCATCATAATCTTTATTGTTATTACATTTTTTTGCAAATGTCCCAATTATATCATCAGCTTCATAGTTATCTATTTCAAAATAATTAATTCCCATTGCTTCAACTAGTTCTCTTGCTTTCGGAAATTGAAGTTTCAATTCATCAGGAGTCTCACTTCTTCCACCTTTATAATCAGCGTATTTTTCATGTCTAAATGTCTTTCCTTTATCAAAAGCACACATTATATATGTTGGATTTTCTTCTTGTATTATTTTATTCATCATGTTAACTAGTCCGTATAATGCATTAGTTGGAAATCCTTTAGAATTTTTCATAGTATTACCACTATATGCAGTTGCATAATAACTTCTAAACAATATATTATTTCCATCAATTAGTATTACTTTTTCCATCTATATCACCAAAATAATTATATCAAAATAAAAAGAAGTAATAAAGTAATATTACTTCTTTCCAATAGTTGGAAATGCTAGTTTTTTATTTTTTTTATAAATTACTAATTCATTTTCTATATTATATGGCGGTACATCATCTTTTATCTTAATTGCTTTAAAATCTTTTTCTTTTAAAATCTTTGATAAGTTCCCGTTAAATCCAAAATTATATACTATTGCAATTCCATCTTTTGACAATGGTAATGTTTTTACATATTCTTTATATAATTCAATTTTAAGTTCATCCGGAATATAATCTGGAGCAAGATAATTAATTAAATTAGATAAATTAATTAAGTCGAATTTTCCTATTTTTAATTCATGGATTTTAAACATATCATAATCAATTAATTCTATATTTACATCTTTTATCTTTTCTTGTATCTTTTCATAATTATCATCTTGTAGATATGGATTATTATTTATCATTCTATTCTCTTTTATGCTAAATCTACTAAATAACTGTGAATCATTTATTTCATCTTCATTAAATCTATAAAATAATTCATCCCAAAAAGATATGGCAAATAAAGGAAGATTATCTCGTATTTCATAATACTTACTTTTAGAAAATGGTTTTTCTTCATCATTTCCAAGTATAAAATTTAAAAAGTCTTGTTTATTTAATTTTTTTAATGCTTCTATTTTTATAGGTAAGAAATATTTTGGATATCTACTTATATCTATTCCTACGATATCTTGAGAACCAAATAAAATTGAATTGATTATTTGATCTCCTGATGCAATAATTGATAGTACTCTTTTTTTATCTTTTAAACATTCTATATAAGCTGGATTGCTTATAGTCTCATTTGTTGTTCTATATATCATTGAATTACTATCAAAACTCGATTCATCTCTTTTAATTTTTCCAGAAATAAGTTTAACAGCATTTTCTATATCTTCACTAATATTTAAATTACTTACCCTTATACTCATAATCCAGCCTCATTAATACTATTCGTTTTCATAAGTAGCATATTTTATCACTGATTTTATTTTTTTTCAATAAAAAAAGACTTAAAGTCTTTTAAAAGTTTAGCATTATCCATTCTGGCTTAAATATTAATAATAAACCGACAAGTAACATTATTACACCACCTACAACTGATGAATATTTACCATATTTTGATGAAGTTGTGCTAAGTTGTAATGTAGATACTGCTATTATAAATACGATTAAGTCATCTATCATATAGAATAAAGTATATATTAGTAAATAAATTACTTTTCCTATACCATCTATTTCATTTACTGCTAGTATTTCTGCAAAAGTTGCTGGAAAAGCACTTGAACATGCAAGTTCAACAAGATTTACTGAAATAGCTAAAACAACAACTCCTGATAATGCTATAAACATATTTTTTTCTGTAGTAAATTTTTTAATTCGTGTAAATATCTTCTTTCTTTTCTTTTCATCTACTACATGACAGCCTTCATCTTTTCCTCTTTCCTTAAAGAATCTATATATATTGTAACTTCCAACTATTAAAGCTACAACACCTATTATTGCTCTCATATAGCGTGTTTCAATAAATGATAATATATTTGATATTCCTAACATGAATAAGAAATACATAAATGCTGAAGTAAATAAAAATACACATCCGATTATCAACATTTTTCTTTTATCATTCATACCAATTAACATATTAATTAAGAATAATAATACCCACATTGCACATGGATTAAATCCATCAATAAAACCTAGAACAATTGCTACAAGCCCTATTGATACATCTCTTTTATCTATTTCTCCAAGAAGTGGAATATTGTCTTTATATTTGTTTGCTAATGCTTCATCTTCGCTTATTAATCCAAAATATTCTTTTATTTTACCTTCTATTTTTACTCCAGTAGAATCATTATATCCGCTGTATGCTTGATCACCTATAACGGTATATGGAACTCCTTCATCTACTTTACTTCCAAGATAATCTTTTACTTTTTTCATTAATTGTAAGTTATCGCTATTATACCAAGTTTCATATGTATATAAATTATAATATTCTCCATATTCTTTTTCTAATTCTTTTAAAAATCTTTCTTCATTTGCACAATGAGGACATCCATCGCCATGAAAAAAATATATATTTACTTTATTTTCTTCTACTTCTACTCCAACTAAATCATGGATTTTGTCTTTATAAGAATCAGATATCTTAGCAAATACTGTTATAGGAATTGTTAATAATAAAAGAATACTAAATACGTATTTTATTATTTTACTTTTCATTTAGTACTTCCTCAATTTCTTTTTCTATCTCAATTTGTTTTTTTTCACCTATAATTTTCTTTATTATATTATCATTTTCGATAATTATTATTTCAGGTAAAGTATCTCCTATATTTAATTCTTTTACTTTTTCTTCATCCATATCTATATCATAATCAATAAATTCTATTTCATTGTATTTAGAAACTATTTGTTTCCAATATTTATTTGTTACAATACAAGCTGGACACCACATTGCTCCAACTTTAATTATTTTCATAGTTATCACCTAATTCTTCTAATCTGCCATAACAAGATTTAAAGCTCTTAATAAATTCGTCTATTTCTTCTTTAGTAGTTATATACGAAATACTAATTCTAATACTTGACTTTGCTCTTTCATCATCATGAGTTAATGCATATACTGCTCTTGATTTTTCTCCACCTTTTGAACATGCAGTTTGAGTAGAAATGTAAATATCATATTCTTCTAAAGCATGTTGTAATGTTTCTGGTTTTACTCCTAAAACACTTATATTTAATATTTGTGGAATAGAATATTCATTACTATTTATTTTAACTTTATTAAATTTTAGTAATTCTTCTTTTAAATAACTATTTAATTCTTTTATTTTATTGATTTTTTCATCAAAATTATCTAATGCTATTCTAAGAGCTTTAGCAGTAGATACAATTAGTGGTAATTGTGGAGTACCACTTCTATAAATAGTTGTACTTTTACCACCATGAATCAATGGTTCTATTTCTATTTTTTCTTTTTTAATTAAGCATCCAATCCCTTTGATTCCAAAAAATTTATGTGCTGAAAAAGAAGCTAAATCTATATTTTCAAAATTAACCTTATTCTTTCCAATGCTTTGTGTCATATCAACATGGAAAAAGCATTTTGGATTTTTTTCTTTTATTAGCTTTCCTATTTCATTTATTGGTTGCATAATTCCTATTTCACTATTTACACTACAAATTGAAACAAGGATTGTATCATCTCTAATTAATTCTTTTAGTGAATCAAGCTTTACTCTTCCAAATTCATCAGTTTCTACAAAATCAACTTCAAAATCAAAATATTTTTGTAAGAAACTTATAGGAGCATATATTGATGAATGTTCAAATTCAGTTGTTATTATATGTTTCCCTCTATTTTGATATTTTAATGCAATTCCTTTAATTGCAGTATTATTTGATTCGCTTGCTCCACTTGTATATATTATTTCGTTTTTATTTACTCCTAACAATTTTGCTATTTGTTCACTAGATGCATTAATTAATTCATTTGCTTTTATTCCAAATTTGTGTAATGAGTTTGGATTAGCAAAGTAATCTATTGAACACTTATTAAATGAATCTAAAACATCTTTATTTGTAGGGGTAGTTGCTGAATAATCTAAATATATCATTGTAATCTCCTATTTTGCGACAATTTGAGTTGGATATGAATTCATTGTTCCACACAATGGATCACTAGGTATTTCTATTGCTTCTCTAATTCCTGGTAAATTTAATATGATTTTAACAATTGTTGGAACTAAAAATGTTAATGCTGCCCCAATTGATCTTGCAACTACTTTGCTTTGTGCTTTTTTTAATGCATCATTATCTTGGGAAATAACTGCTGTTGCAAAGTCAACTGCAACAAGTACTATTAATGCAACAGGTGCTAGTATTCTAAAATAATCTAGTACTGTTTCAATCATATCTAAGGCATCTGCTGTGAATAGTCCATCGCATCCACCGCCGCCACCACTACTACCACTACCGCTTCCACTACCTTTATCAAAAGAATAAATAGCGCTAAAGTTTTCGTAATTATTAAAGTCCTTTGCTTCTACATCTATTTTAAAACACATTAAAAGACTAGTTACTAATAAAAAAAATACCACAATCTTTTTCATAAACACCTCATATATTATTTATTATATCATAAAGAAATAATAATATAAACAAAAAAACATTGCTTAAGCAATGCATTTTTATCAATTTGGTGACCAGTATGGAATTCGAATCCATGAATGCCGCCGTGAAAGGGCGGTGTGTTAAGCCACTTCACCAACTGGCCAAAAAAATGGCGCCCCAACTAGGACTTGAACCTAGGACCCCTTGATTAACAGTCAAGTGCTCTAACCGACTGAGCTATTGAGGCAAAAAACTGGTGGGCCTGGGGGGACTTGAACCTCCGACCTCACGCTTATCAGGCGTGCGCTCTAACCACCTGAGCTACAAGCCCACATCATTCAGCTTTCAAATCAGCCGTACTTCTAAAGTATATACTATTGTCTAAATTTTTGCAAGTTTTTTTTTATTTTTTTATTCAAAAGAAGCATTAAAATCATCAATTAAGCCAAAATTTGAATAATTTAGACTTATTTTAGCTGTATTTTCAGTTGAATCAATTTGTTTTAATGCATTAGAAAAGTCTATTTTTATGCCAACTACTCTATTATTTTTTGTTTCTAATTCAATAGTATTAATACTTAAATCATTTTCTTCTTTACTTAAATTCAACAAATTATTTAATTTACTTGAAGTGATTTCATATGTTTTATTTATTTCATTGTAAGATGAATCTCTTATTATTTTCTTAATTAAGTTATTATCAAAATAATTAAAGTACGTATAAGGAAATACTATATTAATATAGCTATCATCCTTCTTCATTTTTAAATTTGTTTCTGTTCCTATAAAGCTAATGCTTTGTTCTTTGTTTGAATAAGAAAATTCAAATTTATTGTTATATCTTTTCCCTTTCGTAATATATTCATCATTGTTATAATTTAATACAAAATCAAAATTATAGTTATTTTGGTCTATAAAAGAGAATAAATTATCTAATTCATCTTTTTCTTCTTTTAATATTTCATTATTTACTTCGCTTTTTTGATCTTTTAATTCTTTATTATTTGATACACTATCTTTATTTGATTCTACATTACTGTTTGAATAAGAACTTCTAACCATTGCAATCAAGATAAAAATGAATAATAAATAAATACTAAGAATCAACCATGCTCTTTTTTGTCTATCACCCAGTATTCCAGAAATATTTATTTTCTTTTTATTACCATTACTATTATATTCATTATAATCCATATTTTTTTACTCTTTTCCAAATTTTTGATTTAGTAATTCTTCTTTCTTTACTCCGTTCAAGAACTCTTTAACACTCATTAATTTTTTTCCTTCTATTTTTAGTTCTTCAATTACTATTGCATTATCTTTTGTTTTGACATATATTCCATCTTTTTCAACTTTAATAATTGTCCCAGGCTCTGTATTAGAACTATCTTTAATTACTTTTGTTTTATATATTTTTATTCTTTTATTATTTAATACTCCATAAGCTCCAGGAAAAGGACTTAATCCTCTTATTTTATTGTGAACATTTAGTGCTTTGTCATTAAAGTCAATTATTTCATCTTCTTTTTTTATTATTTTAGCAAAAGTTACCTTAGATTCATCTTGTTTAATTCTTTTATTTGTGCCATTTATTATGCTTGGTAATGTTTCTAAAAGGAGCTTTGCACCTAAATTACTTAAAACATCATGTAATTCACCTAATGTTTCATTTTCTTTTATTTCAACTTTTTCTTGTGAAATAATATCTCCATCGTCCATCCCTGGCGCCATATACATAATAGTAATTCCAGTTTCTTTTTCACCATTTATTATTGCATGATGAATAGGAGCACCACCTCTATATTTTGGTAGTAGAGATGCATGTACATTTATGCATCCAAATTTAGGATAATCTAGAATTTCTACTGGTATTATTTGTCCATAAGCACAAGTTATAATAATATCTGGTTCAAGTTTTAATATATCATTGAATTCAATTCTAACTTTTTCTGGCTGTACAACTTTAATATTATGTTCTAATGCTAATTTCTTAATTGGAGAAAATGATAACTCTTTGTGTCTTCCAACTTCTTTATCTGGTTGAGTAACAACTCCTACTACATTATAATTATCAATTAAACCTTTTAAAACAGGTACACTAAAATCTGGTGTTCCCATAAAAACAACTTTTAATCTATTCATAATATCACCTAAAAAAATTATATAATTTTATTTATGATAAAGCAAATAAAAAAGAAGATTGCCTCTTATTTACATTCTAGGCCTTCCTCTTCTAACATTTCTTTTACTTCATCATAGTTTTTATTTTTAAATTCATTTTCAAGCACTTCTTGAACTACTTTTGCTTGAATTGTCATGCTGTTTTTTGTTCTTTTTGCAATTTTGCAATCATAATAATTTTTATCTTCTTTGCAGTCATCTAATTCTTTTGCAAATTCGTCTAGACATTCTTCCATACTTTCGCAGCCATATTCATCTAAATCTTCGCCAGAAAGATCAATCGAATAGTTAACTAATGCATCTGTAACTTTTTCACCTTTACTATCAAATTCGACAATTCTTTCCATTAAAGCACCATCTGAGTTTCTTACACAACTTAATGTGTTAGATGATCCACATGCTGTTAATAATGGTACTATTCCCACTACTAATACTAAATATTTCTTTTTCATATTTTCCTCTTTCAATTTTGATACTTTATTTTGTATCTAATTTTATTATATTCCATTCTTTTTCATTAAATCCAATAAATACTTTTTCATTTGTAATTAAAATTGGCCTTTTTACTAGCATACCATCTGTAGATAATAACTCTATTTTTTCTTCATTAGTCATTAATTTTATTTTTTCTTTTAAATTATTTTCTCTATATGAAACTCCACTTGTATTAAACAACTTATTTATTTCTTTTCCACTTCTAAAAATAAAATCTTTTAATTCATCTTTTGTTGGATTTTCATCTTTAATATTTCTTTCAATGTATTTTATACTATTATCATCTAAAAATTTCTTAGCTCTTTTACAAGTAGAACACTTGGGATACTCAATTAAAATCATCTAAGCCTTCTATTCTACTACATAAATTCTAGTAATCTTAGGTTGATTTTCTTTTAATACTGTTCCATTATTATCTTCGACTTTTGTCTCTTTACATATTTTGTCAACAATATCCATTCCATTTGTTACTTTTCCAAATGCTGCATATTGTCCATCTAATGATGGATATGTAGTTTGGACAATAAAGAATTGACTACTAGCTGAGTTGAAGTCATATGGACTTCTTGCCATAGAAATAATTCCACGTTGGTGCTTTAAAATATTATTAACTCCATTAGCACTAAATTCACCTTTAATTCTCTTTTCACTTCCACCATGTCCTGTACCTAGAGGATCTCCTCCTTGAATCATAAATCCATCTATTATTCTATGAAAAGTAAGTCCGTCATAAAATTTACTTTTTACTAATGTAAGGAAATTTTCAACTGTTATTGGTGCAATATCTGGATACAAATCCAAACTAATAGTTCCATAATTTTCTATTTCGATGTTTACTTTTTCAACATTTGAAAATTTATCTTTTACCTCTTCTTTTTCATTTGTGTTACCACAACCTACTAATGAAATTACCATAATACAACATATTAAGAAAAATATTGTTCTCTTTTTTTTCATATATCCTCCTTTTATTTACATTCATACCCTGATGATGTTATGCTTTTTTTCACATCTTTAAGAGATTGGGAACCATAATCAGAATTTTCAGGGGCTTCTTCAATTGCCATTAATAACTTTTTATCGTCTATAGTTACTTTACAGCTTTTAGCTTCATACTTATCGCATCTACTTTCTAGTTCTTTTTTTATTAGTTCTATTATTTCATCAGACTCTTCTGCAACATCTACTATTGTCTCCACTTTAATTGATTTTGCCTTTGTTTCATCTTCATTGTAGTTAATTGTTATTGTTGTTTCTTGTCCATCTGTCTTTTGCGTACATGATAATATGTGTGAATTATTATCTCCGCATCCAGTTAATAATAATGCTCCACATCCTATTCCAATTAAACTTATAATTTTTCTTTTCATTTTATACCTCTATTTTCTATTAAATTTAATTACATTAGCTATATTTTGTTATATCATCTAATCATAACAAATTACTATTTTCTTAATTCTTCTAATTTTTTCTTTTCTTCTTCTAGCTTTTGTCTATCTAATTCAACTATATTTTTAGGTGCTTTGTTTACATAATTTTCATTAGATAATAGTTTTTCTCTTCTAGCAATAGATAACTCCAAAGCTTTTATTTGTGTTTCTTTTAATAATTTTTCTGATTCTGTTTCTATTTTTTCAAAGAAAATTGTTGCTTTTGTTCTGGCAGAAAATACTTTATATGATTTTATTCCTAATGGTTTCTTTACTATATTTTCTTTAATCTTTAACATTTTTACGATTAAATCATTATCATCATCTGTATCAAACATAACTTTCATATCTTTAGTAATGTTATTTTCTGCTTTCATATTTCTAAATGCTTTAATAAATTCAACTGAATCATCCACTGCTTTTTCTTCTATTTCAAATATATATTTTTTTGTATATTTTGGATATTCAGAAATCATTATATCTTCGCTATCTTTTACTGGAAGCATATTATAAATTTCATCAGTTACGTATGGCATAAACGGTTGTAGCATCTTTAAAATACCTGTTAAAACGTAACATAATGTTGATTTTGTTGAGTTTGTATCAATTGAATATTTTGCCATTTCTATATAGTAATCGCAAAAATAATTCCATGTGAATTCATATATTGCTGCACCTGCATTATTAAATTCATATTTATCCATATATTTTTTTACAGTATGTAATGTTTTTTCAAATTTAGTAAGAATCCATTTATCTTCTGGTTTAAGATTAATTAAACTAATTTCTTTTAAATCATCTATATTTGTTAGTACAAATCTTGAAGCATTCCATATCTTATTTATATAATTCCAAGTAGCCTTTATTTTTTCTTCATCAAATCTCATATCAGTTCCTGGTGCTACATCTGTTGCAAGATAGTATCTTAAAGCATCAGCTCCATACAATTGTACCATATCAAATGGATCTATTCCATTTCCAAGAGATTTAGAAAATTTTCTTCCCTGTTTATCTCTAATTAATCCATGTATTAAACAATCTTCAAATGGTCTTTCTCCTAAAATTTCTTCTCCTTGAAAAGTCATTCTATTAACCCAAAAAGGAATAATATCATATCCTGTTGCTAATACATTATTTGGATAGTATCTTTTTAGTAATTCTGTATCATTTGGCCACCCTAATGTTGCAAAAGGCCATAAAGCACTTGAAAACCATGTATCTAATACATCTTCATCTTGTACCCATCCTTCTTCTTTTGGTGGTTCGAGTCCAACATATATTTTATCTTCTTTATACCATGCAGGTATTCTATGTCCCCACCATAATTGACGTGATATACACCAGTCATAAGTTATTTCCATCCAGTGATTCATTATTTTTTCATATCTTGATGGTACAAAATTTACCTTTTTATCTTTTATTTTTTGATTTTCTAAAACTCTATCTGCTAGTGGTCTCATTTTTACGAACCATTGTTTTTTAATCATTGGTTCTACCATTACTCCAGTTCTTTCGCTGTGTCCTACTTCATGAACTAATGGTTCTACTTGTAATAATAAACCTTCTTTTTCTAAGTCTTTAAGTAACTCTTCACGACATTTTTCACGTGTCATACCACAATATTTTCCCGCATTTTCATTCATAGTTGCATCATCATTAATACATACTACTCTTTCAAGGTTGTGTCTATTTCCTACTTCAAAGTCATTAGGGTCATGAGCTGGAGTTATTTTTACGGCACCAGTTCCTTTAGTCATATCTGCATGTTCATCAGTAATAATTGGTATTTTTTTACCTACTATTGGAAGAATTACATTTTTTCCTACAAATTTTTTATATCTTTTATCTTTTTCATTAACTGCAACTGCTGTATCACCAAATAAAGTTTCAGGACGTGTTGTTGCAACATCTATATATTCATCACTATCTTCTAATTTATATTTTAAATGATAAAATGCACTCTTTTCTTCGCTATAAATAACTTCTTCATTAGATAAAGCAGTTTGGGCAGCTGGATCCCAGTTTATGATTTTTTCTCCTCTATAAATAAGTCCTTTATTATAATAATCTACAAATACCTTCTTTACTGCTTGAGATAGTCCTTCATCAAGAGTAAATCTTTCCTTTGAATAATCAAGCGATACTCCTAATTTAGCCCATTGTTCTCTAATAATACTTCCATGTTCATTTGTCCAATCCCAACATGCTTCAAGGAACTTTTCTCTTCCATATTCATATTTATTAATTCCTTTATCTTTTAATCTTTTAACTACTTTTGCTTCAGTAGCAATTGCAGCATGATCCATTCCGGGAAGCCATAAAGTATCATAGCCTTCCATTTTTTTATATCTAATTATTATATCTTGAAGTGCAACATCCCATGCATGTCCAAGATGTAATACACCAGTAACATTAGGTGGTGGTAAAACTATACAAAATGGTTTTTTATTACTTTTTTCATCACATTTAAAATATCCTTTATTTAACCATTTTTCATATTTGTCTTTTTCTACTTCTAAATGATTGTATTTAGTATCCAATTCTTTCATAATTTCCTCTTTCTTTAATTATCTTTTTCTATATAATTATTTATTTCATTAATAAGTTCATTAAAATATTTATTATTTTCAATGTATTCTTTTTCACTTTTCTTTCCAATTATAATAGTTTTTAAATAATCTTTAAAATTATTTGTTTCTTCTAAAATTTTAAAACTCTCTTCAAAATTTATATCATATATAAATGCAACGTGAGCATAAATATCATCAGTTATTGTTTTTCTATCCTTGCTGTCAACTGTTTCATGTTTCATAAATGATTCATATACTTTTTTACTAATTTCATCTTTATTAAATATTTCAGTATATTCTTCAGCTAAGACTCGATAAATGTCGACTTTATCCATATCTCTTATCATTTTAGCAAATAATAAACTTTTATCTTTTATATTTTCTTCTATTTTAATTTTATTATGATTTTTTATAGCATCTTTAATTATTTTGTCATATCTATTATCATCAATAAAATCTCTTATATGACCTTCTTCAAATAAAAAAACACAACTTTCATCTGCATGGTCAGTTCCTGTTTTAACATCGGAACTTTGACCATATTTTCTTATTTGCTCAAATCTTCCTATATCATGTAATAATCCAATTAATTCAGCTATTTTTATTTCTTCTTTTGATAGGTTTAAAGATATAGCTAATTTTTTCATTAATTTTTCCACTCGATAAGAATGAGAATATTTAAATCTAATTTCTTTAACTCTTTTGTCGTAATTTGATAAATATCTATCAAAAGCTAATTCACTCTTTTTCTTCATAAAAAAACTCCTCCTTAACTATATTTAAGGACGAGTTTACCGCGGTACCACCTTATTTTGCAACAATTAATTGCACTCTCAAAACTTTAACGCAGTAATGCGGATATTTCCTATTTACTTAGAAATTCTACTCAGTTGCTACCTTCTACTAACCAGTTATTAGTTTTCACCAATCACTAACTCTCTTTAAACTTAAATAGTATACTCCTCAACTTCAACGTAATTAATCGTATTATATTCCATTTTTTAAATTTTGTCTACTGTATTTCATAAGGACTATTCTTAGTTCCAGTTCCACCAACAATTGTTGCTGTATTTTTTATTGAAACAACTGCTCTTACATTTGATTTATCTTCTATTTCTTTTGTTAGTAAAGTTGCATCACTAGATTTAACTACATATATTTTTGCAATTGTTTCACCTGTATCTGGATTAACTATTTCATCTTCTGCATTTGTCATTGTCCAGTATTCTAAACCTGAATCAATATCTGCAGTAAACATATCTCCTATAGCTGGGATAGCAACTTTAAGAGCTATTTCATCATCTATACTACATTGATTAATTTGTGATGTTTCTATCTTTTGTCTACAGTAATTTGCTTCTGTTAACATATTATCAACAGGTTCTACCCATGTCATTAAAGCATTTCCTATTGTTGTATTATTTGAATATTTATTATCAAAGTAATGGAATTCAATATCATTTTGAATAGTAGTATCTGATATTAGTTTTGTATGTTCTGCACTTGTTTCTATTATTCTAAATACTACATCATTAAATTTTACATATTCACCAGCATATCTTGTATTTAAGTAAGTTCCTGCGCTTGCGCTCATGTCTCCAGTTAAAATATAAGGATTATTTGCTGTTCCTTCACCACCATTTAGTACAGTTAAATTTGGTCTTAATACAACTGATGGTCTTATTCCCATAAAGCTAGATACATTTCCTTTTTGACCGTTATTTTGATTTACATACCAAGCTTCGTCAGTTTCATTTGACTTTGATAATAGCCAATATTTTTTACCATTGTTTAAGAATCCTCCTACTTTACTATATTCATAATAATTAAGCATTCCTACATAATCTCCTTTAGTAGAACTCAAACTAGGTTTTGTTGGATTTGTTTGTGTTATAGTCGTATAGTTCCATGTTGCATTTTCAAGTAAATATCTATTTGAATTCTTTAAAGTACTCAAAAATGTTCCATTTAGCCAATCTCTAATATTACTACTATAATAATCATTATTTGAATTATATGGCCTTATTGTTATATTTTCATCTGTTACTAATTTTATAGTTTTATTATTAGTATTATAACTTACAATTCTCCACATTTTTCCTGAATACCATAAATAATTATTTGTTGATGTTCCGTTAACATAGAATTCATCATCACCATCAGGATTATTTGCTAAGAATGTACCAGATGTTTTTTTATCCATTAATGTTTTAATTAGTGAATTTTGTATATCTGCAACATATTTTGAACAAGTTTCTGTCTTTTCAATTAAATTTTGATATTCTATTTTATTTGATCCCTTTTTCTTGCAAATCATACTTAATTGTGTTTTAATTTTTCCTTCATTGTTTTCAATTCTCATTCCAACATATTCTTTAGACATATCAATTCCTGCATCAGTTAGCTCTGCTGGAACAAATTCTTGTGGTGTTCTACAAATAACTCCTTCATAGTTTTCTACATTCTTATACTTTCTTCCTGCTTCTTTTGACTCTTTATCCAATTCAAATTCTTTAATATAATCATTCTCAATTAAATCTTTAATACCATAACTATTTGCTTCTAATACGGTATCAATACAACCACTACCTGTAGTTCCACCAATATCATCTCTTCTTGTTCTAGCATATTGCTCTAATCCTGCAGAAACTATATCATAATAGTTTTTATATTCTTTTTCTTCATTATCTCTTAAAAGTCTAGATGTTGCTGGAAACACTATTAAAAGTATCATTCCCATTACTATAATAACTGCTATTAATTCTATTAATGTAAATCCTTTATTTTTCATATTAACATCTCCATATATTATAAATTATATCATAATAAGGCTATTTACAAATCTTTTTTTTATTACATAATGTAAAACTCTACATATAATATATTAGGTGATATAATGTTTAAATCATCAAAACATAATCTTTTTTGTAGATGTAGAGTTTGTAAAAATAAAAGAAAAAGAAGTATTTTATATCTTGCATTTACTTTAATGTTAATTATTGTTATTTTTTATCAATCATTTATTTTAATTTTTGTAACAACAAAAATAAATGCTATAATTCTTTTTTTAGAATTATTAGCACTTACATTTATCTTGTTCAATATTGTTATTTAAGAAATTATTAATAGATTTTAAATAGTTTATTATTTCTGTAGCTTTTTTTGTGTTTTCTATTTCATTGTCTTCAAATGATACTTTTTGAATTTTAAGTAGGCTTGAATATAATAACATTTTCTCTTCTTTAAGCAATCCATATTTTGATAAGTAAATATTATAAATATCTATCATATCAATAAATTCATAGTTGTTTTTAAATAATGATAATAAGTCATATATTGGGTAATCAACTACTGCTTTATTCCAGTTTATCAAATATGGTTTATTCCCTATAATTATGTTAGAAATCTTTAAGTTATTATGATTTAATACTACTCTTTTTCTTTTCTTGTCTTTTACTATTTCATACCATTTATCTAAATAAATTTTACTTTTATCTAAAGAATTGATTATTAAAGACATATTTTCAATTAAAAAATATAAGCTTGGTGGAAGAAATTGATATATGCAATTGTCAAATAATAATTCATAATATTTTTTTAATTCAATAATTTCATTAGTTTCTTTTTCATAGAACGTTTTTATTTTATCTAATTCTATATTTTTATAATGTGTTGTCTTTGTATGAAGTATACAAATCAAATAAATTAATTCAGTTATTTTATCTTCATTCGAAATTGGTACCTCATCTATAAAATTTCTAATTTCATAACCATTTATTATTTTTGTTGGAATATAATTTGAAAAATCTTTTGAAATAAAGTACTTTTCAAGTTTATTAATATTTCTATTTGATTTTTTTATACATATTTTATTATTGTCTTTGTATAATATCTTTAAATTATCAATTTTTTTTATTTTAGTCATTATTATTTGGAATAATTAGTTTTGTTCCTTTTGATATGTTAGTCAAATCATTGTATTCCTCTAATTGAGGTTTAGATATGCTATATTTTTCTAGAATTTTTTCTAAAGTGTCTTCTTCTTTTACAATATATATTTTATAAGTTGTATAGGATTCATTAGTTGATGTTAAATTTGAAAACAATGATTCTTGCTTTTCATCATCTTTATCTTTTTCTTCTTGCTTATCATTATTGTCTTGAATGTTACTATTATCTATTTTATCTTCTTTTTTTTCTTCAATATCATTTGTTAGCGGGATATCTAATTTCTTTTCCTCATCTGTTTCTTTAAATAAATCATTTACTGATACTAATTCATCATCAAGTTGTTCAATAGGTTCATTATCTTTTTTTATTTCTAATTTATCTATTAATAAATCAATATTCACTTTTAATTTTTTTTCATCAATTATTTCATAAGTAAAGTCATCTATATCAATAGTTACATTACTTAAATCATATTTTTGATCCAATTCAATTTCTACAGGTATTTTGTATGAAAATGGTGTTTCTATTTGACTTGCAATTGTTTGTATATAACTTCCTGATACAATTAGATCTCCTTTTATTGATGAGTTTTCAATCATTAATGTGTGTTCTAACGATATTGAAGTTATTTTATTTAACATATTATTAAAATCTATTTCTTTAGAAAAAGATACTATTTCATTCATCATAATCATTCCCTTCTGTTAGAGTATATGTAGTTATTCTATTTTTATAACAAAAAAGAATTACAATATGTAATTCTCTTATAACATTTATATTTTATTACCAATAGTAACATTTGAAGTATAAATTATTGTTCTAAGTAATGCGTTGACTACAGTAACATTACTTGAATAATCGATAATTATATAACTGCCTTCTTTTGTAGCTGAATTAAGAAAGACTTGACTATAAGAAGATGGATTAGAATAAAGCTTAAGAGTAACTTTAGGCTGAGTACACTGACTAAACATAGATCTAATGTCGGAAGCATAAATTTTCAACGAACCAATACTATTCCAATTTCCGGCAAGATTACCTGTTGCAAAAAACATTCGATACATATTTGTAACTTTTGTAGTATCCCAATTAGTAAGTTCTCCTATATTCCAATTTTCTGCTTTGTAACCAGAATATGCAAACATTCCACTCATATCCGTTACATTTGAAACATCCCAATTGCTTAGATTTCCTACACTCCAGCTATTTGCATTATAGCCTGCATAATAGAACAAGAAGCCCATTTTTGTAACTTTTGAAACATCCCAATTTGTTAAATCTCCAACATACCAGTTTGTTGCATTTTTTCCTGCTGTATTAAACAATGAGCTCATATCTTCAACCTTAGATACATCCCATCTACCAAGATTTCCAAGGTTAAATGAATTTGATGATAGTCCACTATGATAAAACATAAAAGCAATATTTGTTGCATTAGAAACATTCCAATTGCTTAAATCACCAATATTCCAAGATGTTGCTGTCGAACCTGCATCACTGAACATGCCATAAAGATTAGTTGCATTTGAGATATTCCACCTAGATAAATCACCTATTGTCCAAGTTGTTGCATTTCTACCAGCTGATGCAAAAAATGAATAAAAAGTTTTAACATTAGATACGTTCCAACGACCAATATCACCAAGTCTAAATGTGGATGAATAAACACCTGTATAATAGAACATTAATGACATATCTTCAACCTTAGATACATTCCATTTAGAAATATCATAATCAAAATTTGCTTTCTCAGAAGCTTCGTAAAACATTCTACTCATACTTTTAACATTTTTTGTATTTAGATTAGAAAGACCTATAATTTTAAAATCTGGATTATCTCTTCCTGCTCGATAAAACATTTTATCCATATTTTCAACATATCTAGTATCAAAATAAGTTAAGTCTATTTTAGAAACTTCTACTGTAAAATCAAATAAATAGCTACAATCTTTAGGCGCTATAACTCCTCCTTCCTGTCCAACATACAACTCATAATACAAATTATTGTTTTCATTTGTATACCATGCCATAATTGACCCATTTTGTTCAACAGATGCATCCCATGAAGCAATAGCATTATCAGGAACATTAATATGATTTAAGAAAGTAATACTTTCCAATCCATGTCTCGCAACTCTATAGCCAAATGTAGTAAAAACATCATCATCATTACCTATAAGAGTTCCTGTAATCTCTCTATTTGGCTCAACTTCATAATAAAAATTTTTATCAATACAATCATCTGCTTCTTTTTGCTCCTTAATTGTTCCATCTGAATTAAAGATTACAATCTTTTCTTTATTACATATTGCAACATCTGTATTTATTTCTTTTACTCCAGCGACTACTCTATCATTGTCTAATTTATCCACTGATGTTAAATATATTCCTTGTTCTGTAGTATCGGTACTTGTCCAGTAATAATCATATCCTTTTCCATCAAATGTTACTGCAACATATGCTTCTGTAAATTCCCCATAAGGAGATTTTAAATCTCCTGTTTCTGTTTTTATCATTTTAGCTGGAAGATAATATGTTGTATCAGTATTATACATTCCTAATTTACCTTCATTTACTAAATTTCTTGCTCCACCTACTATATTTTTAGCTGTATCAATATAAGCACTTTTTCTTGAGTCACTAATATAGGTTGTTACACTAGGAATTGCTATAATCATTAATATTCCAAGTATTATTATTACTGCAAGTAATTCAATTAATGTGAATGCTTTACTCTTCTTTTTTGTGTTTTTTCTTGTAGTTGTTTTCTTAATTGTCTTTTTGTTATTAGTCTTCTTAGTAATAGTTTTCTTTTTGGTAGTACTTTCTTTTTTCTTTTCCATACTTTCTCCTATTATAGATAAATTATATTTTTAATATTTTTGTATGGTCAATAGATTTCATATTCTTTTTTATATATTTACATATTAATTTACAAAAAAGAATTACTTAATTTCTTCATTAAGTAATTCTATTTCTTTTTTTAAATATTCTTTTTTTTGATTATTTTCTGGTAAAGAATTATATATCATTTCCTTTTCATTTAGTATAGTTTGATAATAACTTTTGAATAATTTTCCCTTCTTTTTTAAAAGCATTGGTCCAAAGAATAATTCTTTTTCTAAATAAGTATCTTTTCCTTTTTCAAATTCAATTATTATGTAGTATTTATTGTCTTCAAATACTATCTCTTCTTCTTTTATTTTAAATCCAAGATTTATTATTCTTTTTCTTAAATCAAGATACTTATTATTAGAAGATATTATCATTCTATTTATATTGCTTAATTTTTCTTTTCCGTTTTCTAGTATTTCTACTATTGTTTCCATACCCATCCCTGCGATTACAATAGTATCTATATCACTATCAATATTATCTATTCCATCTTTTAGACATACTTCAATTTTATTTAAAAAAGAATATTTTTCAATATTCTTTCTAGCATTTTCTAATGGTGCTTTTTTATTGTCTGATGCTACTAGTTTTAGAGTTGAATCATTTTGTAATAAATAAATATCTAGTAATGCATGATCACATCCTACATCTATTATTTTTTTTGATTTTCCTTCTAAGACTAAATTAGCAACTGTTTTAAGTCTTTCACTTATTTTAATCAATTAAGAAATCCTTTAGCTTTCTTGAACGGGATGGATGTCTTAATTTTCTTAATGCTTTAGCTTCAATTTGACGAATTCTTTCACGTGTTACACCAAATATTTGTCCTACTTCTTCTAGTGTTCTACATTGTCCATCATCAAGACCAAATCTCAATCTTAGAACTTTTTCTTCTCTATCAGTTAATGTTAAAAGAACACTTGCTAATTCTTCTTTTAACATTTCAACAGTAGCATATTCTTCAGGAGACATTGTTCTTTCATCTTTAATAAAATCTCCTAAATGAGAGTCATCTTCTTCACCAATTGGAGTTTCAAGAGAAACTGGATCTTGGGATATTTTATATACTTCTCTTACTTTATCAACAGTAATATTTAATTTCTTTGCAAGTTCTTCTTCAGTAGGTTCACGATTTAGCTCTTGTGTAAGTTGTCTTTGAACACGAGCTAGTTTATTGATTGTTTCTACCATATGTACAGGAACACGAATAGTTCTTGCTTGGTCTGCTATTGCTCTTGTTATTGCTTGTCTTATCCACCATGTTGCATAAGTTGAAAACTTATACCCTTTTGATGGATCAAACTTGTCAACTGCTTTCATAAGACCAATGTTTCCTTCTTGAATCAAATCAAGGAAAAGCATTCCTCTTCCAACATATCTTTTAGCAATACTTACAACAAGACGAAGATTAGATTCTGCAAGCATTTTCTTTGCATATTCATCACCTTGTTCAGCAAGTTTTGCATATTCAAATTCTTCATCAGTAGTAAGAAGATTAATTCTACCAATCTCTTTTAAGTACATTCTAACTGGATCATTTATTTTTATGTCTTTTGACATAGTTAAATCTTCTACAATTAATCCAGCTGGATCTTCATCATCTGTTCCATTATCAGCAGTTTCACTTATAATTTCTATGCTATTTTCAACTAATGTATTATATAAATCATCAAGGGTATCGCTATCTACATCTAATCCTTTTAATTCATCTACAAGTTGTTCATAAGTAACATATCCTTGTTTTTTTCCTTTTTCGATTAATGTTTTCTTTCTTTCTTCGACAGTTTTGATTTCTTCAATCATACTTTCACTCCCCAATTCTAAGCTTTCTAATCTTTTCCAATAACTTTATCTTTTCTTCTTCATCATTTTCTTTCCTCATTAGTTGTTCAAGCTTTTTTATTTCCTCAGAAATATTATAATCACTAATAACTTTAACATACTCCATAATAGTGGAATCACTAATTTCTTTTTCAAGATCAAGAAGTTGGACTTCATTAAATAAGCCTAGTAACTCTTTCTTATCATTTAAATAAGTGTAAAAATCTGCGATATTTATTTCTCCATACTCATGGTAATAATAACTAATCTCTGCAGCAAGATTTCTATATAAAGGACCAATAAAATATAGCTTTTTATTATCATATACTTTAATTACTTCAGGATTTATAAGCATATAATAAATAAATTCTAGTGATGCTCGTTCATATTTATTTTTCTTTACATTTTTTCTCTCAATAAGATTATCTTCTATTTTCTTTTTTCCTTCATCATCAAGACTTTTGTACTCATTTAATTTTTTTTCTAGTGTATTATAACTCACATTTGTTTCTTTTGCAAGTTTTTTGAGAATAATTTCGCATCTAATTTCATCTTTAATTGTAGAGACTTCTTTTATTACTTTATTAATATAATTTGAAAGATCTTTATCACTTTCAAAATTGATATTATTCTTTAAGCTATCTATTTTAAAATCGCTATAATTAGAAGCATTTTCTACAAGTGAAACAAATTTATCTTTTCCATATTTTAATATATATGAATCAGGATCTTCATCATTTGTAAGTCTTACTACTTTGACATTAAATCCAGCTTTTTCAAGTAGTTCTCCATTATGTAAATCACTATCTTGTCCTGGCTTATCACCATCTAAACATAAATAAATATTTAATGATAATTTCTTTAATAAAGATATATTTTCTTCAGTTAATGCAGTTCCCATAAGTGCTACAGTATTTTTAATTCCTATAGTTGATGCTCTTATTACATCCATGAATCCTTCCATTACTATTACATATTTGCTTTCTCTTACAAATTCTTTGGAAGCATTATAGTGATATAGACATGTTCCTTTTTTAAATATTGGAGTTTCTTTTGTATTCATATATTTACTCATTTTTGAATTATCATAAATACGCCCTGAAAACCCTACTATTCTTCCATTTCTATCATCAAGAGGAAACATAATTCTATTAATAAAAGTATCATTTTCATTATTAGCAAGTCCTAGATCATTTAAGGTATTTATATCATAGCTTTTTTGTTTTAAATAATTTATTAACTTGTCTTTTTCATTTAATGCAAGACCAATTCCAAATTCTTTAATTGTTTCTTCATCTATTCCACGATTTTTTAAATATTCTTTTGCTTTATCGCCTTTTTCGGTATTTAGCATTAATTGATAAAACTTTTGTGATAAATCATATATTTCATAATAATGATTATATTTTGAATTATAGTTAGTTTTTATTCCATTTAATTGAATTCCTACTCTATTTCCAAGTTTTTCCAATGCTTCTCTAAATGAAATATTTTCTATTTGTTCAACAAAGTTAAAAACATTACCACTATTATGACAACTCCAACACGTATAAGTTTGTCTTTCAGAATCAACACTCATTGAAGGATTTTTATCATTATGAAAAGGACATATTCCCCAATAATATTTACCTTTTTTAGTAAGAGGAACATATTCTTCAATTATTTCTATAATATCTATTTTACTTCTAATTTCATTAATTGTATTTTGATTGTCCATAGTTCCTCCTATTACATAGATATTATACTTCAAATAAAGATTATTTCAACAAAAAAAGTCGAGGGCTACTCGACTTTATGTTACTATTCGATAACATCTTCCTTTCTTTATTTCTTTTTAACAAGTTTTATGCTTATAGCAAAATTTATTTTTATAAATTTTAAATAGTTTTATTAACTATGTTTTTCAAATATTTAATTGTTATACTACTCTTTCTTCTATACTCATCATCTCCTTTTGATAAATTAAGTATATAAAATAATTATGTAATAATTTTGGGATAATTGTCAAAAGTTTGCGAATTCTTTTAAAACTTAAAAAAGTCATTACATATTTTTTGGTAATGACTAGTTTTTATTAGATTTTTTTATTATTTTTTTATTATTCTTTTATTTTTATTTTCTTGATGTGTAAGTTTGTTTTCTCTTAAAGATTTTAAAATATTTTTTATTATATTATCTACTTCTTCAATTTTTAATCCAAAGAAATTCGAAATATCTTCTATAGAATATCTATTGTTATCATATAATCCATAATATAATATGAAAGATATTAATTCTTTATAGTCAAATTTATTAAGTAGCGATGAAAAAGACGAATCATTTATATATGTTATCATTGTTTGAATAACACTTACACTAATGTTTTCTTTTTTGATACTTTCAATTATTTTAGCTTTATCTTTTTTATATCTTTGAGTTACTAATGCTTCCTTTAATTTTACTAGTATTATATTCTCAAAAGCCTTTTTTTCTTCATTTATTATTGTTGGATCATTTTTTATTACCCTTAAATATAGCATCAGTTCTAATGGTGAAAGACATTCCAAAACAGATTCTAATTCTTCTTTTGTACAACCTAATCTTTTATTAACTAATGTTTTCTGATTTGAAATATTACCATTTTTTTGCAATGATTCATCATTTAAAACCATATCATTAAATAATTTTAATGCTTGTTGATTATCATATATTTTTTTTGTTGCTTTATTTAAAATATAAATAATATTTTGTGGTAGTGTCTCATATAAATCAGCAATTTTATTGATTTCAATATACTTATAGTTTATTAAACCATACCTAAGTGATACTATTTCCAATTCTTTTTTTGTCATGTTTGAATAATCTTTAAGCTTGTTTAAGTTTGGATTATTAAAAATCTCCTCAATAATATTTAAATTTTTATTTTTTATTACTTTTTTCTTCTCATCTCTTAATTTTGAAATATATCCAGTTATAATTGTATATGCAACAGGGTTTTCTTTAATTATAAATGATACTTTATTGTATGTTTTTTTAGCAATTTCTTTTGTTATATTTAGTTGTTTTGCAATATTATCAAAACTATTTGGTTTACCATATTCTAAGCCAAGTTTCATTATATAAACATTCATTTCTACATCACTTAGCTTACATTCTTCCTTTACTTTATCTATTAATTGTTTTAGTTCCTCATTGCCATTTTCAGCAAATCCACCGCTATCTTTTTCTTCAGTTTCTTGAAAACCTTTTATATAATTTTCAACATATGTTTTATTATTTGGAAGATTAAGAATAGTTAGAGTTCGTTTTATTATTTGTCTTGTTCTTTCAGATGTCATGCCAAATTTTTTCCCAATTTCTTCATATGACTGTGAATCAGTTTGGCTATCTCCTACTCTCATTAATAACATTTCTAAATTTCTTTGAGGAATGTCTAATGTTTTAAATACTTCTTTAAATCTTTCAATTATATCTATTTTTGATATAATCTCATCTTCGATATTTATATTTTCATCTGGTATAGAATTTAATAACTCTTTTTCCGAAACATTTTCTGTTCCATATTCAATTTCAGTGTTTAAACTTTCAATTCTTTCTCTACAACTTAGTAGAACAGGTACTTCCTCAAGAGAAATATCAAGTTCTTTTGCTATTTCTTCTCTTTCTGGTTCTTTTCCAAATCTAGCATAATAGTTGTTCATATATCTATTCATTACAACTATTTTCTCACTAATTTGTAATGGAAGTTTAATTGTTCTACCTTTATAATAAACTGCCCTAGAAATAGATTGCATTATCCAATAGGTTGCATAAGTAGAAAATCTGTATCCTTTTCTATAATCATACTTTTTTACTGCCTTAGATAATCCAATATTTCCTTCTTGAATTAAATCTTGTAGATCTAATCCTCTATTTATATATCTCTTGGCTATTTTTGGAACCAGTCTTAAACTTCTATTTATAAATTCTTCTTCGGCTAATTTATCATTATTCTCGATTTTTTTTGCTAATTCAATTTCTTCTTCACTAGTCATGACTTTATAATTACTTATTTCTTTTAAATAGATTTTTAATCCATTCTCAAAATCATCATATTCATTATTAAATTCATCATCATTTTCATCATATTCAATATTTTCAATATCATTTTTTTTAACTTGAAGATCATCTTCTGAAAGGTTTAGGTCTTTAATATAAGAATATTTATTATCTTTAATATGGTTTGTAAAATACTTATTCATATAAATTCCCCTTTAATTTCAACATATTATATCATAAAGTTATTAATTAGTAAACAAAAAAAGAGAATGGCTCTTTTAGAATAATGATAATTGATCAGATTCATCAAGATTATCTAATATTCTCATTCTCTTAAGTTTATCTAGTAAAGTTTGGGAAACTTTTGCTCTTTTTTGTAAGTCTTCAATACTTGTAAATGGTCTTTTTTCTCTTTCTTCCACAATTGCTTTTGCTACGGTATCACCTAGGCCATCTATTGCTGAAAATGGTGGGTAAATGTTATTTTCATCCTTTACTCCCCAGACAGTTGCATTACTTTTATTTAAATCAATAGGTACAAAGTTAATTCCTCTTGCTGTTGCTTCTAAACAAACTTTTAGACTTTCAAGTTGTCCTGTTTCTTTATTTGTTGCATCAAATCCTTTAGTTTGTATTTCAATTATCTTTTCTCTTATATCATTATATCCTCTCATCATAACTTCAACATCTACATCAGTTGCTTTTGAAGTTAACCATGAAGCATAAAAGTATACTGGCATATGAACTTTATACCAAGCAATTCTAAATGCACTAGTAACATATGCTGCTGCATGAGCCTTAGGGAACATGTATTTTATTTTTTCACAAGAGTCAATGAACCATGATTCTATTCCAGCTTTTTCCATAGTTTCTTTATGTTCTGCCCATGTTTTAGGATCTTTACTTGCTTTTCCTTTACGAACAAATTCCATTATTTTAAATGCTTTAATTGGAGGTAGTCCATGATAAATTAGATATACCATAATGTCATCACGACAACCTATAACATCTTTAAATGGAACAATATTATTTCTAATTAATTCTTGAGCATTCCCTGTCCAAACATCAGTTCCATGTGATAGTCCAGATATTTTAATTAATTCTGCAAACGTTTTTGGTTTTGTATCTTCAACCATAGAAATAGTAAAATTAGTACCAAATTCAGGAATACCTAATGTTCCTGTATTATTTAAAATTTGTTCTGTTGTAACTCCTAAGGCTTTTGTTGATGAAAATATACTCATTGTTTCCTTATCATCCATTGGTACTTTTAATATATCAGTTTTAGTTAAATCTTGAATCATACGCAACTGAGTTGGATCGGAATGACCTAATATATCTAGTTTTAAAAGGCATTGGTCAATTGCATGATATGAGAAATGGGTTGTTCTCCATGCACTATTTGGATCATCTGCAGGAAATTGAAATGGTGTAAACTCACATACGTCTTTATAATCAGGTACAACAACTATTCCGCCAGGATGTTGTCCTGTTGTTCTTTTTGCTCCAACACAACCTAGTGATATTCTTTCTATTTCTGCACTTCTGATATTTGAATATTCTTTTACTTTTCTTACCATTTCATCAAATTGACCTGCAATATTAGATGGTACTTCTTTTTTTATTTTTTCTTGTAATAATAAAAACTTTCTTGCAATTATATTAACTTTTTCTTTTTTTTCTACTGATAATAATTCTTCTACTGTTTTATCAAGGCTCTTTGCTATTTCAGAAATTATATCCATTATTTTATCTTCAAAGAAGCCCAAAACGAAACCATATGCAGTTTTATCCGCAACTGTTCCGATAGTACCAGCACGATAAACATTATCAACTCCAAATAATACTTTTGTATACTCATGAGCTGAAGCTTGATTCAAATCACTAAAGTTTAAATCTATGTCTGGAACTTTATCAGCATTAAATCCCAAGAATGTTGCAAATGGAATATCTTGTCCATCTTTAAGCATAGATGTTCCACAATTTGGACATTTTTTATCTGGTAAATCAAATCCTGATAAATAAGTTGCTCCAAGAGGAGATCCTCCTTCATCTTCAAAAATACTTTTCTTACAATTTGTACATCTATAGTGTGGTGGTAGTGGATTTACTTCTGAAATTCCCATTAGACCTGCTACTAAACTTGATCCAACAGAACCACGAGATCCAACTAAATATCCATCATCATTTGAGTGTTTAACTAGTCTTTGAGCAATTAGGTATATTGGATCAAATCCTCCACCAATAATTCCTCCTAGCATACTTTTTAATTTTTTATTTAAATTTTTTTCATTAAGTTCTAATTCTTTTTCATCATCTTTCCATTTTTCTCTTAAAGTATTCCAATTATTATTTAGATAGTCACTAACTAATTCTTTTACTTTATCAAATCCACTAATAACTGTATTATGTACTTCTCTAAACACTAATTTATTAAACTCTTCATCACTAATATCAGGATTTTCATTTTTAATTTTTTCACTATAAATATTGTATACAATATCACCATATAATTCTTTTGCTATACGTTCTTCAATATTATATGGTAGTGGATCTCCATACCACTCTTTAGCTTTATCAAATACTAAATCTGTAACTACTTTTGGACAATCTAGATAACTATTTCCATCATCACTTTTTACACGAGGTGAAAAAGGAATTCCTCCAGTATCTGGTATTACTTCAAATTCTTCAACCATATCAGCAATTTTGTTTGTATTTTTTACTACAATTTCATATGCTAAATCTTTATCTAAGAAATTAAAGTCATTAAGCATTTCATTAGTGGTTCTAAAGTGTTGTGAAGGAATCTCTGTTATTTCTTTTCTTGCAAGAGGATGTCTTCCACCTCCAGGAACCTTTTGATTAATTATTACTTCACGATATATCTTATCTTCTTTGTAGAAATGATGAACATCCCCAGTTGCTACTATTATTTTTCCTGCTTCTTTTGTTGCATTTATTACTTTTTGAATGTGTTCTAATAATTCATTTTCATCTTTAAAATCACTAGTTTGTATTAAATGATTATAAACTTCTGGTGGTTGCACTTCTACATAATCATAGAAATTAATTATGTTAGTAAGTTCTTCTCCTTCTTTACTTCTTGCTTCGATAAAGACTTCTGAATTATAGCATCCGCTTCCGACTAATAACCCTTCTCTTAATTCTTCTAGCTTACTTCTTAGTATTCTAGGAGTTTTATATAGATATACAGTATTTGCAAGTGAAATAATTTTAAATAGATTTTTTAGTCCTTTTTTGTTTAATGCTATTGCATTAAAATGGAATGTTCTTCCAAATTTATGTATTTCATCTTTTGATATTAATCTATCTAAATCAGAAATTGTTTTAAAGTTCTGATTTACTAATTTTAAAAGCATTTTATGGAATACTTTCGCAGTTCCCAATGCATCGTAGTCTGCTCTATGGTGTCCTTCTTCATCAAACTCAACATTGTATCTTGATACAAGTGCAGAAAGTGAATGTCTTGCAAAGCCTTGATCAAGTGTTCTTGATAATTCTAATGTATCAATTACAGTGTTTTTAAATTCTCCTAGATTGTATTTTTTCATAGCCATTTCAATAAATGAAACATCAAATTTTGCATTATGTGCTACCATAGGACTATCTTTTGTCCATTCAAGGAACCTTTTTGTTACATTTTCCTCACTATCTTTACCTTTTACCATCTCATCAGTAATATTAGTTAATTCAGTAATTTTCTTTGGTATTGGTCTTTTTGGATCAATTAGTTCATCAAATGTATCTATTATTTCACCATTTTTAATTTTAACTGCACCAATTTCAATCATTTGATCTCCACCAGCAGCATTAAATCCTGTTGTTTCTGTATCAAATACAACATATTCTGTGTTTAAAAGATCTAAGTCAGTTGGTCTTAAAACTATATTAACTGTATCGTCTACTAGAGTTAATTCAGTTCCATATATTCCTTTAAAATTTTTAAAATCTTTTATTTTTTGATTTACACTTTCTAAATCATTTTCTATAACTTTTTTTTCTTCTTCATTTTCTTCTTGCTGTAGTTTTGTTTCTAATTCTTCTTTTTGTGATTTTAATTTTTTTATTTTTCCTTTATTTGATGATGTTATTAATTCGTAAACAATTGGAAATGCTTGACAGCCCGAATGATCTGTTACTGCGACTGCAGAATAGCCCATTTCTATTGCATTTGTTACTAATTCACATGTATGCTTATCAAGATCTAATTTTGTTACTGCATCCATTTGACTCATCATGGTATGTGCATGTAACTCTACTCTTTTTTCTTCTGCATCATCAATTAATTTCTTATCTTTCTTTGTTGATTCATAGACGTCATATGCAGTAAGTACTAATTCATTTTTTGAGTATTCATCATATTTTGTACTTCCTTTTAGTTTTATCCATGTTCCTGGTTTTGTCTTTTTAACTAATTCATCATATAATTCATCATCTCTTACAAAAATCTTACATAAAATACTATCTGTTCCATCACTAACTTTTAATGTTAGTATTTTAAAAGCTTTGCTTTGTGGAATAAATTCTTCTGTTCCAAATACTTTAGCTTCTATTACAATATCATTATTTTCTCCAACTATTGAACTTATTTTTGTAATTGCTTCATCATCTTTTATAAGATTACCAAATATTGTTTTTTCATCTACTTCTTTTTTTCTTCTTCTAGGAAAAGAACTAGTTTTAACTGGTTCATATTGAACATAAGGTTTACTCATTATTTCAACTGATTCATTATCTATTTGTTCTTCTATTTCTATTCTAATATTGTCATCTATGTCAATTGAGGAATTAAAAGAAGTACCATAAGAGGAAAGATATTTTTTTAGTTTCATCAAGTCGTCTTCTAAATCTTGTTTTTCTCTTTCATTAACTACTTTGACATTTATTGTATTACCTACTATTTCTATTTTTTCTAATAAAGCTTTGATATTAGGTAATTCTTCATAATTATTATCTATGATTTTATAAAAGTTTTTTTGAAAATTATCACTTTTATCTATATTATTTATTATTTTTAAATTGACTTTAGCTTCATCAAAAAAAGATGAAAATTTATCAACAAGTTCATCATACATTTCATAAGATATATCACCATCATTTGATATATCTATTGAAATAATATTATTTAATTCATCTGTTTTATTTTTGCATATTTTTGCATTAGAAAAGAGAGTGAAATATGATTCATTCAAGTTGATTTTAGTCATTATTTTACGCATTTTTTCGTCCATATTTTACCTCTCTGTTATTTATAAATTATCAAGTTCATTTAACTTTATTATATATTTTTGATTATTACAACAAAAGTCAATAAATTCTTTCAAATCTATTTTTCTAAGTCCTTTTTCTATTGGATATTTATCTATATCAAATGGCATTCTATCTCTCATCATGTAACTTACTAATTCTTCTCTATCTGCGCCTTGATACATTAACCAATATGGATATAATTGCTTTTTTAATAATTTAAGTCTTTTTATTCCCTCATCATATTTAGAATAACCTACTATTCTTGTGTATATTTCATTTGTTACAAGAAGATCTTCTATTGCGGTAACGATTTCTCTATTATTTTCTTGGTAATCATTTAGTTCATATTTTATGGCAGTAAAAAGTACTCTCATTACGGCTTTTAATCCATCCTCTGTATCTTCTCTTTTTCCCCATGCAATGTTTTTCTTAGGATTCTTTTTTAAAAATTCTACATTATCAAAATATGGATGAATTACAAGTATTTGGTAATTATCTTCTACTTTAAATCGTAATAATTCTTTCAAAGATGATTGAATTACTTTTTGATGAGAATCCCATATTTTCATCAAAAATCTTCTATATTTATCGGTTTGTTTTTTTACTAATTTGAATTCTTCACTTTCAAATACAAAGTTATATATTAAATCATCATCAGGAATAAAGTCATTTGTATATTTCATTATTTCAACATTTTCATTTTTTAATTTCATATATTCTTTAGAATAGTTTTTATATAAACGCTCTTTAAGCTTTTGTATTTCTTCGGAAATCGAAGGTCTAAATAATAAGTTCCATGCTAGTAAATAGTCATTAACTATAAATTGTATGTTCATTTATTCACCACCAACCATATACATATATAAATATATCACAATTATTAATTATTTACCCAATTATTTTAGCTTTTTCTGCAATAATTTGTATATTTGTTCTTTTTTCTACTTTTCCTTGTACTAAAAGAATTTTACCTTTTTCTATCTCTTTAATTGTTTCATACACAGAAGAAAAGAATATATATTCTATTGAATCAAATTCATCACTACCCGTAATAAAAGCCATTTCCTTTCCATTCTTATCTTTATGAACTTTAATTTTATCAATCATTGCTATAGTATCTATTATTCTACCAATATATTTATTTACATCATTTAAATTATATACTTTATAAATTTCTTTATATTTTGATGTAGGATGATAACTTAAATAGAAGCCAAATATTTCTTTTTCTTTATTCATTAGATAAACCTGATCATATTCTTCTTTTATATCTACTTTAGGATGTTCTATCATATCTAGAGGAAGTCCTTTTGATACATATGCAAATGTAAGTAAATTATCAAGATTTTCTAATATAGTTTTTTTGTTGTAATTAAAGCAGTCAAAACAAGAAGCATATGTAAGTAGTTCTATTGTTTTTTTATTAATATTTAATTCTAATAATTTTGTTAAGCATTCAAATAAATTCTTAAAACCATCTTTTCTTATTTTTACAATTTCTCTTGCAGTGTTTAATCCAATACTTTTTATCATAGAAAGTGGAAATAATATTCCTTTATCAGTTATTTCATACTTTTCTGTACTTTTATTTATATTAGGTAATAAGAACTCAACTCCTAATGCTCTAGCTTCTCTAATTATTAATGATGTTTTAGACTCTTTTCCAATTATCATTGTTAACAAATTCAAGTAAAAATATTTTGGGAAATGTACTTTTAAATACCCCATTTTATAAGCAATCATAGAATATGCTACTGCATGTGATTTATTAAAGCCATATTCAGCAAAAGATAATATGTCATCATAATATGACTTTGCAATTTTATATTCATATCCTTTATTTATTGCTCCATTTATGAATTTTTCTTCCTGTACTTTTAAAAGATCTCTTTTCTTTTTTGACATTGCTCTTCTTAAGATATCTGCTTCTTGTAAAGTAAATCCTGCCATAACATTAGCAATTTGCATGATTTGTTCTTGATATACTAAAACTCCATAAGTAGGCTCTAATATTCTTTTTAATTCATTGTTTGGATAGTCTATTTTTGTATTAGATTTTTTTCTTTCAATATATGTTGTGGTATCAGGTCCTGGTCTTACTAAAGCATCTGCTGCCACAATGTCTAAGAAGTTTGTAACATTAAGTCTTTTCAATAAGTTTTTCATTGTGTCACTTTCAAATTGAAATATACCATTTGTAAATACTTTATTAAATAAGTTAAGTGTATCTTTATCATCTAGTGGAATATCTAAAAAGTTAATATCTATTCCTTCATTTTCTTTGATACTTTTTAATATTTCCATTATTATTGTAAGGTTACTATTTCCAAGAAAGTCCATTTTTAAAAGTCCTAATTCTTCTAAATATGCTCCTTCATAAGATGCTATATAACTATCTTCTTGTTTAATTAATGGAACTATATCATCTAAGTCATCTTTTGATATTACTATTCCTGATGCATGTACTGTTGTATTTCTTGGAAATCCTTCAAAAAATAGTGAAATCTCATATAATTTTGTTAACCTATCATCATTGTCGATAATGTTTTTAAAATCAAAATTATTTGTATACAGATCCTTTAGTTTAGAATTAAGATCAATATATTTTTTTAATCTATCAACTTTTGTAGAATCAATTTTTAAAATTCTTGCTACATCATCTAAAACTGCTTTAGCTTTTAATGTACCTACTGCTACTATTCCTGCTACTTTTTTTATTCCATATTTCTCTTTGGTATAATTGATTACTTGATCTCGATATAAATCTGGAAAGTCTATATCAATATCGGGCATTGTTACCCTTCCTGGATTTAAAAATCTTTCGAATAATAAATCATATTTTATCGGATCAACATCAATAATACCTAACGAGTATGCGACTAAACTTCCTCCAGCGCTACCTCTTCCTGGACCTACTAATATTTTATTTTTCTTAGCATATCTTACAAAGTCGTATACTATTAAGAAATAGTCTGAAAAGTTCATTTTATTAATTATATCAAGTTCATATAGCAATCTTTTCTTATATTCATCTGGCACTTCATTTTGGAGTCTTAATGTTAGGCTTTGTATGCTTAACTTAGTTAAATAATCATTACTCGAAAGATTAAACTTATTTTCGTAGTGTGGTATTCTATTTTTCCCTTCAATAAATTTAACATCACACATATCGCTAATTTTATTTGTTTCATCTATTACTTTTTTGCTAACTAATTTATTTGCTTCTTCGTATGTTAATAAATAATTGTTATTATCACTATATGTTATATCGTCTAATACATTTTTCTTATCTCTCATCATTATTGCATAACGGAAATATTTACTATCACTTTTATTAATATATAAAACTTCATTAATAAAAGTAATATTATTATCTATTTCTTTTGCAGAGAATTCTTCTTCTTTATTTGAAACTCCAATATATACTATTCCAAATATTGATTTCAAATTATTATATAAATCTATACTCTTGTAGGGAATTATACTAATTATGTTTTCACTATTATTCTTTATAATCTCATTATTCAAATTGTCCTTTTCTGTTACTATTTTTAATAGATTTTTATATCCATCAAAATTTTTAGCATAGAACAAAACATCTTGATTGTCTATCTTTACGTTTACTCCAATAATTGGCTTAATATTATTTTTAATACATTCTTTATAGAAATACATAGTCGCAATCATGTTATCATCACATAATGCAATACTTTTGATCTTTTTATCCAAAGAACTTTTAATTAATTCATCAATTTTTACTAAACTTGATAAGAATGAATAATTACTCTTTACATATAATGGTGTATACATAATTGCAACCCTCCTAATCGTATTATAACACAAATGTACTTAAAACATTTGACTAAAACTAAAATTTATGATAAAGTTATCTAGCAAGTAATTTATTTTAAGGGAGGTCTTATTATGGCTATAAATATATCTAGTAGAAAACCAAATAAAAGTAAAAGAATTCGTTCTCATGCTTTAAATACTACAAATAGTACTCAAGCTTTAAATTTACAAGTTGTTAGACTTGAAGATGGTACTAGAGTAAGAATGAGTGCAAAGGAAATTAGAACTTTTAGAAAAGCTGATAAAGTAAATCCTGAGGCTGAATAATTTTTAATAATATAAAATTTGCTTTGATTAATAAATAATCAAAGCTTTTTTATTGAAAAAAAAAGAGTTATTTTAAATCTAACTCTTCTATTTCATCTATGACAGATAATTGTTGTTCTACAACTAATTTTAATTTTTTCTTAAAAATTCTCATATTTCTTTCAAGTGTATCAGTCTTTAATTCAATTTTTTCAGCTCTTAATAAAGCATCATTTATAATACGTGAAGCATTTCTTCTTGCATCTTCTATAATTGTATTCTTTTCATCATAAGCCATTTTCTTTATTTCATTGCTAGATTGTTCTGCTCTAAATAAAGCTGATTTCAAATCACTTTCAATTCTTTTATAGTTTTCTATTTCTTTTTTTAGTAATTCTACTTCTCTTTGTTGCTTTTTCATTTTATCTAGCATATTTTCAGTTTGACTTATAACATTTTCTATAAATTTGTTTACTTCAGTTATACTATAACCTTTTTCGGTTACTGTAAACTTGTCCATATTATATCACCTGCTTTTTAATATGAGTTTATATTACCAATTAAATTCGTCTTCTTCTTGTTCTTCTTGTCCTTGAGCTTTTACTTTGTTGTTAGCTTGTTTTGCATCTTTTCCTTTTAAGCCTTCGTCACTAATTTTTCCTTCAACATTTACTGTATTTGGAGTACATAAGAATATTCCTCCACCTAATTTTTGTAAATCTCCACCAATTGCATAAATTGTACCACTTAAGAAATCTACAATTCTTTTTGCTTGATCTGGTGTTACTCTACGTAAATTTACAACAACTGAAGAATTACTTTTTAAATAATCTGCTATTTGTTGTGATTCAGAGTATGCACGTGGTTCCAAAAGAATCATTGTATTGTCTTTTTTTACCATGCCACCTAAAGTATCATTATTTTCTAATTCATCTAAAGAATCATCATTGTCATCATTATTGTTTCCTGTAAATTTTCCTAAAAATTTATTAAAAGCCATTATTATTCCTCCATAGTTTATACATTTTTATTCTAACACATATTTTTTTCTTTTTAAAGCATTATTTTAATTTAATGCATACCATATTTTAGCTATATCACTATTATAGCTATATGGTTGTGGATTTGGTAAATCTATTTTTACTGAAACTGGTACTCTAAATGCACTTCCGAATGCTATTGCACTTCCTGGTTGCAATGTTTTTAAAATCGCTAATATTTCATCTGTTACATTTGGAACCATCTCTTTAATATATTGCAAATCTTTTGGATGCAGTGTTCTAAGTACTATAAAATTAGAACACTGCGAAATACTTGTTTCACTTAGTTCACTAGGTCTTTGTGTTATTAATCCAAGTATTACACCATACTTTCTTCCCTCTTTTGTAATTCTATCAAAAATATTATATCCTAGTAATTCTAAATCGATATCTTTTTGAACATATCTATGAGCTTCTTCTATTATAATATGGAATGGAAATTTTCCTCTATTATCACTATTAACAGCAACATCGAAAAGCATTTTAGATATTATTTTTGTCATTGATTTTGCAATTCTATCATCTACATAGTTGATATTAAATCCAATAAGTTGTGCTTTTGAATTTGAGTCAATTGTCATTAAATCTCTTACATAACCACTCTTTGTAACCATATTAGGATATTTAAAATATTCTTTGTATTCTCCATTAGCTAATGTATGTAACCTTACTGATAATATATTAGCATAATCAAATACTTTATCACTTTTTAAAACTCCTTCAGATATAAGTGCAAATTCAAGGGCTTGCTCTAAATCTGACAAGTCATACATAACATTTCCTTTAGGATTTGGTATTTCAAGTCCATCGCTTTGAAAAGTTTGAATAAAGTTAACAACCAATTCCATTTCTTGCATTTTTCCTGAATTATCTACATATAAACATTGTTTTAATGATCTAACATATCCAGGTTGTATTATTTGACTATCTAAATTTAACAATTCAGTATGAAACGTTGATAATACTGCAGTAATTTGGTCTCTTATTTTAATTGAATCTTTGCCACTTTGTAAAATATCCAATATTGCTCTTGCTAAAATATCATTTTTTAGTATTGTTGAATTTTCATCAGTTGATTTTAATATTGGAACAAGTTTTAATGATTTCTCTATTATTGGTAATTGACTTGACTCTGTTGCTCCTAATAGTAATGCAATATCATCTACGTCGAGAAGCCAGAGTGGAATTCTTAATAACTCACCATCTAATTTTTGCAAGTTTGTAGTATAAGATTTATAGTTTAAACTTGGATTAAACTGGTGTAAAAATGAGAAAGCATTTTTATATTCACCATAGGCATCAAATACAAATATACTAGCATTTACTGGTAAGTATTTTGAGGTTGTGAAAATATTTTGAATTATTCTAGCAAATGTACAACTTTTACCACTTCCTGTGTTTCCTAAAATGGCAAAATGATTACTAAAAAAGCTATTAACATCAATATGGATTTTGTAGTTATTGTAAACAGAAGATTTTCCTAAATATAGATGATCGCTATCTTCTATTTCAGAAGGGCCTAAAATTAATGACAATTCTTGCATGTTTACTATTCTCACTTTTGAAGCGAAAGAAGGCTTAGAACTAATTCCAGGAACAAACTTATTATCGTTTATTTCTCCTACTATACCTACCATCAATTCTTCTGTAGTAACTTTTAAAATTTCACCTATAATTTTCTTTGAACCATCATCAAAAACAACATGAACGTTCATTAAATTAGAATATTTTGACACATCAAAACCAATTTTTAAAATTACAAAACTTCCATCAATATCAACTATATTTCCCAAATTATCCATTTTATTCTCACCTATTCTATATTATTATAGCATAAAAAAAACTAAAAAAATATTTTTTAGTTTATTTTTTTATTATTTTTTTATATCTAAATCGCTATTTATGTACTCAAATTCAAACGCAACTAGTTTTTCTTGATTTAATTTGTCTCCATAAATGTTTTTTAATAGTTCTTTTAAATCTTTTTCAGTATGATTTGGCATTATTCTATTTACATTATATCTAGATAATAAGTCATCTGTCGTGTCAAACAATTCTTTTTTTATTACTTTTACTTTTACAAACTTTTCTTTATCATCTTGATTATAGAAAGTTATATAATCATTTTCTTGAATCATTTTTGATTTTTCTTTTAGAATTCTAACTTCAACATTCTTTTTTTTAGAAATCATCCATTCATATACTTCATTTAAAATATTATATGTATAATCCATTTTATAATCCTCTACTTCATTATTATATGTTGTTTTTTCATAGAATCAATTATTTCCTTTTTTGAGAAAGTTATTCCTACTAAATTTCTTCCTTCTCTATAAGTAGCTATTCCATCTATTCTAGAGTTGAAACTTCTTGAATTAGAAAAATAATTATCGTTTGTTAGGGTGTTATCTGGACTTATGTATAAATTATCAATGTTTATACCACTAATCAATAATTGATCAAATATTTTATCACCATAATTTATTAAGTACTTTCCTTTATCTGGTACAATATATTTCTCCCATTCACTATTAATTCCAATAATTTTTCCATCTTTGTCTTTTTCACTTGCAAAGTCTGGTAGTTTATCATATGTCCAGCCTTCAAATGCAAAAGCACCTACAAAAACTTGCAATTTGCTTATATCTGTCCCAAATTTTTCTTTCATATATAGAACACATTTTGGAATTATTTTTTGTCCAGTATGAACTGCATCTGAATGAGTAATACCTATTACATCATGTTCTGGATCATAAAATCTTACAACGGCGCAATCAGCACAAGGAAAAACTAGCGAAACATTTCTACCACTTTTTTTTAAAACTTCATCATGAGTATTTTTAGCCATGAATATTGCATTAAAATTTTTATCTACATTCCACAAAGTTCCTTGCTTTCTTGCAATTTCTGTATCGTAATATCCTATTATTTCTTCCGTTGTCAGTTCGTGACAATCTTCTATTAACTTGTCATTTAATGGTTGATCTGGCATTGCTAAATCATCAAGGCCTACTTTTCTTGCATTTTCTAATAAGTACCCTATCCTAAGCGATTCTTCACTCATTTCTTTAGGAAAAAATCGTTTACCAGTGTTCCAACTTATTATTTCTTTTCCACCCATTGACTTATTTAATGTAAAGACAACCACTTTCCCGTCATTAATTAATTTTTCTATTAAATCCAAATTAAAAAATACATTTTTATTTTCTATTAGCATAAATCCACATCTTTCTTTTATAACTATTTTTTTGGATATCCTATTGTGTATGAGTAATTATCAAAGCTGATCTTATTTCTAACAGCAATTATATCTTCATAGGTAATATTCCTAATAATATCCATTTTATTGTAAATAATCTCACCATATTCAGTTAATTGATCCATAACCATATCCAACATTCTATATGGTTTGTCTGTTTCCATAACTTCTATTGATATTTTTACTTTTTTAACTCTTTCAACATCTTCTTTTGAAATTTTAGTATTTTTTAATTGTTCTAATATTTCATGTCTAAACTCTAAAGGTTTTTTAGATTCAGCTACAAATTCAATTAAAAACAAATCATCCACAATTACTGATGAAGAATATAGTAAACTATATAATTCTTTTTCAAGCATTTTTTCTCTAAATTCAGATGACATTCCAAACAAAATGTATAATAAAATATCTGTACATAAAGCAGTTTTATATTTTTCAAGTCCATTTTTTAGTTCTATTTTCGTTTTAAAAGTTAATACAAACTTTGGAAGAATTAGATTTTTAATTTTTAATGATGTCTCTTTTTTTCTTACTTCTATTGGCTCTTTAATCTTATAAGTTTTTATTTCTTGTTTTCCTTTTTTTGCGTTTAATTTTTCATTTGACTTTATCACTTTTAGTACTTTATTTATTTCAAAATTTCCTGCAATCGCAAGTATCATATTATTTGGTTGATAAAAAGTATTATAGCATTCATATAATGTTTCTTTAGTAATTTTTCTAACACTTGTAGGAGTTCCACCTACATCTCTTCTAAATGGGTGTTTGAAAAATACTGCTTTATTATTTGCTTCATAAAGTTTATTTTCAGGCTGATCCTTATACATATTTAATTCTTCAATTATTATTCCTTTTTCCTTTTCTACGTTTTTATCAGTAAAAAATGGGCTATTAACACAATCTAATAAATAGTTTAAGTTTTCTTCTATAGCAGTAACTCCCTCTAATGTATACGAAGTTGTTTTGTAACCTGTTGAAGCATTTGCATCAGCACCGCTTTTCGAATAAAAAGAAAAAGGATCCATACCATCTTCTTGCTCAAACATTTTATGTTCGAGAAAATGAGCTACTCCATAAGGAACTTTAATACGCTTATTGTTACTCAAAGATTTAAATTCAGTTATTTCTTCTCCATATTTAGTTAAATATTCAATATAATAATTATTTCTATCAGAAAATGGAATTAGAATTATTTTTAATCCATTCACTAATTCTTCTGTATAAACATTAATGTTTAATCCTTTAATCTGCTGATTTTTCATTTTTTGTCACCACCTAATAAGAAAATTGTATCTATAGATATCTTATTAGCAAGTTTAACCAAATCTTCTCTAGTGATTTTTAAGATATTATTTTTTCTTTCTTCAATATTTCCAATGTTAAATTTATCCATTGAATAATAAACATTAATTATTTGTGATGGATTATCTTCTATCTCTTCAAGTGAAGTCAAATAAAACTTTTTTGCTTTTTCTATCTCTTCGTCAGTTATGTTTCCCTTTTTCATGTCATCCATTTCCTTATTGATTAGAATCATAACTTTAGAATAGTTATCCTTGGTTATACCTGAAGAAATGGTAAGTAAATTATCTAATCTAAGTGGACTTGATGAAATATAATAGCACAATGAAAATTTCTCTCTAATGTTTTTAAAAAACTTTGAGTCAGATGAACCTCCCAAAATTATGTTATATAAGCTCAATACATAATTTCTTTCAAATTCTGTTATATCTTCCATTCTACAAGCGATTGATAACTTTGCTTGATTTGTATCATCACTTTCTATTATTTCATTTATTTTCTCTTTTTTTTCTTTCCATTTATACATTTTAAAATCATCTTTTTTTCTCATTAGTGGAAAGTTAATATTGTTTGATATTATTTTCTCAACTTTTTCAAAATCAATGTCTCCAATTACGAAAATGTCTATTTTTTCACATTCTATAATCTTTTTATAATATTCATATAAATTATTTCTTGTTATTTTATCTAAATCTTTTTTGTATCCTTTCAAATTAATAGCAAAGTCAGCATCACTATCTGTTAATTCAAGTAAACGTAATCCAGCATATCTTTTTCTATCTTCTTGAAGTCTTTCAATTTGCGATTTTTCGTCATTTTTTACGATATTAAAACTCTTTTCATCGAATAATCCATTTTCAACGTTTGGATTAAATATAATCTCTTTAAGTAATTCTATTGATTGTTCAAATAGTCCTTCTTCACTAAATTTATCATTTAATATCTTCATTGTGAAATCAATCGTGTATTGGTTACCAATTCTATAACAATTTGTAAAAATTCTAGCCGCATATAGGTCTTCGACTTTATGAGATAGTTTTATTCTATTATTATATTTTTTTGAAGAATATAGCATTATAGACGTTAAAAAATTTGTAATTGTTACTTCTTCTTTTTTTATATCTTTACAAAAAAGCACTTCAATATTTGTAGTTTTAAATTTTTCTGTTTTAATCATATGAAGATTATACGATGGTAACTTTTTCTTGATATATTCCACTTTATCACCTCTATATTATTATGGTCTTTTTCTTAACTTTTATAATTGTATAGCAGTGTCTAGAGCTAATTTAACCATTTCTGTAAAGTTTTTTTCTCTTTCTTCACTAGTAGTCTTTTCATTTGTAACTAAACTATCTGAAATAGTCACTAAAGCGCTTGCATTTTTATTTAATACTTTTGCATTATGAAACAATGCAAAAGTCTCCATTTCTACTGCTTGACAATTATGCTTTTCGTATAATTCTTTAAAATTATCATTTTCTTTATAAAAGACATCACTACTATGTACTATTCCTTTTTTTATAGGGATAGATAATTCATTAGCAATTGTTTCTATTTTATCATTAACCTTTTTACTTGGAAATAAAATATTACTATTTTCTCCATTTTGAGTTTTTGCATAGGATGATTCTGAATATGATTCTTCAACTAAAAAGACATCATATAGATTTAATTTGTCTGTATAAGCTCCTGCTGATCCAATTCTAATAATCGTATCGACATCATAGAATTTAAATAACTCATACGAATAAATACCTACGCTAGGCATTCCCATTCCTGATGCAAAAACTGTAACTTTGTGGTCTTTGTAATACCCAGTATATCCATACATATTTCTTACTGAATTTACTAATTTATAATTATCTAAGAAATGTTCAGCAATAAACTTTGCACGTAATGGATCTCCTGGCATTAAAACTACTTTTGCAATATCATCTTTTTTTGATTCGATATGTGGTGTTGACATATAAACCTCCTTTTGTCAAAAAAGGCTAAATAATTTAGCCATTTTACACATTTTCATCTTCGTTAGTTCCATCTAATTTAACTAATACTTCTCTCGGTTTAGAACCATTCTGAGCTCCAATTATTCCTCTTTCTTCTAATAGATCAATAATTCTTGCAGCTCTATTATATCCTAGCTTAAATCTTCTCTGTAATAAAGATGCGCTAGCTTTTTGGCTTTCTATTACATATGTTACTATTTCATCATATAACGGATCATCATATTCCTCATTTGGAGAATGTACTTCCCCTCCAGCATTTCCTTGCTCTTTTGCAGATTCAAGATTCATGTATTTTTCTTCATATTGAGCTTTTTGTTGTTTTACGGTATAGTCTACTAATGCTTCTAGTTCCGCATCAGATACATAAGCTCCTTGAATTCTTTCTGGTGATGATTCTCCCATTGGTAAGAATAGCATGTCACCTTTTCCTAAAAGTTTTTCTGCTCCTACAGCATCTAAAATTGTACGTGAGTCAATTCCACTTGAAACTGCAAATGATATACGCGATGGAATATTTGCTTTTACAACTCCAGTAATAACATCAGTTGATGGTCTTTGAGTAGCAACAATTAAATGAATTCCTGCAGCACGTGCTTTTTGAGTTATTCTCATAATTGAGTCTTCAACTTCTTTACCTGCAACCATCATCAAGTCAGCTAACTCATCTACAATAACTACGATGTAAGGCATTTTCTTAATTTTATCCTCATCACTTCTAACTGCATTTTCTTTATCAACCCATTCATTATAACTTGCTATATTTCTTACATTTTTTTCTTCTAGCTCGTCATATCTTCTTTCCATTTCATCAACCATTTTTTGTAATGCTACATTAGCTTTTTTAGCATCTGTTACAACTGGCATTAAAAGATGTGGAATACCATTATACATAGATAATTCTACTTTTTTAGGGTCTACTAAAACTAGTTTTACTTCATCTGGTTTGCATCTCATCAAAATAGAAGCAATTATACAATTTATACAAACAGATTTTCCTGAACCTGTTGATCCTGCTACAAGTAAATGTGGAGTTTTGTCTATTTCAGCAAATTTTGCTTTACCCATTATATTTTTTCCAAGTGCTACTAATAATTTACTATTTACTTTATTTTGTGGTACATTTTCAAGTATTTCTTTTAAGGAAACAGGAGATACTGTTTCATTTGGAACTTCAATACCTACTGTACTTTTTCCTGGAATTGGTGCTTCAATTCTTACATCTTTTTTCGCTAAAGACAAAGATATTTCTTTATTAATACTTAATAATTTGCTTAACTTAGTACCTGTTTGTAGCTCCATTTCATATTGAGTAACAGCCGGTCCTGAATTTACTTCTACAACTTTTCCTATTATTCCAAAATCTCTAAGTGTTTTCTCAATGATGTTTATATTCTTTTCTATAACTGCTTGATTATTACCATTTTTCTTTTTATCAACATCTTTAAGAAGAGATAATGTTGGTAGTTTATAATTTGAAGGTTTTACATAATCTTCATTTTTTTGTTCATCCACATACTCATCTGTTAAAAGACTTTCAATATTTTCTTCTTTTACTTCTTTATCCATTTTCTTTAATTCATCTATACTTGATATTACTAATTTTGGTTCCTCTGTTTTTTGTTCTTTAGGCTCGTTTGTATCATTTATAATTACAACAGATTCATCATCCTCTTGTTTTTCTTCTTCATTTTCTTTGTGTTCTTTCTTTTCTTTAGAAATTAAATTTTTACCTTTTTCTGTTGCAGTATCAAAAAATTCTCTAATTGAAAATCCAGTAAAGAAGCAAGTACCAACTACTATAAATAAAACTGATACTATTTTTGTCCCTGTAATAGCGAATAGCATATTAAATGCTACAGCAATACTACAGCCAATTATTCCACCACCTGGAGGAGTAAAATTAGCACCACTTTTTATTAATTCAAATGTTTCTGTTAAATCTTTTATAGAAGTGTCATAAATTGCGCTAACTCCTCCTTCTATATTAGTTATATATTTAATATGTGCAAATACTAATAATCCTATTGCAACGAATAATAATCCAATAAATTTTTTTGACCAAAATGATGGTGCACTTCCTTTAAATAGTAAAAATACTCCAATAAAAAATATTGTTGCTATAAATAACCAATCAAATGAACCAAATAGAAAAACCGCAAAGCATCTTGCCATTTTTCCAATAAAGCCTAGTGGTTTACCAGCACCAAAAGAAAGTATTGAAAGTAATATTAATATTACACCATATACTTCTGGTCTTAATTCAAGTGATTTTTCATTATCCTTTTTTCTTCTTTTCTTTCTTTTTGCCATTTTATCACTCCAGTCTACATATTGATTATAACACAATTAATCTTTTTTTTACATAAATACAAATAAAAAAAGAAATCTTTCGATTTCTAATAATTTGGCCTTAAGAATGATGGAATATCATATTTACTATCATCACCATCATTGTCATCATCAGACAATTTTTCTATTTTTTGTGGTTCTTGAACTAATGATTCACTTCTTGTTCTTCTAATTGGTTGTACTGTAGGATTAGCTTGGGCTATAGTTTGTTTGTGCTGTGGTTGTGGTTGCTCTTGTTCTTTATTTTTATCAAAACCAGTAGCAATAACTGTTACTATTACTTCATCAGTTAAATTTTCATTTATTACTGAACCAAAAATAGTATTTATATCAGTATTAGATGCTGCTCTTACTACTTCTGCTGCTTGCTCAGCTTCAAACAAAGTTAAATTCATTCCACCTGTTATATTTATAATAGCATCTGTTGCTCCAGAAATAGAAGTTTCAAGAAGTGGAGATGATACTGCTTGTTTAGCAGCTTCAATAGCACGTTCTTCACCCATACCAATACCAATTCCTATTATTGCATTTCCAGATTTTTCCATAACTGCCTTAACATCTGCAAAGTCAAGGTTAACAAGTCCTACAACTGCAATCAAATCAGTTATTGATTGTACTCCTCTACGTAACACATTATCAACTTCTTTAAATGCTTCTAACATTGGAGTTGTTTTATCTATTATTTCTCTTAATCTATCATTTGGAATAACAATTAAAGTATCAACATGTTTTTTTAGTTCATCAATTGCTACTAATGCATTTTCCATTCTTTTTCTTCCTTCAAAAGTGAATGGTTTTGTTACAATTGCAACCGTAAGAGCACCTAAACCTTGAGCTATTTCAGCAACTATTGGAGCAGCTCCAGAACCGGTTCCTCCACCCATTCCACAAGTGATAAAAACCATGTCTGCACCTTTTAATGCATCTTCTATTTCTTTTTTTGCTTCTACTGCGGCTTCTTTTCCTATTTCAGGCTTAGCACCTGCTCCTAATCCAGTCTTACCAAGTTGAATCTTAACATCTGCTTTTGATGTATTCAAAACCTGCAAATCTGTGTTTGCAGCAATAAATTCTACGCCTTTTACTCCTGTGTCAACCATGCTATTAATGGCATTTCCACCGCCGCCACCTATACCAATAACTTTAATTTTGGCTAGTTGGTCCATTTCTAATCCACCAAACATCTATATCCCTCCTTAGTTATCAGTAAAATATCCAAATATTTTACTAATAAATGTATCTTCAGAAAAGTCAAGCATACTATGTTTCCCTTGCTCAATCTCATTTATTTTAGTTTTATCTATTAATGATATTTCTTTTTGTCTCAATTGCATTTTTTCATGAAAATATTTTATTATTCCGATAGAACTAGAGAACATATTATTTCTAATTCCCATACTTGTAATGTTTAATACTTTTGCTTCAAGTCCAAAAACACTTTCTACGTCGTAGTTAAATCCCATTAACTCCGAAATACCACCTGTTACAATTATATAACTAATTTTTCTTTTTGTTAAGTCATTAATTTCTTTTTTAGCAAGATTTAATAGCTCCATAATTCTTGCTTCAATAACTTCTGTAATCTCGAATTGATTGATTGACTTCTTTTCTCCATTGTCTAGCTCAAATTCTAACACTTCATTAACATCTGCTATTTTTTTATTAGCCTGTCCAAATTTTTCCTTTAATTCTCTAGACGTATTCGCATCAGTTCCAAAAATATATGTTATGTCATTATCTATGTTTTTACTTCCTAAATTAAATATATTATTTTTTATTAAAATACCTTTATTAAATATTGAAACATCCGTTTTTTCATGTCCAATATTAACTATTGCTCCAATAGATTCATCAGTATCTTTATCGTGTGCTTCGTAATAATCCCCAATACAATTAAATGTTATATCTATAACATCTATATTTGCATCATTAAAAACTTTTAAATAATCATATATCTGCTTTTTTGGTGCTGTTGCTAGAAGTGCTTTGACAGATAGTTTATCAGCAGTTATACCAATTGGGTCTTTCGTATATTTATTTTCATCTGTAGTGAACATTATTGGAATTATTGACACTAATTCATTGTTATCTTCAATTTGTCCTTCAGCAGATGTTTGCAAAACAGAAACAATATCCTTACCATTTATTGCACCATTTGTGTCAATTGTTCCAGAAACCACTTTAATGCTTCTATTGTTAGCTGGAACAGTTACTATTGCTTTATCAATTCTTATGCCTAATATTTTTTCAATCTCGTCTATAGCCTTATTTAAAGACATTAGAGCTACTTCGTTGTCTACAACTAGCCCCTTTTTTATTCCTGAAGACTTAACGCTAGTTGATGCTAACACTTGAAATTTATCTTTAATTAGTTCAGCTACTACAATTTTAATTCTATCACTACCAAGATCAATACCTGTATAAATATTTCTCATATCACACCTACTATCATAAGATAATTATACTAGTATAAAAAAAGAAAAACAAGATTTAATAACGATTTATTATTGTCTATATCATTAAAAATAGTACCATTTTAAATGGTACTATTTCAAACAAACTACAATATAATATAAATTTCTTAAAAATGTTCCTAAATAATTACCTAATCGAAATAAAGTAATTATTAATATATTAGCTATATAAATGGCTATGGGAGCAGATATTATTTGCATTATTATTTTTTTGTTTTTTAATATTTTTTTACCTATAGACTGCACATTTTATCCTCTTTCGTTCTTCTTAATGCTGTTCCTAAGCTTCTTCCAACTTCAAGTATTGTTTTAATTCCATTAGAAAATGCATTAATTATTGTTCCAGAAAGAGAAAAGCCACCATCTATATCTAAAAGTTGATTTCTATTTAAATGCTCCATATCTATTCGTTACATTTCAATGGTCTTACATAACCATCAAATACTCCTATTAAAAATACTGCTCCTGAAACGATTCCTGCAATTCCTAAAAGTGAAAGTCCTCCTCCATTTATATTTTCTAGTTGTTCTTTTCCTATTTCTTTAATAATTCATTCCCCCTTAATTAGTTTTATTAAATAATTTAAAATATTTGTTTTACCTGTAATTATTTTTAGCTTTAATATGTTATTTTCAATTTTTTTGTCCTCATTTAAGTCTTTTATTTCGATTGTTACTTCTTTGAGCAAAATATTTTCGTATATATAATCGTTGATTTCTTCAACTTTGTAAGTAAATGTATCCTTTCCTATAATCAAATTTTGACTATTAACAATTTTTTCCAATTTTTCATCTTCAACAACTATAATAACTTTATTATTTTTAACTTTTGAAGTTACTAGAAAATAATCAGAAAAGCCTTTATTAAATAATACAAATAAAAATAATGTACTTAAAAGAATAGCAACCACTATTAAATACGGTTTTAAATCTATATCAATGTTTTTAATATTCTTTTGAAATGTTTCTATTTCCATAATTCTCCATATTGTAGATTTCATCATATAAATCATTATTATCATATCTATGAGAAATAACTATTATCGTTTTATCTTTAAATTTTTCAAAAATATTTTTCAATATTGTTCTTTCTTTGTCAATGTTTATTTCACTAAATGTTTCATCTAAAATGTATATGTTACTATTTTTTAAAAATGTTCGTGCAAGTATTATTCTTTGCCTTTCTCCTCCACTTATATTACTTGCATTTTCTTCAAGTAACATTTCATATCCGCTTTTATTTTTAGAAGCAATTTCGTCAATCAACATACATTTAGAAATATCTATTACTCTATTTTTATCACGTGTTTTTTTTAAGTTAATATTTTCGTATAAAGAGCTATTAAATAAATATTCGTTTTGAGAAACATAAGTTATTTGTTCTCTTAAATTCCATAAATTATAATCATTTATGTCATTATTTCCAATAAACACTTTATTTCTTTTTACCTCAAGAAAACCTGATAGAATCTTAGCCAAAGTACTTTTTCCACATCCAGAACTACCTGTTATTAGTACTTTTTTACCTAATTCTATTGTTGTACTAAAGTTATTGATAATAGTCATGTCATTTATTTTATACGATAATCCATTAATTCGTATAGAACCACATAAATTCTTTATTGGATTAAGATCAAAATATAATTTTTCTTCTTTTATATTTAGTAATTCATTAATTCTTTCAATAATTATTTTTGTCTTTTTTATTAAAATATCAAAATTTAATAAATTTTTTATCGAAGATAGATTATATAACACTATGCTATTAAAAGATATTAAACTAGATAGTTTTAGTTCATTATTGATTACTAACTCTCCTCCAAACTTTAGTATCAGTAATGACATTATACTGAAAACAATATTATCTATAAGTTGTTTTTTATTTAGTCTCTCATTTAATTTATAACTAGTATTTAAATATGAGTTATAGATAATTGAAAAGTTTTCTTTAAATGATTCTAGTATGTTTAACTCTTTAATAGTATTTGCTCCATTTATTGTTTCAATTAAAGTTGAATTTACTAAAGCATTTTTTTCTTTTATATCATTAATGTTATTATATAGTAACCTATTATATATTATTGTTATAACTGAATAAAATATAATTACAATTATTAATATTAATGATAATTTTGTAGAAATACATAATAATACTATTATTGAAAATACTGTTATTAATAAATCAACAAAAACTGTAACAACAAAAGAGCATATTATTTCCTTCAATTCATCCAAATCAGAAATTCTTGATAAAACCTCACCAGTAGTTCTATTCTTAAAGTACAAAATAGGAAGTGATAAAATATGATTCAATGAATCGTTAATTAATATAAAACTAATTTTGTTTCCTATAAAATTTATTAATCTTTCTCTAAAAAATTCTAAAATAATTTTTAATAGATAGATTATTAATAGAATCATTATTATAATCGCTAAATTTTCTTTTGAATAAAATGATACTGCCTTATCGATTACAAATTGGAAATTAAATGATAATACAATATTTGCAATTGTATATAGTATTGAAAAGAAAAGAATTGTTAAAAGTATTTTTTTATTATTATTTATAAATTCATTTATTTTGTTCTTTATTAAATTATTACTTTTCATTATTGGGATATTTTTATTTGGTATAAAAAATAAATAATTATTTGTAGAAATACTTTTAAACTTATCAATATCTATCTTTATTATTCCTCTGGATGGATCAGCAATAATAACATTATTATTTTTTCTATCTATTTTATGAATTACAACAAAATGTTTATATTTTTTATCGATTATTACATGTGCAATACAAGGTAAATATTTATCTTCTATTTTTAAAACATCACCATTAACCCCTTGTGTATAGAAACCTATTTTCTTACCAGCTTCTAGTAATTGAAAAGCATTTACACCATTAGAAGTCGTATTGGTTAGATTTCTTAGGTATTCTTTTGAAACTAACCCACCATGAGCTTTTATGATAGTAAGTAGTGCGCAAATTCCACAATCCTTTGGACCATCTTGTAAGACACATTCATATTTTTTCATTATTCACCTCCTCAATATAATTATTAGATGTTTATAGACTTTTTTCCCAAAAAAAATAGATTTTTTTTAATTTTTTTGTTATAGTATCACTCGAGGTGTTGCTATGAATAAAAAAAGCAATAAAAAAAAGAAAAATAGGAAGAAAAATGATAATATTTATTATAAAAGATGCTTTATTATTCTTAGCATAATAATATTTTTGCTTATCATAGAACAAGCAATTATGATTTCACTTTTCTTCAGTAAGAATGAAAAAGTTGTCTTTTTTGATTCGCTTCCTAAAATCGATGTAAAAGAATTAAATAATACTTTTACTACAAATGAATTATTTGAATTTGATGATTTAGAAATAGTATTTAGCAGTTCTTATAGTTTTGAAAGAATTACTAATAAGTATTCAAACTATTTTAATGAATTAGTAGTTAAAGTTCCAGTAACAATTAAAAATAAAAGCGATGAAGAACATATTTTAAATATTTATGATTATACTATTTATGGTCCTTCAAAACAGGAATTAGATGAAGTAGCTGGCTATTTTGATGAATCTGTTTTTTATGCAGATAAATTAGAGCCAGAAGAGTCATATAAAAAATACTTGTATTTCTTATATGACTCTGACGGAAACTATATTGTTCAATTTGACAAAGATAAAGAACATATAAAAGTTGTATTAAAAATTAAAAGAAAAAGTTCAATAAAAACTCAAGAGAGTTTTTACGATAAATATAATAATTTTTTATAAGAAAAGAAGCTCTAAATTTGAGCTTCTTTTTAACTCCATGGATTGTCATTTTTCTTTGGTCTAATATCAGCTAATAGTCCTAATACTGAGTCACTCCAAAGCAACCATTTCCCTTCTTTTGTTTTTCTAAAAGTTACTGGTCTTTCACTATCAGCTCCAGCACTTTTTAAAAATAATCTAGCATATCCTTCATTATCATATGAATATGGATTTTCCTTTATTTCAATTTCATAAGGTACATTTGGTGTGTAGTTATTTTCAACTGTTGCACCTTTAAAATATGAAGCGCCAATATAATCCATTTTATTATTTTGACTCATTCTATCATCGATTTGTTGCTTTAATAAATTAGATATAGGTTGAATATCTCCCATAAGAACCTGTAACATTTCATAAAAATTATTTTTGTTTTCTTTATTGTAGCTACATAAAATATTTGCAAGTACTGCTGCTGTTTCAAATGGTGTATTTAATTCATGCTTTTCTACTTCTTCCTTATTAGTATATAGTTTATTAAAAGTAAATATCATATAATCATTCCTTTCTCTTTTATTTTACTTTTATCCATTTATTAATCTCCATTTTCCATCAAAATTACAATAAGCAATTTCTCCGTTAAATATTATGCTAGACGTCTTTTTTGAGCCTTTGATGTCTAGTATGCCATTTAGCAAGTAGCATTCTTTTGGTTCAACAAAATTTTCGTAATTTTTGACGTATTTTTTTATACTTTCAAATACTACATCAGATGTTTTCTCTTTATCAACTATTGTGTATGATATTTGAAAATTATCACCATATTCGTCTTTCATATCATTATTATTCTTTTCCAACAAAACTTGTGAAAATTCATTTTCTTTAATGTTTTTCATAAAATCTGGAAACACACTTACAATTTTATTTTGTTCTACATAATAAAATCCATCAAAATATATTTTTAATAATTCATCTGCGGATATATCTTCTGGAATAATCATTTCTATTTTATGTTTATTACAGCTTGTTATAGCAAAAATAAATAAAGTAAAAAAAAGGAATTTTATTATTACTTTCATAAAATATACTCCTATTAATTGTATATTTTTTAGTGACATATATATTGTAACACATTTCTTTTTATAAAAAAAGCTAATCCATTTGGATTAGCTTTTTATCAAAGCCCAAATATTTGATATTTGAGCAAAATTCATTATGGAGGGCCTAGTCGGATTTGAACCAACGATCGGGGAGTTGCAGTCCCATGCCTTACCACTTGGCTATAGACCCATCACATATTAATAATTTTATAATATATTCCATTTTATGTCAACTAAATTAAAATTATTAACAAAAAAAGAAAGATTATCTTAAATCTTTCTATTCTAATTCAAAAGCACCAGTGTAAAGCTTATAGTACTCTCCTTTTTGCTTTATTAAATCATCATGATTTCCTCTTTCAATTATTTTACCATGTTCCATTACCATTATTGCCTTTGAATTTCTTACTGTTGATAATCTATGAGCAATTACAAATACTGTTCTTCCTTCCATTAACTTATCCATTCCGTCTTGTACTATTTTTTCTGTTCTTGTATCAATAGAACTTGTAGCTTCATCTAAAATCATTACTGGAGGATTTGTTATTGCAACACGTGCTATTGATAATAATTGCCTTTGTCCTTGTGATAGTTCTTGACCATTACCAGTTAGCATAGTGTCATATCCTTTTGGAAGCATCATTATGAAATCATGTGCATTTGCAAGTTTACATGCATTTATTACATCATTGTTTGTTGCATTTGGGTTTCCATATTTAATATTGTCTTTAATAGTTCCAGTAAATAAAAATACATCCTGTAAAACCATACCTATGCTTCTTCTTAAATCTTGCTTTTTAATTTTGTTAATATTAATTCCATCAAATCTTATTTTTCCATCTTCTATATCATAAAATCTATTAATTAAGTTAGTTATTGTAGTTTTTCCAGCACCTGTTGCTCCTACTAAAGCTATCTTTTGTCCAGGTTTAGCATACATGGAAATATTATATAAGATTTGTTTTCCTCTAGTATATGAAAAATCTACTCCATTTAGTTCTATTTTTCCTTTTAATAAAACATATTCTAAAGTCCCATCATGATGAGGATGTTTCCATGCCCATAATCCATCTTTTGATTCAACATATTTTCCATTTTTTTCTTTTACTTTTACTAGTGTTACATAGCCATTATCTTGTTCTTTTTCTTCATCCATCATTTCAAAAATTCTTGATGAACCTGCTAAAGCCATTATTATTGAATTTAGTTGATTTGTAACTTGATTAACAGGTTGTTGGAAACTTCTTGTTAGGTGCAAAAATGATACAATTACTCCAATAGATATTAAACTGCTACCGCTACTATTTAATATCGCACCTATAACTGCTACTAGTACATATTCTAAATATCCTAAATTTCCTGCTACAGGCATTGTAATATTTGCAAATTTGTTAGCATTATATGCGTCATTTCTCAATTCTTCATTTAATTTGTCAAAGTTCTCTTTTGCTGTTTTTTCATGAGTAAATACTTTAATAACTTTCTGACCATTTAGCATTTCTTCGACATATCCATTAAGTTTTCCTAAACTTTTTTGACCTTTTATAAAGTGGCTTGCACTTCTTCTTGCTATAATTCTTGTTACAAATATAGTAATTATTGAAAATAATAAAACGAATAATGTTAATAAAATATTTAAATAAAACATAGATATTACAACTGCAATTATTGTTATTACACTAGAAATCATATTTGGAATACTTTGACTTATCATTTGTCTTAAAGTATCAGCATCATTTGTATATCTACTCATAATATCACCATGAGTATGAGTATCAAAATACTTTATTGGTAATTGTTCCATTTTAACAAACATTTCATCTCTTATGTCTCTTAATACTCCTTGAGCAACTATAGTCATTAAAATATTATAAGTATAAGTTGAAATAATACCAACAACATATATTAATGACATTTTTAATACTGCATTCAACAATGGTGAATAATCATTGGAATTAGTTTCTAACATTGGTAAAATATTATCATCTATTAAAGTTTGTAAGAATAACGATCCTAAAACACCAGCAATCGCACTGATTATAATACATACAAATACTATTAACAATTTATATTTATATTTCCCAAGATAAGAGAATAATCTTTTTATTGTTCCTTTTTTTATTTCAAATTTATGCTTATCTTTCATTTTTAATCACTTCCCTTTACTTGAGAGTCATATACTTCTTTATATATTTTATTTTTCTTTAATAATTCTTTATGAGTACCTATTCCACTAATTTGTCCGTTATCAAGTACTATTATTCTATCTGCATTTTCAACACTTGAGATTCTTTGGGCAATTATTATTTTTGTTGTATTTGGAATTTCTTTTTTAAAAGCATCTTGAATTAATTTATCTGTTCTTGTATCTACTGCGCTTGTCGAATCATCTAATATTAAAATTTTGGGTTTTTTTAGTAAAGCTCTTGCAATACATAATCTTTGTTTTTGACCTCCAGATACATTGGTTCCACCTTCTTCTATAAAAGTGTTGTATCCATCTTTTAATTCGTTTATAAAACTATCTGCTTGGGCTAATTTGCATACCCTTACAACTTCTTCAAAAGAAGCATTCTCATCTCCCCATAATATGTTTTCTATTACAGTTCCACTAAATAAAACATTTTTTTGAAGAACACATGAAACTTCATCTCTTAGTATTTTCAAATCATAATCTTTTACATTATTTCCTCCAACTAAAAGATCACCATCGGTTACATCATATAAACGTGGAATCAAATTAACAAAACTAGATTTTCCACTTCCTGTTCCACCAATAACACCAATTGTTTCACCACTTTTTATTTCTAAATCTATATTTTTTAATACTTCTTTATTTTTATCTTTAACATAGCTGAAAGATACATTTGAAAATTTTATACTTCCATCTAATACTTTTGTAATTGGATTTTTAGGATTAGTAATATCAGGAGTTTCATCTAAAACTTCTACTATACGTTCTACACTAGCTTTTGAAATAATAATCATAACAAATATCATTGAAAGCATCATTAAGCTTCCTAATATTTGAATAGTATAAGTAAATAATGTCATTAAGTTTCCTGTCGTTAATTCACTTGCACCAGTATTTACAATTATATGTGCTCCAAACCATGATATTAGCATGATAGATAAATACATACAAAATTGCATAATTGGACTGTTTAATGCAATTATTTTTTCCCCTTTAACAAATAAATCATGTATAGTTTTTGAAACATTTTTAAATTTTCTTTCTTCTTCCTCTTCTAGGGTAAATGATTTTACTACTCTAATAGCATTTACGTTTTCTTCAACCACATTATTTAAATCATCATATGTTTCAAACACTCTTTTCATTATTGGATGTGCTTTAATTGCAATAAAAAGTAATGAAATTCCTAGTATTGGTACAATAAGTAAGTAAATTAAAGCAAGTTTTGGACTAATAAAAAAGGAAAATAAAACACTAGTTATTAGCATCAAAGGAGCTCTTACAGCAATTCTAATTATCATTTGAAATGCAAATTGTACATTGCTTACATCTGTAGTTAATCTTGTAATCAAACTACTTGTAGAAAATTTATCTATATTATAAAAAGAAAAGTCTTGAACTTTATGATATAAATCATGTCTTAGATTACTTGCAAATCCTGTTGATGCTTTAGCACCATTCACTCCTGATAGTATTCCACATGCAAGTGATATTATCGAGCAAATAATAAGTATAAGTCCTGTGATGTACACTATAGACATATTCCCTGCTCCAAATCCATCATCTATAATTTTACTCATTAAAAGCGGAATTAAAACTTCAAGTATTACTTCAAATGTTACAAACAATGGAGTTAATATTGCATATTTTTTATATTCTCTTACAGATTTTAATAGCTTTTTTATCATATTATATTCACCTACTAATATTAAATTTTACTCAAAACAAATTAATTCTATCACATATAGTATAAAATAAAAAGAAGAAGATTTCTGATTTATTCAGCTTTTGTTTCTTCTTTTTTATTATCTTTTAGTATATATGTAAAAACTTTATCTCTTATTGTAAAATCCATATAAATTTTATCAGCATTTTTAACTTTGTCTCTAATTTCAATAAATACATAATCATTAGTTTTAATTGGAGTAACATCTACTAATGATAGTCTGTTGTTATATTCTTTACCATCAATTTCAAATCTAATACTTCCATATTGCTCTATAAACTTTGAATTATTATAATATTCACTCAATTTATCTCTATCAAATTTTAAATTAAAGTTAATTCGCATTAATGTTAAATCAAATTGAGTTGTTTGTCTTGAAGTTATTGTATTTAATTTCGAATCGCATGTTTTTCCTATACATTTTGTTACATTGTAGAAAAATGTATCATTCATCTTTATATCATTTATTTTAATAGTTGTATCTCCTAATAAGCTTCCATTAAACGATAATTCTTCACCTAATGATTTAGTTGATATTGTTTCTTTATTATTATCAATTTTTTTAGGAACTACTTTTATTTTTCTATATTCGTATTCAGATTCTGAACTATTTTTCTTAAATTTAATATTATATAAATATTTTATTAATAAATTAGATTCATAATACTCTTTTGGGACTTCAAAGACAAAAACAAATTCTCTTGTTTCATAAGGATTTAATACTTGTCCATTATAGTTAACTCCAAATTCAGTTATTTTATTATTAAATTCTGAAGTTGGTTTAACCGATTCCTCACCATATGATAACATTATATTATTTGTATTTATTGTATATGCATTAGATGTAATATTATTATATTTTATTTTAGCAATAACATAAAAGAAACTATTACTAATCTTGTTACCTGATGAATCATTATACGTTTTGTATGTTTCTACAACTTTAGCATTGTAATAATTTGTTTCAAATGTTTGTCCTTCTTTATAAATTACTTCTCTTGAAGATATTATTCCAATTACAAATGTTAATATTAAAACAGCAAGTACTATTTCAATAATTCTAAATATCAATCCATTTTCTTTATAAAAATATTTGCTCATTCTAATACTTTTTTTAACAAATGATTGGATTGTATCTCTATCAAGTTCAAAACTTACTTCATACTCCTCGTTGTCTTTTTCATCTACTCCTAAATCAAGTAAATCTTTTTTAAAATCAAATTTCCTTACATCAAATCCAACCATTCTAATAAAAAATAAAACTATTATTGGTATTTGAACTAATACTATTACATGATATACATCTTTTAATATATTAACAATTCTTAAGTCTGGTGTTTCAAATCTTAATGATTCAAAGAATGTTGATGCATATATATAAGAAATTAAAACAATTATATAAATTCCAATTGTTGAAATATAAAAAATAATTGGTTTCTTTTTATATTTCAGCAAATAAATAACTGCGGAAATAATTATTATAGTTAAAGCAATTATAATATACATCATCACATTAACAATACCATCTAAATCATTGATTATTGATGTTATTCTTTGCTTATTATTTATATATCTATCAAATGAAGATGCTATATTTTGTGATCTATAAATTAAATACGATGCAAATACTAATAAAAAAGCATGAATTATTCTAAAATGCTTTATTAAAAATGCATATGGTTTCTTTAATATCATCACTATCACCCTATATTATTTAGTATACAATATTTTTTTATTATAATAAAGAGCATAAAGAAAAAAAGTACTATTATTTAGTACTTAATTATTTAAGAATATATCATAAATATTTTCATTATTGTATTTCAATTCGTTTGACTTAGTAATTACAAAAATACCATTTTTATTATATTTATACAAAGTATCATCTTTAATATAATATATACTATTATTCGTTGCTTTTATTTCTTTTACATCTGAATCATTAATAAGTACTATCGAATTATCTGGATACTTATTATAAACTTTATTCATATTTCCATTACTTGTATAAATAGCAAATTCATCAAAAGGATAAATACTATCATATTTTATTTTGCTATATATATCTAAGTTTGGCGTAAAAACTATATTTTTCTCATTCATTTCATATACTGAAATATTTTTTTCTTCACCATTTATAATTGCTATTGCATCTTTATCTTTATTACCAGTAACAATTGTTTTGTCATTATAAGGGTCAATTTCGTATTGTGTTAATGTACTTTTATCGAATATGTATAATTTTCCTTCATATACACCATTAATGTAAGAAGATTGTTTTGATATTTCTGCATTAAACGAAATAATATTTTTAGTATTTGCTTCAAAGTCATACTTAATATATTCTTTTACAGTCGCATTAGATGTATATTTTGGTATTATATAAAATTTCCCTACGGCAGAACCTAAAATATTCTTATATTGATCTTCACTTGAAAAATTTACGTTGTTTTCAATTTTATTGGTTATTATTGATAAATTTTTATATTTGTAAAAAATCATTGTCTCATCATCATCTAAGTAACCTTTATTAAACCCATTTCCACTATTTCCAGCATCTTTATATTGTCCGTCTGACTCAATATTTGGTAATTTTGAAATAAAATCATCTAAATTAATATTGTTTTTTGCATAATTATATGAATAAATAGTTCCTTCTTTTTCACATAAAGGAATTGAAGACTTTTTCTTATTTTTATAAATTAATGATAAACAATACCAACCATTATCTTCATATACAGATACATCTTCTACAATTTGCTTTTGTTTATTAAATAAATTATTAATATCAAAAATAAATTCATTTTTATCATTATTAGTTACTTTTATCAAATAATAATCATTATTTGAGTTTTTAATATAATTTTCTTCAATTTTAAAACTTTCTTCTTTTTCTATTGAATAGCTAATTGTATGATTCTTCTTTAGAAAATTTATTCCATATTGATATGCTAAAAATAATAATAATATTATTATTGAAAATGATATTGCTTTTTTCAACATATTTTACTACCTCCTATAGTTCTAGTAGAAACATTTCAAATAACGAATTGCTTTTTCCATTACCACTTTTAGATTTATAGTCAATATCTGCTAATGTATCAAGAAGATATAATAATTTCTTTTTACTATAATTGTTACAATTTTCAGATGCAATTTGAACTGCATATGGCTTGATTCCTAAAATATTTGATATTTCATTTGGTTTTGTTTTTCTTTCTAATAATATTTTTACACTAAATAAGTTTCTTATACTTCCAGACACACTTGCGATAATATTTATTGAGTCTTTTTCTTTTCTAGAAATTCTTTTATATAAGTCAATTGCTTTATTTTTATTTCTTGTCGCAATTGCATTAACTAAATCAAATATATCATCATCATAATCTCTCATAACAATCAAATTAATATCTTCTATAGATATATTTTTATCAGATTCACTATATTTATAACATTTTAATTTTTCAAGTTCATTAATTATTTTTTCATTATTGTATAAACAATACTCTGCTAAATATTTAACGGTCTTGTTTTCCATTTTATAATTTTCCAAATTGTTTTTGATTAATACTTCTGAGGATATTTTATTATCCAATACCTCTGTATTTTTAGAAATCAATTCTTTAATATCTTTAGAATCACTTAAAATATCATTTGTCATAATTAGAATGTTTTCAGATGGAATTTCAAGATATTTCTTTAAATTCTTTATACTTTTATCGCTTTCTTTATTAAGAAAGCTACACTCAAGAAAAATAACTACTTTAGTATTTGCTAAAAAATTGTAAGTATTTAATTCTTCTATTACATCATCAATTGAATTATCAGGATATGTATATTTAATCAATTCATAATCAGTTATTTTTTTTTCTTCTATAATTTTTTTTACTCGAGTATCGATTGTTATTTTATCATTTGAAACGATTATATAATTATTTTTCATTTTTAAATCCTTTACAATATGTTATTAATTAAATCATCTATGAACGATAATAAACTTTTAAACAAATTTTTAAAAAAGTCTATTATTGACTCAAAAAATCCTTTGGGCTTTTCTTCCTTAATAGTTTTTTCAGGTTCAACATGATTTTCTTCCTCTTTTTTGTCTTTCCATATTCCTAAATTCATTTCTTTTGCTTTGTTTTGAGCTTCTTTTAATTTATTAGCATATAAATAGTCATCTTCCATATACATTATTTTAGCATAGCCTATACTTACTAAATCTTCCTGTAATAATACATTGTCTACAAATACCCATGCTTGAATTCTTCCATATTTGTCTTCTTTTGGTGCTTTAGGCTCATATTCTATTTTTATTTGTTTGGCACTTTTTAGCATTTCACAAACATAATCGCTTACTAAGTTTTCATTTATTTCATCAGTTTCATCATCTTTAATTATTTCATCTGATTCAATAGCAATAAACTTTACTTTAATTTCATGTAATCCTAGCATAAATCTTGCAGAACTAGCATCTACACAATTGTTTAATGAAACTGTATCACTTTTTGTTTCATTTGCATTTGTTTTTACAGGTAAAAATATTGAAAAAATCATTATTAAAATTAATACTTTTTTCATTACCTCACCCCACTTTAATTAATCATCAAAGAAATCATCAAAGAATTTTTCATCATCTGCAACATCATCAAGTTTAATAGTTGAAGTTGGCTTAAAATTACTCTTTTTATTATTATAATTGTCAATTAATTCTTCATCTTCATCATTTACTTCATATGGCTCATAATTATAATTATTAAGTTTTTCATCAACTTTTTCTTCTATTGCTTCATCAATTTGTTGTCTTAATTTATCATTAATCTCTTTTTGTATTTTCTCATTGATTTTTCTTTCTATATCTTTTTCAATATCATTTTCTATATCTTTTTCTATATTTTTATTGATTTCAACTTTGTTTTTAGAATTAGATAATTTTTCATTAACTTTTCTTTCAATCTCTTCACTTGATAGAGATAAGTCATCATCTAACATTTCAACATTACTTGCTTTATTATAATCAATAATTGATGATTTTTTAGGTATGTTTTCAACTTTTGCTTCTGGTATTTCAAGATCTTGATCTTTTTTATAATTATTTATTTCAATATTATTAATAATTTCTTTTGTTTCATCAGCTGGAGAAATTTTTCTTTCGTCTTTTTTCTTTTCTTCAGCTTCTTTCTTTTTCTTAGCTTCTTCCTCTTCTTTTTCAATTTCAGCAAGTTTTTCATCAATTTTCTTTACTAAGTCATTGACAGATATTTCAGGTTGTTTCCTTTGAAATGGCATTTGTGGAACCGAATCATTAAATAGTCCATTTGGTGGAGCAAAAGTAGGTCTTGTTCCTCCTATTGGGGTGTTAAATCCTCCGCTTGATGATTCTTGCCCTATTGATGCCATCATTTCATTAATTTTTTGATTTTTCTTTTCTTTTACGAATTCTCTTATATCAAATATTTCAACTTTTCTTTTTTCTCTTACTGGGTACTCTACTTTTGTTGGTACTGAATTTCCCCAATCAATTTTAAAATCAGGTACAAAAGAGGTTTTAAACGGATTTTTTCTTAATCTTAGTAATATTTGATCAAACTGTTTCATACGTTGTAAATCACTTACTGTTACTAAAGGCGTTGAAGCAGTCTTATCATCTTTTTTAGATTTCTTTTCACCACATAGCTTACTAATTTCTTCTAGTGCTGCTAGCTCAGTTGATATAAGGTAAATTATGTTTCCACAGTTTCCTTTTATAGTCTCTGCATCATCTTTTCCATATACTTTATTTAATTGTGCAAAGTTTTGAATAATCATCGTAAATCTTATTTGCCTTGAACGAGCTGCTGTTATCATGGTTGTAACATCTTTTAAAGGTGGCATGTTAGCAAACTCATCAAGTAAGAAATTTGTTCTACATGGAAGTTTTCCTCCGTTTTCTTGTGCAACATCAATTAAAGTTTCGTAAATTTGTTTAATTAAAATTGTGGCCAAAGGATGGTATGTTCTTTTTTCATCTTGAATAATTATAAATACTGCGGTAGGTTCTTTTCCAATATTATCCATAGAAAAGTCACTATAACTTAACATTTCAGATAAGTTTTCACGAGATGCAAATAATTTAACTTTTTGTTTAAATACTGAGATGATTCCACCTTTAGTTTCAGATGGTGCCATAACAGTACCACTTGCATTTACATAAGCTGCACTAGCAGGATCTTTATAACTAAAATATTCTTTTATATATGTTGATCCACCAAATTTATCTTCTCCAACAGTTGCAGTCATATTAATACTATTAATGTTAATTTTATCCTCAGTAGTATCTTCAAACATTGCAAGTGCAATACCTGAAAAATAATCTGCTGCTGTTTTTTCCCAGAATGGATCGCTATTAGTATTTGTTTCATCATATAAGATGTTAAGAGCTAAGTCATCAAGTAATTCTATTGCTTTATCTTGATTACCATTTTTATATAATCTATACGGTAATTCTAGAGGATTCCAAGTATTACCATTTTGTGGATTACGGAAATTTAATAGGATTATTTTGTATCCATTTTTCTTTAATAATCCACCTGCTTTTTCATATATTTCACCTTTAGGGTCTGTAACAATTACTGATTCACCTTTTTTGGCTAAAACTTTAATTGTTGGTAAAATTGTATTTTGAGTTTTACCACTACCAGTAGCTCCTATTACAAGAGTATGATATTCTCCATCATCTACCCATAATTCTTTACCATTACTAATTAGAGGTGTACCTGCTGCATCTACTTTTGAAGCTGATGCAACAATTCTTTTTACACCTTTGTCTTCTTTAATATCTTTAGCTTTTGCCCAACTACTATATCCTCCGCTGCTTGAATCACTTATTTTTAGTCCAAATCCTTCTTGAAATTCAAAGAAATACGAATTAACACTTAATATAAGCCCAATCAAAGCAATAAGATAAATAAATAAAGTGTATGAAATATATTCAGGAGAAAATGCTTCTATTGGATTTAATCCATAAAAAGTCCCAGTAGCAGCAAGTAGTGGAATATTAAGTACTGCTATTGCAACTACGTATAGTAAAAACAACGCAAAAATGCCAAAAATCATAACATCTTTTGGTGTTGCTACGAATTTAAATTTCATATTAATTCACATCCTCTAATCATTATAAATGATATCATATATTTGCTTTTTTTTAAACTATTATATATCTTTTTGATTTTTATTTTTCATAAAATATAAATATGAAATAATTGTTAAAATAGCTATTATTAATAGTAATAATACTATAAAAGACTTTGTTTCTTTCTTATTATCATTTTTATTAGTTGTATCTAAAGCAATATAAATATTAGAATTTGTATTATTCTTTTTTATTTTCCATATATATGAATTATCTTTTTTTGTACCATTTGTTTCTTTTACTTTATAATCTGTTTCAATCTCTATAGTTATTTCATCTAAATACTCATAAGAATCTAAAAAATTCCAATTATTACCACCATTTATTATTAAATCTTTTTCATCGTAATATGCTGTAAATCCTGGCAGTAATTCATTTGCTAATGATGAATCTTTATATTCATCAATTTTAAATTTATGATATAGCTCAAATCCTACATTTGATTCATTATTAATATAAGTTTTTCCATATATATCACAATTATTTGCACAACCTTCATCAGCATACAAATTGTAAAAACTAGTATAAAGATTGTAATCATTTCCATAAAGTTTTGAATAATCTATAAAACTTCTTCCAGATTCATCTTTAATATTAACAATACTCATATTATTTTCAGTAACATTAAATGCTTCTTCAACAAATCCGTCACTTATTTTAATTTTATAGTTTGCACTGCATCCAGTCATTAATATTATTAAAAGTATGCATATAATAATTTTTTTCTTCATATTTGCTCCTCATAAGTTTTATATATCAGGATATGATAAATGGTTTTTATTTGATTCATTTGCATAATAATCATCTAATAATAAAACTACATACGTCATATTTCCAGAGGTTAATTCACTGTGAGATATTTTTCTTGTTTTTCTTCCATTTTCTGCAATGGTAATATAACTTGAGTCTGTTCCTACTATTAACATAACATGATTTCCTGATCCTCCATGATCAGAATATAATACATCACCTGGTTTTATCATGTCTAATACACTTTCTCTATTTGCGTTTGGCAAAGATCCTGAAAGTACAGAAAATGAAGGGGACAACCTTACTCTAATAGCTCCTGGAAAATAATTTTCATTTGAATTAACGCCTGCCATTCCTGTTGCGAATGTTGAACCTCTAGAGCATAAGTCCATTCCACCATTACACATTGACCAACGAACATAGTTAGCACAATTTAGTCCTAATCTACATGGTGCTCCACCACTACAGCCTGTAGCATAACTTGCATATTCTCCCCATTTACTATTAACTCCCATTTTACCTATGATATCAGGATTTAGTCCTTCTCCTATATAGCCACCTCTATGATCATATGGATAGGTAAATCCACCTGTTAAATTCATAGTACATTCAAGAAGTCCCATTCCAGCTTCTACTACTGCCTCACGGGTTCCAAGACCTGCACTTTCTACTCTTGTTCCTATACAATTATTTAAATCACTTATTGTATGACCTTCCTTTGAAAGTGCTTCTTTAAGTGACATATTTAGAGGAACTCCACCTACATCTTCATTATAATTAGATTCACCGCTATAACTAGCTGCTGTTGTTTCTCCTTCATAATATGGAATATTATCACATTTTCCATCTGGTAATGAGCTAGATAGCATTCTTAAATTTGCACTTTTAAAGAACAATCTTATTAAAGCATCTTGATCATAACCAAATGCATCAAAATATGTTAATCCATATTGACTTGCTCCTCTACCATGTCCTCCACTAGGTTTATACTTCCAGGCATATTCTGTTTCATTATCTTCATTTACTCTTGTATTTCCCTTTAATGTCCAACATCCAGGCTTAGTTTCTTGAGGTGGGGTTCCTCCTAAATAAGTTGGTGGCTCAGAGTTTGAGTGGTAATATCTCGTATTTTCATCCTCTGCATCAGGGTCATGTGGACGCGAATGATTATTTTGAAAGCATGGGCAATCTAAATATTTACTATCTGCGCTTATAAACCCCTTGTGAGCAACGTTTTCATATGCAGATGGACTAATCGGAAGATTTTGTTGCTCATCATCTAAATAATAGAAACCATTCTCTAATACATTTTTAACTGGACAAAAAGCATCATACTCTGTATGCCATACTTTAGGAGATTCAAACTTTCCTACTACTATTCCTCTTGTTTCTTCAACTGCTTTGGCAATTTTAGGATATTTTTCAGGGCTATAATTAGGATTATAGTTTTGTACATTAGAACTATTTTCAATTGGTTTAGCACCATCAAGTCCTACTACAGCAACTGCCTCTGTTCTTGCAAGTATTGCAAATGCTTTAAGTGCTTCCTCCCCTCCCGAATTATATTCAGCAAGCATCACTCCACCAATATATTGATCTTCAAAATTAATCGTTTGCATTTCAGGAACACCATATGTTGCTTGCTTTGAAGGTGGATTGTATACAGTTATTTCTTCTATAGTGCTTTCTATTACTTTGTGTTCTTCACAATCTTTTCTAATTGATTCATAATATGCATAAATATAATTTGTTATATCTACTATTTTTTCTTTATTTATTTCATAATTTTTATTCAAATCTTCACTATATTCATTTGACAAATAGTCTTTTAAATACTCGTGTATAAATCCCTTTGGATTTACTAGATTCCAAAAATAAACTCCACCAGAATTTGAATCTTTTTCGAACACTTCTTTTTGATTTTCATCATATGAAAGATAATATATTCCTTGAGATGTAGATAAAGTTGGCACATCAGGTACTATTGTTTTCCCATTAGGGGCTTCAGTACATTTTGCATTTAATTCTGCATCTACTGCTGTCCTAAAAGTACTAAACCAATTTATTGGATTTAACCACCATAAGAAATAATGTTCTCTTACTGCTAGATCATTTTTTGCATATTGTTCCATTGTTTCTTCACTACCACAAGTAAGTCCTTTACTTCTAGCAGATTCTTTATTTACAAATGTTAAAATTTGCATTTTCGCAAGTAATTCTGATTGATCTCCCCATAAATCTAAAAATTCACTCCATGTTTTTGATTCACCTTTAAAATAATAGCATTCCTGTTCCCCACAGCTTCCGTCATCAACTGGTTGAATTAGTCCATTTTCAATTGGTGCAACTAAAGTTGCTATTATTAAAAACCTATCAATTTCAATTTTGTATTTATTACTTATCTCTTTTGATTTTTTTGTTATTTTTTCATATAATCCAGGATAAGCTTTAAATATATTTTTTTCCTTATCTGTAAGATGATACAATTCTGACTCTACTGTACCATTGTTCTCATTACTATATATTTGACTATCTGCATTTTTAAAAACAGATGCTACTAGAATTATTAAAAAAATTATTGCAAACAATCCTAATGCCCATGGAATTGCATACATAATAATCTTTGTTCTTATTTTTTCTTTTATTATTTGTTTTTTTGCGTTATTAAAACTTTCTGAGGCAGAATCCCCTTTCGAATATGCATTTAGAACTCTTTTTCCTGCTGGGGTGTTCATTGCAGCTTCTGCTGCTGCTCCTCCTACAAGTGGATTAACTGCTGTTGCTGCTGCTTTTATTGCTTTTTTTGCTGCTACTTTTTTTTGCTTTTCTTTTAAAGTATTTAGTCTATTTTGTAAATTTCCATTATTCACTTGATTATAATTATTGATTGCTTTGTATCCATTATTATTGTATCCGTTACTTTTTATTGAAGAAGAAGAAGAAAATGGTGGCTTATTTTTATTATTTATATTTTGAGTTTTATTAAAGTTAGGATCATTTTTATGATTTTTTGAAACGTATGCCATTATCTCACCACCTATATAGACTAATATATATTATTATAACACTTAATTATAGTAAATCATAGAAAATATAAAAAGAAAAATGCCAAATTAGGCACTTTATTTTAAAATATTAGAAACAGCATACATAACTGCAATCTTTCCATATTCATAAGTTAATCCTCCTTGTTGATATGCAATATAAGGGTCTCTTATTGGTCCATCACAAGAAATCTCTATCGATGAACCTTGAGTGAATGTTCCTGCTGCCATAATTACTTTATCTACATAACCAGGCATATCCCATGGGATTGGTGTTACATTTGAATCAATTGGACTTCCTGTTTGAATTCCTTGACAATATTTAATTAGCTTGTCACTATCATGAAAAATTATATTTTGCACTATATCTGCTCTTTTTTCATTATATTTAGGCTCTACTTCGTATCCTAAACTATCTAAAACCTTACTTGTTAGAATAGCAGTTTTTAAACTAGATGATACAACACTTGGAGCCATAAACAACCCTTGTAAAATAAGTCTATTTATTCCTAAAGTTGGGCCAACTTCTCTTCCTTCTCCTGGAACAGTTAACCTATCGGCTACTAGATCTATAAGTTTTTTCTTACCAGAAACATATGCCCCATTTGGAGAAATTCCTCCACCAAGATTTTTAATTAGCGATCCTACAATTATATCTGCTGGATTATCTATTTCAAGTGGTGATTTATACTCTACAAACTCACAATAACAATTATCTATCATTATTATTACATCTTTATCTATTTTTCTAATAAACTCAATTACTTTATCAATTTTATCTAATGTTAAACTTTTTCTTGTTGAATAACCTTTAGACCTTTGAATTTCTATTACTTTTATTTTCTTTTCATTAAGCTTTTCTTCTATTGATTTGTAATCAAAGTCATTATCAATTAAATCTATCTGTTCATAATTAACTCCAAATGATTTTAAAGAACTAGGATTATCAACTATTCCAATTACTTCATCTAAAGTATCATATGGTTTTCCAGTAATACTTAATAAAGTATCATTTGGTCTTAAAAGGGCAAACAAAGTAACTGTTAAGGCATGACTGCCAGAAATAAATTGACTTCTTACTAATGAATCTTCTCCTCCTAGAACTTCACTAAAAACTTTTTCGATTGCTTCTCTTCCTATATCATTGTATCCATATCCAGTACTTGAATTAAAATGTACTTCTGAAATATTGTTATTCCTAAATGCACTTAAAACTTTATTGCTATAAAAATAACAAAGATTATCAATTTCTTTTAACTCTTTATCTATTTCGTCTTCGCTTTTCTTAAATATTTCTATAATTTTATTATCTATCATAATTTCCACCATCTATTCTTATTATCTCGCCATTTATGTAGTTTGATTTATCGCTTGCTAGAAATAATAATAAGTTTGTTATATCTTCACAAGTTGCAAATCTATTTAATAAGATTTTTTTACTTTCTTCTTCAATGAATTTATTATCTAAGTTATCATCTATTTCTTTTATTTTATTTGTTAAAATCCAACCTGGCGCAATAGCATTAACATTCACAAATGGTGCATATTCTTCTGCAAAACATTTTGTTAATATATTAAGTCCAGCTTTAGATGAATCATAATCAATAGTTATAGGGTCATATTTATCTATTGAATTATTACTAGAAATATTAATTATTCTTCCGTAACCGTTCATATACATTCTAGAACCTACTTCTTTGCAAAGAATAAAAGGTGCTACTAAATTAATCTCTAAAGTTTTCATAAAGTCTGATTTACTTTTTTCACTAATATCTTTATTTATTTCAATTGCAGCATTATTAATTAGGATATCAACTTTTTTATGTTCTTCATAAATCTTTCTTAAAGTATTAAGTATTTCTTCTTCATTTGATAAATTACATTTATACCCATGACATTTATTTAATTCTTCATTTGGAGTTGTACTATTGTAAATAAACAATACATTATATCCTTCTTTTTGAAATATTTTACAAATTTCTTTTCCAAGCCCACTTGCTCCACCAGTTACTAATACATTTTTCATTTAAATCACCGAAGATATTATAGCAAATTTAAATATCGTTTTAAAGCTTTAAAAAGAAAAAGAACTAAATATTAGTTCCTTTAGATATATATACTACTTTTGTTATATTAGGAATTCCATCAATTATTTTTTATAATATTCTTTTTCCTTATTAATTAATTCATGGGCATCATTTTCTTTTATATATTTTGTAAAATTTTTATTATTACTTTCATTATTAGAATAAATTATTCCAACACCACTATTGGCTATTTTTTTTGTGATGCTAAAACGATTCCATATCCAGCTCCATTAATTTTTTTCTTTTCATTTTCTCATCCTAAGGTATTAATCCACATATTATTAGAGTAATTGTTCCAAATAGTATGATTGATATGCAAATACTTTCTTTTATAGATATTTTTTCATTTAATACTTTTCTACTTGCATACGTTGTAAGTACTGAATACATTGAACTAATTGGGGTTACAACAATCATATTTCCAAAATTCAATGCGAAAGAATTTAGTACATTTCCAATTGGTGTGATTGCTGTTCCTTTAATAATATCCATGTTTGGCTTTTTTAATTTAACTGGTGATATACCAATAATAGTCATAAAGAAAATGCTTGTAAAAAAATATACTATTCCCTTATAAAAATATAATTGATATATTGAAAAATTATCAATATAAGCTCCTTTTTCAAAGTATACTGAAAACGCAACTAAAAGCATATATATAACAGAAAAAATTATTCCTTTTAATGGATGAGGTGCATTCTTTGACTTTTTCTGATTTTTAGCTAGAAGTATTATAGCTATGGCAATTACAATTGATAATAGCATTTCTATAAATCCTATTTTCTCTTTTAGTAAGATAATTCCCAAAAAGATATCTACTATTGGGTATGCTGCCATTATTGGGCTTACTACAGAAAGTTTTCCATTAGATACAGCAATATTTACAACATATGATGCAAATAAGTCACATAATATTATAGGTAAGAATATTAAAAATGTATCAATGTTAAATGTAGAAAATAAACTAATATCGAATATTAATACTACAAATAGATAAATTATTGCTCTAGTTAAATATTGGTACATATATACATTTGCTCTATCTAATCTATGACTTAATTTAGAATAGCTTATCTCACCAGTTGCCCAAAATATAACTACAAGTAATGCAAAGATTATACTTAAAAACATCTTATCACTCCTACTTTGCAAAACAATTATACAAAAAAAATAAGGTTTTATCTACCTTATTTTAAATTCTTTACACTATTTAAACACCCATTGTCATTGTTTCTGGAAGAGTACTTGCTCCATCAATAACAATACCTTGTGCTGTAATATAGCTTGATTCTTCGCTAGCTAAAAATGCTGCCAATTCTCCCAACTCTTCAATAGTACCTAATCTTTTCATTGGAATTGCACTTGCTATTCCATTAACAACTGATTCAGGATTTTCAGGGCATGATAATTTTGCCATATTATCAACCATTGGGGTTCTAATATACCCAGGCATTATAGCATTTACTCTAATATCATCATTCACTAATTCTGCTGCTAAACTTTTTGTAAAACCTAAAATTGCAGATTTTGTAGTAGCATAAGCAACTTCACCACTATCAGCAACCATTGGTCCAGTTACACTAGATAAGTTAACAATTGATCCTTTTCTATTCTTCATATAAGGAAGGCAGGCTTTAGTAACATTCCATGTTCCAATTATATTAATATTGAAATGAAAATCTCTTTCTTCATCAGTCATATCTTCAAATTTAACAAGTTTACATACTCCAGCATTATTAACTAATACGTCGATATGTCCATATTTTGCTACAACAGAATTAACACATTCATTAACTTTTTGCTTATCTCTAATATCAACTATATAACCAGATACATTTGGATTATTTAATTCTTTAATCGTATTTTCAAGTTCATTTGAATAATCAAAAATAACGACTTTAGCACCATATTTCAAAAAAACTTTAACTATTCCTAATCCGTTTCCCATTGCTCCACCAGTTACAATGGCAACTTTATTTTCTAATTTCATATCATCACTCCTAACATAATAAGTATATCATACATTAAACAAAATAATATTTAATTTCAAAAGTTGTACAATTATTTTCACATTTTACAAATATTTTGCCATTATCTTTTTCAATAATTGATTTACTCAAAGATAACCCTATTCCAGTACTATCTTTAATACTGTTCTTTCCTTTATAAAACCTTTTAAAAATATTTTCTAAATCTTCATTATTAATACTTCCATTATTTGAAATTTTAACACTTATATAAGTATTATTTTTAGTTATAGATATTATTATCTTATTATTTTCTTTTGAATGTTCAATAGCATTTTTCACAATATTAGTTATAGCTTCAATTTCCCAATTATAATCACAATATAATTGTGCATTATCTTCTTTTAATTCTATTTGAATATTCTTTAAATCACGTAATAACTCTATTTTTTGTAAAGAAGCTTTTATAATTTCTAAAATATCATATTCTTTTCTTTCAAAATTAACAACATTAACTTCGAATCTAGAAAGCTGTAATAAGTTTTTTATAAAGAAATTAATATTATTTATTTCTTTTTTGATATCGATTAAAAACTCTCTTCTTTTTTCATCTTTAATATTCTTACTTTCTAGAATATTATCTATTGAAATTGACATTGCTGTAAGTGGAGTCTTTAACTGATGGGAAATGTTTTCTAAACTTTCTTTTAACTCTTTTTTATCTTTTAATGTATTTTCACTTTCTTCCTTAAGCTTTAATGTTATTTTATATAAATTATCTCTAAAAATTGACAATTCATCTTCACTTTTATTATTAAAATCTATCTCGTAATTACCGATAGATATTTCTTCAACCATTCTATTAATTTCATTTATTTTCTTATCTTTATCATTGGAATATTTTATATAAATAAATATTATAATTATAAAAAATAGCAAAAATAGTAATGTATTTAATACAAACATATCATTTGATATTTTATCATTTTCTAATACAATACTTTCTTCATTTATATTGATTCCATATTTTTCTAAATCAATACTATTATTCTCATAATTTATAACATTGGCAATCTCTGTATCAGTTAATTCTGGATATTTTTCTTTTAAAACATAAATGATTTGTGAAACTTTTTTATTGTAATTTTCTGTGTATTTTTTATAAAAATAATTATTTAACATAAGATTTAATACTACAAAAACAATTAGAAATAATGATGATACAATTATTACTTTTTTTAAATAAACTTTATTTTTCATCTATTCTATAACCAACTTTCTTTATTGTAGTAATAATATCTTCTCCAATTTTGTCTTTAATTCTTTTTAAATAAACTGTAATAGTATGATCATCTACATCATTACCTGTCCATTCCCAAATTTTATCTAAAAGAGTTTCTCTTGTTACAACTTTATTAATATTAAAAAATAACATATATAAAATATTTAATTCCAAACTTGATAAATTAACTATCGAATTATCTTTTTTAACTTCCATTTTATCTATATCAAATGAAATATCTTTTATTTTTATTATATTTTTTTTCTTATTTCTAGAAAGTATTTTGTTTATTCTTGCAAGTAATTCTTTTGTAGAAAAAGGTTTAGTTAAATAATCTTCTGCTCCAAGATTAAGACCATTTACTATATCTTCTTCAGAATCTCTTGCAGTTAAAAAAATAGTAGGAATATTCTTTTCTTTTATGTATGTTTCATAAAAGTCAAATCCATTTCCATCAGGTAAAGATACATCTAGAATTATAAGTTCTATATTATTTTTTAACTCTTCTTTGGCTGTTTTAATATTATTTGCTATTTTAATATTATAGTTGTTTTCTTCTAAAGAATATTTTAATCCTTTAGAAATTGATTCATTATCTTCAATTAATAAAATCATAATTCCTCCTTTTTTGGAAAAATTCTCTTTAAATGTCTAATAATACTATTGATACGTTTGATATCAGGTGTTTTCCTTTCATTTAGGGGGATATGAAAGGAAGTGACTTTTATGACTATAAGAGAAAAATCTTATTTATTCATAATTATACTTTTATTTCTAGTAATTTTTATATTGCTATTTAAATAAAAAGCGCCTGATATACCCCATTAGGTGTATCAGGCCAACCAACTAAGGAAAACGTCTGAACTCCAATCAAGCGTATCCTTTTTTATTTTATGAAGTTTTTCTTCACATATTCATACTAACATATTTAGCCTAATTATTCAATTAGATATTATTATTTCTAATAGTTTCAATTATATTTTGTTTATTAATTTTCTTTATTGAATATCTCATTAGAATAAGTACTAATAATACGATAAATACTACTGAAATTAATATTGGTTTAATTGGGAAAATATAACTAAAATTATAGTAATCTAAGAATACTCTATAAGCTATATAACTCCCAATTAGTCCAAGTATTATTCCATATACTAAGCTCTTAAATGAATAGAAGATAGCTTCTAGATTAATCATATTATTAAATTCTCTTTTAGTCATTCCAATACTTTTTAATGTAGCAAAATCTTTGCTTCTTAATTCCATATTAGAGTTAATTGTATTAAATACACTTGTTACACCTATTAAAGTAATAACTATTATAAATCCATAAACAATTATTGAAATAATTAGTATTACCGTATTCATTTGATTATATTGTTCATCTAAGTTTTCAACATATAGTTTATCATCTATTTCTTTAATATCTTTTTCTAGCTCATAAGGATCATCACTATTGAAGTAAATTGATTCTTGACTAATTATATAACCATCTTTGTTAAAATAATCGTAATTTCCTATTATTTTAATCTGGTTTGTATTAGAAATATCTCCTATTCCCATTGGAACTATGTCTTCTACAACTGCACCAACTTCATAATATTTTTTCTCATTATCATCATCATAGCTAACTGTTTCAATTAAGTCTCCCTTTTTATAATCTGTCATATTAATATATCTTTTTTTACCTTCAAGAATAACTTTTTCTCTATTTAGCACAATAAATTTATCTTTTAAATATTCATAGTCACCATTTATACTTTTAACATAATCTTTAAAATAAGAGTCTTTATATAAAATAATATCAACCATAGAATCATTATGCATTAGCACCGTAGCATCTTTATTAAAATGAGATTTATCTTTAATTACATAAAGTCCGTTTGTATATGCATTATATGTTGAAACAGCTCCATTAATTGCTTCTATTTTTTCTATTGAATCAAGAAATTTTTCATAATTTGTGCCAATTCCATATACTTGAATATTATAATTTAAATCACCATATTCTTCTTTAACTGTTTTAATACCATATTCAACTAGTGATGATGCGGTTATAAAAACTAAAATACTTACTGTTAAAGAAACGATTGTAACTCTATATTTCTTTTTACTTCTTTTTAAGTTTTTATAAGAAAGAGTTCCACCTATTCCAAATATTTTTGATATAAATTTTGGAACTTTAAGTTTTTTAGCTTTAATATCATCTGCATTTCTAATATTTTTAATTGGGCTTGTATGACTTGCTTTAACAGCACTCATAATAACTGATAAGAATATTACAATAGTACTAGTAATAACGGAAATTATTATTGGTAAAAATGAAAAATCATAATAAAGTTTAAAACCATCTCCAAAAAGTTTAGCATTTTCTGCAATAAAGTTAATTAATGATGTAAGACCAATTGTTACAAATAAACCTAAAAGTACTCCAAATACTATTCCAATAAGACCTACTACAAATCCTTCAAATAATACCATCTTTAGGATTTGTTTTCTAGTAGTTCCAACACTTGATAACATTCCATATGTTTTTTTCTTTTCTGTAGTTGATATTGCAAAAGAATTTCTAATTGAGAAGATACTTGTAATCATTATAACTCCTATTACAAGAGCTAAAACTCCATATAGAAAGCTTATTGTATCATCTGAAAAATCAAATACTTCCCACCATAATACTTCTCTATTTAATCTAATATTTGTACCATATTTTTCATTTTCCTCAAGAAAATCTATGTCATGTACTCCAAAAAATTCACAAACTGTTTTTTTATAGTTATTTGGATTCTTTAGAGTTATAAATGTTACATATTTATCACTTTTTACTCCAGTTGTTATTAAATCACCATATCTGTTGATAATACCTGATACTTTTACTTTTTTACTAACTGTATTTTTTAAGGTACCCATATAGTTATTTTTTGATTCAGGTTCCCCAATTTCTATATCGATATAGTCTCCAACTTTTAAGTCAAACTGATACTGATATGATCTATTTATCAATAGTTCACTATCGTCTTTTGGAAATTCTCCTTCGATTATTTTATAAGATAAATCATCAAATGTTTTTTTATCCAATGAATAAATATCACCAGAATAGGTTTTTTCCTCATTATAATATGTGTTTCCTATATTGTAGATAGATACTACATTAGAAAAATTTCTATTTATTTTAAGTTCTTTTATATCGTCTTCATTAGTTCTATTTATTCTTATATGATAATATCCAGTTTGATTGATTGCATTTTGAAGAAGACTATTACGAAGAGTATAAAACATACCACCTACAACCATTATCAAAGCACATGATAGTATTATTCCAACAATTGTACCAATTGTTCTTTTTTTATTTAGTTTTAAGTCTTTTAAAACGAGCTTCTTAAGTATATTCATACTAATTATCTCCTTTTATATGACCATCTTCAATTACTATTACTCTATCAGCATGTTTAGCAAGCTCCATATTATGTGTAATCATTATAATAGTTTGTTTATATTCGACATTACTTCTTTTTAATAAATCCATTATTTCATCGCTACTTTTAGAATCCAAATTACCAGTTGGTTCATCTGCTAAAACTACTGATGGATGAGTTATTAAAGCACGCCCAATTGATACTCTTTGTTGTTGACCTCCACTTAATTCATTAGGTAGGTGATTTTTTCTATTTTCAAGTCCTAATAATTTAATTAAATTTTTTAACTTTTCAGGATCTGGTTTTCTATTATCCAAATCCATTGGAAGAGTTATATTTTCTTCAACATTTAAAATTGGAATAAGATTATAAAACTGATAAATTAGTCCTACTTCACGACGTCTAAATATTGCAAGTTTATCATCATCAAGTTCATAGATGTTTTTACCACCTACAAATACTTTTCCACTAGTTGGTCTATCAACACCACCAATCAAATGTAAAAGTGTACTTTTTCCACTTCCTGAAGCCCCAACTATTGCAACGAATTCACCTTGTTCCACTGAAAATGACACATTATCAAGTGCTACTACTTTTGTATTTCCTTTACCATATACTTTAGATAAGTTTTCTACTCTAACTATTTCCATAATTATCTCCTTTGTACAAATTAATATTATCAAAGTAAAGTTACAACTAAGTTACAAAAAAAGAAATTATTATTTATTTACATTAGCATAATAATTTCTATCTGACATATCCTTTAATACTTCTTCAAGTTCTGGATCATCATCAACATATTCATCAAGTGCATTAATAAGACTAGACATACTAGTGTATGCTTTATAATTAATATCTAGACTTTCTAATATTTCAATTTCTCTTTTTGTTAGTATTATTTCATTATTAATATATGATATAGAATTCTTTTCAAAATCAATATCATTAACTAAACTTTCAATATCAAATTCTTCCATATTATCTCCTAAAATAAAAAGAACATATTTCTATGCTCTTGATACATATTTTCCATCTGCAGTTGAAACGAGAATTTTTTCTCCTTCTTCGATGAACATAGGAACTTTAATAGTCATACCATTTTCTAGTTCAGCATCTTTCATTGCAGTTGATGTTGTATTTCCTTTAACTCCAGGTTCTGATTTAGTTACTGTATATTCTATCTTATCTGGTAAAATTAAACCTAAAACTTCACCTTCATAGAAAGATATAATTACTTCTAAATTTTCCTTTAAAAATTTATAATCTTCACCAAGTTGAGATTTTTTTAGTTCAACTTGATCGTAAGTTTGCATATTCATAAAACAATAAGATTCACCTTGAGCATATAAAAATTGCATTGTTTGTTTATCAATATGAGCTGTTTCTAATTTTACATTAGTATTATAAGTTGTTTCAACAGTTGTACCAGTTCTTAAATTTTTTAATTTAGTACGAACAAATGCAGACCCTTTACCAGGTTTAACATGTTGGAATTCTACAACAGTAAATAAATTGTTATCAATTTTTATTGTTAATCCATTCTTTATATCATTTACACCTATCATATAAAACACATCCAATCTTTATATTATTTCTTTTCTTTATGAACTGTATGTTTTTGGCATCTGTTACAATACTTGTTTAATTCAAGACGATCAGTTGTCTTCTTAACATTCTTTTCTGTAACATAATTTTCTTCTTTACATTCTTGACATACAAGAATCTTTCCTTGTCTATTACCTACTTTTGCCATTTAAAATCCCTCCTCGATATTTGCTTTGTATCTTGTATTAAAAAAATACCACTCACGCTAGTTGATTATACCATATAAATATCTATAAATCAAAGATTTTTTTTATTTACGCTTCTTATTTTTTACTCCACCATAGTTTTCTACTTCTTCAAGCATTGGAATCCAGTCAGTAAGTTCAAATAAAGCATCATTATTTCCGTCAATCTTTGTATTAATATTGTACTTATCAGATAAGCCAATCATACTCAAATAGCTACTAACTAACGTTGGACTCACATCTTTAAGACCATATATTTCCATTATTAAGTCTTTAACTGTTTCTACTTTTCTAACTCTTTGAGAACTATATACTTTATTCTCTTTTATGTACTTTTTAATCCATCCAATATCTTTTAAATCATTCCATAAGCTATCCATATCTTCAAATGTTCCTGGGAAAAACATTATATCTCCCGGTCTAATAACTCTTGGGAATTGATTTAAAAATGCAAGTACTGGCCAATATTTTGTAGTTGGTTCTTCACCAAAATATCTACATATCTTTTTACTTATTAAGGAAGCATTATCTCCTTTTTCTACAACATAACGTTTATATTGACTTTCTTCATAATCTAATGGATCTTCAATAAATGTTCCATTTTTATATTTTTGTTCTACAGTAGCTTGATTAGTATTAATTCCTTCTGCAAATGCTTCAACCGTTCCTAAAGAAATAGCTGAAGTTGACATAATAAGTGCTGATAGACCACTCATTAATCTTAATTTAATATCTCTTTCCATAAATATCTCCCTTTTTTGTAAAGCATATTTTACCATATTTTATACAGAATGTAAAGATTTTATTTTTTTAAAGACTCATTAACTATTTCTGCTACTCTTTTGGTTATCTTTTTATTTGCATAACTTCTTCCGCTTGTGTCATTAACTACTATTATATTTGGAAATGTAAGAGCAATACTAACTTTCGGATTATCACTAGGAAAATATCCAACAAAGGCATTACTTACAGTTGGTGTATCTATAATTCCATCACCATTTGAATCATAAAATGATTCACTAGTGCCTGTTTTACCTGCTGGATTTAAAACATTACCCATAAAATTTCTCCCAAGGCCTGTTTTCATAACTTCTTCAAACCCCAATTTTACTCTTTCTATATACTTCTTATCTATGTCTAATTCTTTATTTATTGGATTAAACTTATAATATAAAGAACCAATATCATCATTATCATTATTTCTTACTTCTAGTAATAAGTGTGGAAATACTCTTTTTCCATTATTTGCAATTGTTGAAATATATTCTGATAACTGCATAGTAGTATATGTATCATATTGGCCAATTACATAATTCAAATATAAATCAGGACTATTGCTTTTTCCAATGTTTCCAACTCCATCTACTGGTAAGTCAATACCACTTGTCCCTCCTAATCCAATTTCTTTAAAAAATGTTCTATACTTATTAAATGCTTCACTAACATTTGTTATTTTTTTATTATATGAATAATCAAAATTTGCTACTTTAAAAGCTGTCCTAAACTGAAATACGTTTGATGATAAACTAAGTGCTCTAATATCATCAACATTACCTAAATACTTCCAAGAACATTTTTTGGGATATGAATACATTTTTATACAATTATCTGAAAAAACTTCTCCAATCTTTATTGCATTTTCTTTATATCCCACTAGCATAGAAGCTCCTTTAACTACACTACCTGGAGTCATAGATTTAGTTAATACACCAATTGAATCATCATATATTTGATATTCATTATTTTCTTTTCTTAATATTTTTCCAGACATAGCTAATATTTCCCCAGTTTTAGGATCTTTTACTACTACATAAGCACTATTAAACAAAGAAGTATTAGGTTCTTTTTTGGCATTAATTAATTCTTCTTTTATAATTTCATCTATTTTAATTTGCAAGTCTATATCAATTGTTAGAACAATATCTTTTCCTCTTTTGCTGTACTCACTTATACTATTATTTGAGATATCATAACTTCCCTTTTCACCTTTTAAATATTCTTCATACTCTTTTTCAAGATAACTAGTACCAACTAAATCTGATACACTATATCCATTAGACAAATAATATTCTTTTTCATCTATTGGAATCATTGAAACATTACCAAAAATATTTCTTAAAGTATCTCCATATAAGTATTCTCTTTCATAAGAATAATCGACATAAAAGCCTGTAGAGGAATCAACTTCTTCAATAAATTTTGCTAATTCATTATCAGATATATTTTTATCTTTTATAATCTTTTTTTCATAAGAATAACCATTATTCATTAAATAATAAACATATGCCGACTTTTTATCCAAATCACTATAATTATCAAAAATAGTATTATCTATTCTTTCTAATTTATATTTATATATATCTTTAGAAGAAATATCACCATAATAGTATTTGTCCCATTCTTCTTCTGTAATTAGACTATTACAATCATCAAAGACCAGATAATAATCTTTAAGCATTTTATCTGTTAATTTAGATAAATCAAAATCGAATATTTCTGCAATTTTATATGCATATTTAGCTTGGGTAATACTATTATCTTTTTCAAAGTTATAGTAGTAAATATTTGGAATTATTTTATTATCTACAAGTAATTTATAATTTCTATCATATATTCTTCCTCTAGGTGCATCTTTTAAACTATAGATTGAATTAGTAGCGGTAATTAATTTTTCATTATAATAATTATTATTTAAAATCATAAAGGAAGATATGTATAAAAAAAGAGAAATATAAACAAATAATATAGTCTTCTTTATAAAATTAATTTTTTTATTTACGTTTACGTATCTATTTATTTTTTTCATTTATATCACTTTATTATTTTGTGTAATTATTTAATATTTATTAAATATATTTATAATAGGTGATAAATTGAATATTTTTATAAGAAATTATATTGAGAAAATAACAGAACAAGACATATATAATTTTGCTTTAAAAGAAGGCATTACTTTATTAAACGATGAAAGTAAAATTATATATACTTATATAAAAAATTATTGGCAAGTATTACTAGAAGATGATGCTACATTTGTTTTTGAAGAATTAAAAGAAAAATTAAGACCTAAAACTTATAAGAAAGTTTTAGAATTATATACAAAATATAAAACTCAGTTTAAAAAATAATTAAACTGAGTTTTAATATGACATACTATTTCCTAGTTCTCCTATTTCTAAGCCTGTTTCTTGGTTAAGAAGTGAACTAATTCTTTTTGCTTCATTTAAGTTTTCTTCTTTATATAAATTATTGTCTATTTCTATAAATTCTTTATTTTTTTTACTAATTGAAACTCTATTAACTGTATTTTTAACTATATTGTATAGTCCTTTAGTAGCTGCCCCTACTATACCTACTCCAATACCCATTAATCCACCTGCTACTAGATTTATTGGTAAAGTATTTTTTAAAACTGTATCATTTATAAAATCGTTAGCATATTCTTTAGCACTTTCTCCTAATGTTGGAGCATTATCAGTAATAAGTCCATTAATTGCTTCGCTAACTGGCTTTTTAACAAATTCCCAAACATTGTTATTAACATATTCATTAGCGACATTTGTAACACTTTCTGTAACTGTAGGAAGATTATTATCTACTACTTGTTCTACCATGTTCTGACCAAAATTACTAATTTTATTTGGAATTAAGTTAGAGTTAGATGCATTTAAAATAGCTCCTGCACCTACACCTAATGCTGTACTACCAGCAACTATTTTAGAATTAGAAAATAAACCATTTGAATTATTAATTCTACTTTCTATATCAATATTTTTATCAAACTTAATATTTATATTTCTACAAAGCTCTAATCTATCATTGTATTTTAATCCATAACAAGCATTTCTTAAAGATAAGTATCCTGTATCTTCAAAAGAAATATTTTTATTTTTTAAAAAGTTATATATGTATTCTTGAATTTCATTAGAAAATCTAGTATTTATAATTTTTCCCTCAGAATCTTTTGTTGTTTCTAGCTCTTGAAAAATATCATCTATAATTATATCTTTTGTTAATAATCTAATTGGCTTACTATTCTTTTTTAATATATATTTTTGTAACTTTTTATCATAATTATTAATATAAGATTCAAAATTATTAATTGTTGACATTTAACCACCTACTATAATAAATATAGCATAATATTATAAAAAGATATTTCATTACTTAGAAATATCTTTAAGTTTACTGTAAAATGTTTTAGTTTTGATCATTTCAATTTCTTCTTTGTATGGTGCATATTCTCCAATCCATGGTGTTTCTAGTATTTTAGGAATATTATCAAGTCTTGGATTATATATTACGTTTATTAAGTTATCAAATCCAATTGTTCCATATCCTAGATTTTCATGTCTATCTTTATGTGATCCTTTAGGATTTTTACTATCATTAATATGAATACAATGAATATATTTAAGTCCTATAGTTCTATCAAATTCATCAAGTACATCATCAAAATTTGAAATGTCATATCCTGCATCATTTAAGTGACATGTATCAAGGCAAACTCCAATTTTCTCTTTATCTTCTATACCATCAATTATTGTTTTTAATTCATTAAAATTAACACCTAATTCTGTTCCTTTACCAGCCATTGTCTCAAGTAATATAACTACATTATTATTTGATTTATTTACTTCATTTAAAGCATAAACAATGTTACTTAGTCCTTCTTCTATTCCAAGACCAACATGACTTCCTGGATGTAAAACCATGTATTTAATTCCTATTTCTTCACATCTTTTGATTTCTTCTTTTAAAAAATTAATAGAAAAAATATATTTAGTTTCTTCTTTATTATTAGCAAGATTAATAATATATGGTGCATGGACAATAATGTTTGTAATTTCAATATTATTTTCTTTCATTAAATCAACTGCTTTTTGTGTAATAGTATCATTTATTTTACATCTTGTAGTGTTTTGAGGAGCTCCCGTATAAAACATAAATGTATTAGCTCCATATTCTAATGACTGATTTAAACTTCCTAGTAGTTGATCTTTACTACCAAAATTAACATGACTTCCAATAATTAACATAAACATCACCATAATAATTTTATAATATTGAATAAAAAAAGACAACTAATATAATGTTTACAAACAAAAAAGAAGACTTTTGTTAGTCTTCTTAGCTTATTTTACATTAGATTTTTACATGCTGGTGCAGCAACAAACTCAACGTTTGTAACAGGCGTATCTGTTGAGTTACCCAAAGCAGTAGCTAATTTAGCATCTAAAGTTTCAATAGTTACACCAGTTTTAGTTAAAGTACCATATACTTTTGATTGTTTATAATTAGTTTTTAATAAAGTATGTGCAGTTTCATCTATTGCAGGATCAGCATCACTAAGTGAAGCATATACTAAGTCGCTTCCTTCATCTGAGAAGTCTTTTTGTGAACTAAATGCAATTCCTTGATTAGATTGATCTTCACCTATGAAAAAGTATTCATAGCTTGCTTCTCCTCCTGATGTTGCTTTGTATTTTACTCCTACATATGCATAATTCCATTTATCATTATATGGAGATTGTCCACCAGACTCAACTGCTACACATGACTCTTCTGCAGTTTGATTTACTGGAATTAAGTAAAGTACATTTGGATTAAATAACTTTAAATCCTTTGCTTGGTTTACTTTTGTTCTTACTGCTGAAATGT
>CAMNJQ010000050.1 GCA_946541575.1 uncultured Clostridium sp. | reverse complement strand
AGAAACTAATTTAACTGATACAGAAATAAAAGAAAAAGTGGATAAGACAGGAGTAGATGGAAGAAGTAAAATACAAGTATTAAATAATGACTGCAAAAGTTGGGGCAGTCCCCTAATTGCTAGTATTCAAATTGGAAGTGATGGAAAAGAAATAATAAAATTAGCTGCTGAAGCCATACTAACAAAAGCACAAGATGCAGAGCAATTAAATCAAATACCCGGAACAGAAATTTATATATTTAGGGGAGGAAATCCTGCAAATTATGTAAAGTTTAATAACGAATATTGGAGAATAATTGGAATATATGGAAAACAATTAAAAATAATAAGGGTAAATAGTAGTGGTGTACCAACAGCACCATCAGAATTAACAAATATTAAATGGAATACAAATTTGCCTAATCCTGGTTGGGGGAATTCAACTTTAAAGGAAAAGCTTAATACAACGTATTATGATAGTTTAAACGAATTAGCAAAAAACATGATAGATGATAATGGTATTTGGAATGTAGGACCTGCGGGGCGTGAGGCAAATTCATCGCAAGCTTATTCAACTGCAATTGTATCAAGAACTGTAGGAGATGCAATACATACAACGCCATGGAAAGGTAGTATTGGATTAATTGCAAGTTATGAATATTTATATGCAACAGGTGTAGATTCATGCTTAACTGTAAGTGGTTATAATTATGATAGCGGTTGCGGCAATTCATATTTAAATTGGCTTTATACTAATAATGCTTTATGGACTTTGTCAGCTAGAATAGATGGTTCTGATTTTGCACTTTGTACATATCATGGTTCTGTTTATTTTTATAGTGTTACTGATGTTCGTAATGCTGTTCCCACAATTTTTATAAAACAATCAGTGAAGCTAGATTCTGGCGATGGGACTTTTTTAAATCCTTTTATATTAAAATATGATAATTAGTGACAATATTTGATAACCTTTTTTTGAAAATATACTATTATCATAATTAGTTAAGTGAGAAAAACTCACTTTTTAAATGTTCTGATTTTTGAGTGTTGCTTATTAGTTTGTTATAGTTTTATTTAAAAAAGGTATGTTATATAACCATAATTTAACTTTTATTGTTCGTTTTTTTAAGTCATGATATAATATTTTTGGTGATTTTATGAATACTACTATTTATTTAATTCGACATTCTAAAGCGAAAAAAATTAAAAAAAGGATGAGATTATCTTTATTAGATAGTAATAAAAAGACTCATTTATCAAGAGAAGGTAAAAGAATTGCAATAGATACATCTCGTAATAAGAATTTTAAAAATATCGATTTATTTATATCAAGTGATTATAATAGAGCAATGGAGACTGCTCATTTATTTAGTGATGAATATGAAGTTAATTCTTCTTTTGGAGAAAGAATTCATGGTGTAGATGATTTTTCATTATTACCTAATAACTTTGAGGAAAAACAAGTTAAAGATGAAAACTATAAAATTGGTAATGGAGAAAGCCAAAAAGAAGTAAGAGAAAGAATGTATAATGCCTTAGTTGAGATAATCAATAAAAATAGGGGAAAAAATATTGCTATTTTTTCTCATGCTACTGCTATTACCTTCTTATTATCAAAGTGGTGTAAAATTAATTATTGTGGTGATTATAAATTTAAAAATAAAGTATTTTTTGATGGTATTTTTAAACCATGTACTTCTTTTAAATTAACTTTTAATGATGATAATGAATTAATAGATGTTGAATTAGTTAAATCACAAGTTAAAGTAATGTCATTTAATCTAAGACACATAATTAGAGAAGAAATTTTTGGTATATGGAAAAAAAGATATTCAAAAATAGTTAATTTTATTAAGCAAGAGTCTCCAGATGTTATAGGGGTTCAAGAATTAACTGGAAGAGGGAAAAGATATTTAAAACGAAACTTAAAAGATTATAAAATTGTTGGTAAAAAAAGGCATAGTATTATTTTTACCAATGAATATAATTGTGTACTTGTAAAAAAAGATTTTAAAATTATATTTCATAAGACATATTCTTTATCTGATAAAATTAATAGATTAGGTAGAAAAGCTAAAGAAGATAATTTCCCAAGAATTTGTACTTTAGTACATGTAGAAAAAGAAAATAAGAAGTTTTTGATTGCTAATACGCATATAGATAATAGTAGTGTTGCTAATAAAAAAAGATTACTTAATATATTTGATAATATTGTAAATACACATAAGAAAGATGAAGAGTATTTAATAATTACAGGAGACTTTAATATGACTCTTGATAATAATAATTTATTAAAATATTCTAAAAAGTATTTAGATCCATTTAAAGATTATACTGGTACAACATTTCCTCAAATGCCTGATTTAAAAGCATTGGATCATATTTTCTTAGATGAAAGATTGGTTTACTTACATGAAATAGTTCATAGTGATTCTAATGATGATGGATTTATGAGCGATCATTATCCAATTAGTTGTATAATTGAAATTTAAAAGAAGTATTACTACTTCTTTTTTGCATTTTTAATACTTTCTTTTATAAATGAATTAAATAGTGGATGTGGTTTTGTTGGACGGGATTTGAACTCCGGATGAAATTGACATGCGATAAAATGTGGATGATCTTTTAATTCAATTATTTCAACTAAATTTGCTTTCTCGTTTATACCAGAAAAAATCATTCCATTCTTTTCAAGTATTTCTCTATATTTATTGTTAAACTCATATCTATGTCTATGTCTTTCTTTGATTATATCTTGTTGATAATCATTATATGCTAGGGTATTTTTCTCTATTTTACATTCATAATTTCCAAGACGAAGTGTACCACCTTTATTTATTATTTCTTTTTGTTCTAACATTAAATCAATTACTGGATCTTCACATAATTCATTAAATTCTGTTGATGATGCATTTGGTAATCCACATACATTTCTTGCAAATTCAATTACTGATAATTGCATACCTAAACAGATTCCTAAAAATGGTATTTTATTTACTCTTGCATAATTTATTGCACTTATTTTTCCTTCTATTCCACGAGAACCAAATCCTCCAGGAACAATTATACCTTTTGAATTTTTAAATATTTCTTTTAAATCTTTTTCTTTTTCTAATTTTTCAGAATCAACCCAGTTGATATTAATTTTAACATTATTGGAGTAGCCAGCATGTTTTAAACTTTCACTTACTGATAAATACGCATCATGTAATTCAACATATTTACCTACAAGAGCTATTTCTATTTCATCTTTTAAACTATCTACTTTATGTACTAAGTCTTCCCAATACTTAATATTTGATTTATTAATTTTTAATTCAAATTGTTTTAGAACTATTTCATCCATTTTTTGATTTAAATAGTTTAGGGGAACTTGAAAAATATTTTTAACGTCAACACTATCAATAACATTTTCAACAGGAACACTACAAAATAGTGAAATTTTTTCTTTTAAATTTCTATTTAATTCTTCTTCACTTCTGCATACGATAATATCTGGTTGAATTCCCATTCCTCTTAGTTCAATAACAGAGTGTTGTGTAGGTTTTGTTTTTAATTCGTTTGAACCATATATGTAGGGAACTAAAGTGGCATGTACGAATAAAGTATTGCTTTTTCCTAATTCGTTTCTTATTTGTCTTAGAGCTTCAATATATGACTGTGATTCAATATCACCAATAGTTCCTCCAATTTCAGTTATAACTATATCTGCATTACTACTTGATGCTGCTTCATAAACTTTTGATTTAATTTCATTAGTTATATGTGGTACTATTTGAACAGTTGCTCCTAAGTAGTCTCCGCGTCTTTCTTTTTCAATTACATTTTTGTATATTTTACCAGTTGTAATATTAGAAGAGTAGTTTAATTCTTCATCAATAAATCTTTCATAATGACCTAAATCTAGATCAGTTTCAGTACCATCTGCAGTAACATACACTTCACCATGTTGGAGTGGAGACATAGTTCCAGGGTCAATATTAATATATGGATCAAATTTTTGCATAAAAACTTTATATCCACGTGCTTTAAGTAATAGAGCTAAACTAGATGCAGTTATACCTTTTCCAAGACCAGATACAACTCCTCCAGTTACAAAAACAAATTTTGCCATAAATACCTCCTAAAATAAAAAAACTAAGAGAGATTCTCTTAGTGCTCTTCTTAATTATAACAAAGTAATATAGTAAAAAATAATCTTGTTTTTAAAAAAAATATAATCTATAATTTTGTTAGGTAACCCCTAAAATTTTACTCAATTAGTATTGAGTTTTTTTTTAAGTTGAAACCGAAATCTATTAATGGTAATATAAATAATGAAATAATTCTTTAAAGGAGTGATATTATGCTTAAGGCAAATGGTGAAGCTAGAAAAGTTGATAATGTTCAAATTGAGGCAACAGTTAATACTACTGTTGATGGGCTAAATAGTGAATTAGTTGCTGCATTAAAAAATAATTTTAAAGATTATGGACTTTCAGGTGAAGTTAGTATTTCAGTGGATGACGTTAAACTAGATAAAGGTATTTTAGCTGGTTCTGAAAAAGGCGTAACTATTATAAATAGTAGAAATAGTGGATATTATAGTCATGCTTTAATATCTAGAAAACAAGGAAAATTCTTTTTTATTACTATTTATGAAATTGGTATTAGTAAAAATCATATAAAAGAAGCATTTATGGATCCTAAAAATAGGACTTATGTTCAGGAACAACCAAATGGAAGTTTAAATCTTGCAGTTAAACATATGCCATTTTTTATGAAAGGTGCTAATAAGAAAAAACTTGCAGAAGAAGATCAATATTATAGTATGCTTGCAGAAGTTATATATAAATCAATTGGAGATGTTAAATATAAATTTGATACCATGAATTTTAGTGAATCAATAAGTGACAGTTATAATGAAGATGATGATATTGCTGTTACAAGTATTAAAAAGCCTGAAAATAAAAATAGTGAAGTAGGTAGTGTTGGAAAACAAATTAAAGGAAAAATAGAAAGAATCAAAGAAGCTTTAGTAGAAGATAAAAAGCTTATTAATACTAATAAAGTAAAAGAAAAAAATCTTGTATTGAAAAAAATAGATACAGAATCAATTCAATCTCTTGAAAAAGATGTTACTAAACATAAAAGTATAGACAATTTTGATGATAACGATGAAATTGAAAAATCAATTATTGATGGAAATTATGAATTAAAGAAGTATTCAATTGATAATAATTGTAATTATGAAGCTTTGATAGAAAGAAAATGTGACTATTATCGTTTTTTTGAAAAAATGTCTAATTTTAAAAAAGAAATAGTAGCAAATTATAAATCAATTTTTTTAAATTTAATTAAAACTGGTGAAGATGGATATGCTTTTTCTTATATTGTAGCATTATGTGAATTTATTAAAGATAACGAGATTGATTTTAAATACTTTGGAAATAGAAAGATGATTGTTGCAAAGTCTAAAGAAGAGTTAGATAAGATACTTACATTGAATAATATTATTATTTTCTGTTTACTAGATGTTGATGAACAAAAAACAGGGACAGAATATTTTCATAAATATTATACATATAATCTAGAATATAAAAGTCTTGTTTCAACAATTAAAAATGTAGAGAGAAATGAATATATTACTAAACAGTTTGAATTAGAATATGATGTTAAATATCGTTACTTAAAAGAAAAAATTAATGAATTTAAAACATTATTTGAAAGAGAATGCTCTAAATGTTCAAAAGATGAAAAAGCAGATAAAATATATTCAATTATGCAAGAAATACAAAAAGAAGGAAATCAATTTTTTTCTCTTGGATATTGTAGTTTTGACTTTAAGAAAAAATATGAAGGAATAATAACATTTCCAAAATATAATTCGCCTTATAAGAAAAAAAGCTATAATAAATTTATTGTAAGTTCAGTTATTGCATTTTGTGAATATGTTATGGAAAACAGTATAGATTTAGGAAACAGATTTAAATTTAATGATTTTAATGACATATCAAGTGTTGATGAATTACCTGAAGTAGAAAAGCAAAATAATATTTTTAAAGTTGATGAAATTTATGTATTTATATATGAATATTTTAAATATGGTTTAATGTATGATGAAATGAATAAAGTAAGTTATAAGAAGAAAGTAGTAACAAATAGTAAAAATGTTAATAAAGAAAAAAGTAAAACTAATATAACATTTATTTCAAATATTTCATCTGATAGAAAATATGAATTTTTAATAAATGAATTTAATTTAAGAAATGAAAATAATACTTTTAATTATGATAAATTAAAGAATGAAATAAAAATTTTATTTGATAATTATTTAGCTGAAGAAAATGGAGTATTTAGGATTCTTTATGAATTATATTATAAATATGGTTATTCGAAGCTATATTTATATCCTTTCATTGAAGTTTATGAAACTATAAAGAATGAATTAAATAATGATTATTTTGAATCAAATAATATAGAAGAATATGCTTCAAGTGGAAATACTTATTTTAATATGTATTATTTTGTAGAAGATATAGTAAATAAAGTAAATGAAGATTATTATAATGGAGTATTTGACAATTATCAAAACTTGGAAAATTCATCACCTTTTACGTATGTTATATCAAATGTTATTTATCTTTATAATGATATGTATTGTGACTTTTATGGTATTAATATAAATCGTTTAAAAAGAGAGCCTTATGAAGCAATTAATTTAATTATTGAAAATCAAGCACATTGTAATAAAGGTAAATTTGAAAAAATTAGAGATTGGGCATATGAACAGATAAATGCTGATGACATAAGTAGTATTGAACAGAATACTATAAAATTGTTAGAATCTAGTTATCTTCCTTCAATAAAAGAAGAAGGATTTGTCGTAGATGAAACAGCATTTTCAATAGTAATGGCATATGATGAAATTAAAATGAAGAATTCTTATACTGGTAGTTTATTTCCAGATAATACTATATATCTTCGTGCTAAAGAATGTGAAAATTTAGATGAATATAGTGATAGATGTAAAGAATTAATAAATACTTATGGTGATAACCTTTCAGAAAAACAAAAAAATGTAGTATATAATGCAATAGTTATTTATTATTATTTCTTCTTATATGAATTTGGACTAGATGATCCTAAAACATTTGAAGAGATTAAGAAAAAGAAAGAAGATAGAATAAAGAAAGAAAAAAAAGAAAAAGCTAAGTTAGCAAAAGAATTAATGAAAAAAACAGATAATAAAAAGACTGAAGTGAAAGAAACCATAAAGACTGGCAAGATTAAAATTAATAGCATAAAAGAAGAAGAGAAAGATGTAGAAGAACTTGAGTATTTTGTATCTATTAAAGGGGAAAAAATTATACTTGAATTTGAACTACCTGGACTTGATAGTGATGATGTAGATATTGATTATTCTGAAAATTATATTATTGTAAAAGTATTAAAAAATGATGAAAAAGTATCTAGAAGAAAATTATTTGGAAAAAGTGCTAAGTATAATATTGAAAATGTAGATATTGATAAAATAGAAGCTAATATGAAAAATGGACTTTTGACAATAACAATACCTAAAAAAAATAAATAAGAGCATTAATTGCTCTTTTTAGTTATTTAGAATTTACATGTTTTTATATTTTGTGTAAAATAATTAATTGTAGGAGTGATATGATGCTTAAAGTAGAAAATATAGTTAAATATTACGGAAAGAATTGTGCAGTAAATAATCTTTCTTTTGAAGTAAAAAATGGTGAAATATTTGGACTTCTTGGAGAAAATGGTGCTGGGAAGACTACAACTTTTAGAATTATTTTAGGTTTATTAGATGCTGACTCTGGTACTGTTTCATTAAATGGTAAGAAAATAGATTATTCATTAACTGATAAAATAGGATATTTAACAGAAGAGAGAAGTTTACTTACTAAAATGACTGTTAAAGAACAATTAATATATTATGGTGTATTAAAAGGATTAAGTGAAAAACAAGTTTTAGATAAAATAGATGACTTGTTAAAAGAATTTGACATTTTGGATTATAAGAATAGAAAAATAAAAGAACTTTCTAAAGGTAATCAACAAAAAGTACAGTTTATTGCAGCAATTATAAATGATCCTATACTACTTATATTAGATGAACCATTTACTGGACTAGATCCAATTAATGTTGCTATGTTTAAAAAATATATTAGAAAGTTACAAAAGAATGGTTGTTCAATTATTTTTTCATCTCATCAAATGGAACATATTGAAGAATTTTGTGAAAAATTAGTAATTCTTGTAAAAGGAAAAAGCATTCTTGAAGGATATATAAAAGATATAAAGAAAGATTATAGAAAACATAATATTTTTATTAAAGGAGATATTGATACTCAAGAAATACAAAAGATTGATGGTGTTATCGGTATAAAAAATAAAGAAGATGAAATTGAAGTCAAGATAGAAGACTTTGATATTGTTCCTAAAGTATTTAAAAAAGTTAGGGATAAGAATATCACTAAATTTGTTGTTGAAGAAGCTACATTAAATGAAATATTTATAGATAAAGTAGGTGAAGTAAAATGATGAATAAATTTTGGTATTTAACTAGATATGGATTAAAGAAAAAATTTAAATCAAAATCATTTATTATTTCAAATATAATTATTGCTTTAGTATTATTAGTAATATTTAATATTGACTCAATTATTTCATTCTTTGGTGGAGATTTTGAAAATGATACTAAAATTTATGTTATTGATAATACTAATGAATCATTTGATACTTTAAAGACTAGTTTTGAATCAATGAAAATAAGTATAAATGAATCTTCAGCAGATAATAACAAAATATATAAGAGTGAAAAAAATATAGATGATTTAAAAAAAGATATCGAAGATACTACTGATATAATTGTTGAAATTAATGCTGATAAAGATAATTATATGAGTGCAAATATTATTACTGAGAATTATATTGATACTTTAACTTATCAAACTTTGATACAAGCTATAAATACTACAAAATATCAACAAGCATTATTAAATAGTAATATAGATGCTAATGAACTTGCTAAAATATCTAATCCTGTAAATGTGGAAAGAATAATTCTTGATGAGACTAAAAATACAGAAGAAGAAAATATGAATGCTATTATGGGTGTTGTTTTCCCTTCAATTATTTTACCTTTCTTTATGTTAATTGTATTACTTGTGCAGATGATTGGCGGAGAGATTAATGAAGAGAAGACGACAAGAAGCATGGAAGTAATTATTTCTAATGTTTCTGCTAAAGTTCATTTCTTTTCTAAATTACTTGCTAATAATTTATTTGTAATAATTCAGACTTTATTATTATTTGTTTATGGTTTAATTGGATTTTTCTCAAGGAATTTATTTAATTCTGGTATGAGTTCTGATTTAACTAATAGTATTAGTGATGCAATTGATTCATTATCAAAGACTGGTTTGTTTGATAAATTATATTATGTAATACCATTGACTCTAATTTTACTTGTTTTATCGTTTATTGCATATTCTTTAATCGCAGGAATACTTGCAAGTATGACTACAAATCCAGAAGACTTTCAACACATTCAAACTCCTATTATGTTAATTTGTTTTGCAAGTTATTATTTAGCAGCAATGGCAAGTATGTTTAATGGTAGTTTGTTTATAAAAGTGCTTAGTTATATTCCACTTATATCATTTTTATTATCTCCATCTTTACTTGTTATAGGTCAAATTGGAATAATTGATGTAGGAATATCAATTGTATTATTATTAGTCTTTAATTATGTTTTTGCAAAGTATGGCTTAAAGATTTATAAAGTTGGTATATTAAATTATTCTACAGATAAGATGTGGAAAAGAATATTTAAAGCAGCTAAGATGTAGGTGAGTTATGAAAAAATGTGTAGTAGTTTATAACAAACATAGTGGAAAAAAAGTAAAAAAGGATTTTTTAGAAGAATATGTTAGAATTTTAAATAAAAATAAATATGAAACAAGTATTATGTATTCTAAATATAAAGGACATGTTATAGATATTGTAAGTAGTTTAGATGATGATATTGATTTAGTAATCTCTATTGGTGGAGATGGAACTTTTAATGAATCGATGAGAGGAAATTTTAAAAGAAAAAAAAGACTTACTTTAGCACATATTCCTTTAGGTACTACAAATGACGTTGGTAAGATGTTTGGATATGGAAAAGATCCAATAAAGAATTTAGAATTATTAATGGATGGAGTAGAGAAAAAAATAGATATATGTACTATTAATGGGGACCCATTTATATATGTTGCAGGTTTTGGTAAATTTATGAATATTCCTTATGATACTAGTAGAAAAACAAAAAAGAAATTTGGTTATTTAGCATATGTTATGAATGCAGTAAAAAACTTCTTTATGTTTACTAAACTTCATGATATTACTTATGAAATTAATGGAGAAAAATATAGTGGATTTTATTCTTTTATGTTTATTTCAAATGCTACTAGAATTGCAGGAATTAAAATATTTGATAATATTAAATTAGATGATAATCAATTTGAAATACTTTTTTGTAACATAAAAAAAAGAAGAGATATTATAAAATCTCTTATAAGAATTAGAAAAACTGATATTTCTCATGTTCCTGGATTTTATTTCCACGCTTCAGATAATTTAAAAATAATTGTAAATGATGAAAAAGGATTACCTTGGTGCTTGGATGGAGAAAAGTATGAAGTATCTGGTAATGAAATAGATATAAGAATAGATAGAAATTCTAAAATAATGTTACCTAAAAAGAATATAGATGAATTATTTAAAAAATAAGTGACTTTAAGATCACTTATTTTTTTATAAAATTATTTATTTCTAATTTAGAAATTAATTTTTCTTTGGATACATTACCATCTATTCTTTGAAGAACTGAAGTTTCGACTCCATCAGTAATAAATATAGTAGTAGGAGTACCATCTACATCAAAATTACTATTAAATTCGTTATACTCATCTTCATTCATTTCACTAAAATTTAATTTGTAACCTGTAATATTGTATTCTTTAAGTACTTCTTCAACTTTTGGTTTGTAGGCATCACAATAGCTACATCCATCTTTAACCACTACAAAGAAAAATGTTTCTTTATTATCAAGCATATTTTTAAACTTTGAATAACTAATATCTTTAAAATTACTTGATGAGCTACATCCTGTGAATAATAAAAGTAATAATATAACTAAAACAATATTTTTAATTTTTTTCATAATACACCTCGTAAGAAATCATAGCATAATTATTTTAATAATTCAATTTATAAAAAAAATATTAAAATCTATTAAATTGTAAAAAAATGTGATATTATGTTATATAGGATAGAAAGAAGTAAATGGTGAGATTATGAAAAAAATAATTGTATTATTAGTTTTTGTTCTTTTTATAGTATTTATACCAAAAACCGATGCAGCTAGGATTGTATGTTCAAGTTCTAATATGAGTAAAATGAGATCTAAAGCTTATAAAGTTACTGCTAATTATGAATTTGTAAATGAAAATGGGGATAGATATTTCCTTATTAGAATAACTAATGTTGAAAGCGGTATTGAAGTAAGAGTAGATGGGCATATTTTTAAAGATGATACAGGGAAAGGCCAAGTATTCGAATTTAAGAAGTATTCTAATGAATTAACTTCTGTACAAATAGAAATGTATGCTGGATATGGACAGGCTTGTGTTGGTGAACTTCTTTATACTAAAAAACTTGACTTACCAAAATATAATTTTTATAGTGAAAAACCTGAATGTATTGAATACGAGGAATTTGCTCTTTGTAATAAATGGTACCAAGGTAATATTAGAGATGATTATGAATTTAAAACGAAATTACAAGAGTATATAGATTCTTTAAATCCAAAAGAAGATAAAGAAGAAATAGAAGATAACAAAAGCTTTTTTCAAAAAATAATTGATTTTTATGTTGATCACATTGTTTATACTGGATTAATTACTGTTGCTGTACTTGGAGTTCTTGTTTACTTTATAGTTAAAAAACTAATTAACAAGAAGAATAGAGTTAAGATTGACTTTAAGGGGTGAGTGATTTGAAAAAGAAGATTAAAAAAATAATAATTATTTCATTTTTATTATTTTACATGTTTATGTCTATTGGAGTTGTTGATGCTATTGATCCTTCAAAATTTGGCTGGTATAAAAATAAAGAACATAAAAATGACTATTATTGTAGTGGATTTAATCAAAGTTGTTTCTTTAATGATGGAAAAACTAAAAACTCAATTAAAGCTATTTATGTTTATTTAGTTAAATATCATTATGATTCTTCAAAAGCAACTCAAACAAAAGAACAAATAGTAGGTAAACCTGTTTTATATTATAATGATGGTTTCTTTCGTAATGAAACGGCTTTAGAAAATTCTGTTGAATCTGCTTTTGCTTCTCCTTCAAAAACATATTTTCCTTTAACAACAGGAGCAGTAAGTGCTTCTTGTACTGGTAGTGGAGATGATGGTAGTGGTGGTGGTTATGACACTCCACATGGACCTGCAATTCATCAAGATATTATAAATAATAATTTTAATGATCAAACTCAAGCATGGGTTGTATCTGATGCTGCTGGGCAAGGCAATAAGTGCGTAATTGATCCATTTGTTACTACAGTTGGGTCCGAAGTAATTAATACTTATGATGGTGATTTGAGAATTTTTAAGTTTGACGATGATCATGTGTATAATGATTCTGATATAAGACTTTTTAAAACTGGAGCAAATTTAAATAATAAGGAAAATGTTAAGGCTTTCTTTGATAGTACGATTAAAACTAATATTTTTTCATCTGCTAAGAGCCCTACTGATGCGATTAATAGGTTTTTTAATACTGGTGGAGTAGTTAATTTAACTAATATTGAAGATTATTATATTGCTGTTAAATATGCTCAACGTTATAAAGGGAATTTGTATTCTACTTGTGGCCCAGAAATTTCTGGAGTACAAGATAGTTTAAAAGAATCACCAATATCTTATATATATAATTGCTCATGTAATTGTTCTGGTAGTAATGTTAGATGTAGTATTGAAAACCCTACTCAAATAGCAGGTGAAAGAGATCCTGTTCCTGGTGCTGGCTTATGTACGCAAGAAAAGTATGAAGAATTTGAATATCCAAGCAATTGTGATGATTATGATGATGACGATACAAATGATTGCTCCTCCGATTGGCGTTGGGTTCCAGATGGTAAGGTAGATGCAACTTGTACATACTCCACTTGTACTGGATATAGAATTCACATGTATAATCAAATGACATCAGTTGAAAATCACTTTTATTCAATAATTTCTCCAGCACATGATTGTGGACTTTTTACTGTTACAACTGATAATGCAGAACATAAATTAATAAAATCTGGATCTCAAATTAAAAACTGTACTGATGATAGTGATCAATGTTTTACAGAATATTTTATTGGTCCATCTCTTGAAAGTGCACTTGTTGGTAAGAATAGTACTCAACCAGACAGTATTTATAAAAATACTTTCTATTATAGATTTGCTGATACACCTAATGATGGAAAAGATAGTGCTTCTTGTACACTATTTATGTGGGTTCCAGAAACAATTAATAGCTATACTCCTTGTGTCAATGCAGAACATGCACCATGTACTGTTGGTGATCTAGAATGTGCTGAAAAATTTTGTGATAACTTAGTTGGTTATGATGATAGAGAAAATGCTTACAAAATGAAACAAGATTGTATAGTTAATAATTGTCAGTATAAAAAAGCTGATAATAATTGTTCTACTTTTTATAGTGATAAAGAGAAACAAGATATTGTAAATAAGGCGGCTTGTTCTACTGCAACTAATAAAACAACATCTTATTGCAGTAAAGTATCATCAGATTCAAATGCTTCTGCTGAGGACACTAAAAAAGAAAAATTAACTAATCAGTGGTGCTATAATGATGCTGATAATCTTCCAATAGATCAGAAAACATTTATAAATGTTAGTTGTACAGAAAATTCTTATTTCACTTTTTCTGATATTTCTAAAATTAAGTTAACTTCTGGTGTAGGAATTGATTATTGGACTAGATTAAATGGTAGAAAGAATTGTACTGTTTGGTTTGATCTTGACTCATGGGTACTTGCCTATGCATCATTTCATTCAAGAGAAACTGTTTGTACCAAAATTGTTGGTGATACATGTGTTGAAGAAAAACAAACTAGAAAATATTTAATAGAATTATTGGATAGATATAATAAAATATCTAAATCTGAAACTGAAAGAAAATATGGAAATAATTTTTTAATTAATCAAGACTTTACTGATCCTATGATGCATACAGTAGCTTCTCTCATAGGAGATGATGATCATAGTAGTGATCAATTATCTTGGACACAACTTGATTATACAATCGATGATGATAGAGTAAGTATTTTTACTACTGTAACAGAAAAAGAAAATGACAAAGTGATAAATACACCAAATACATTTGAGCTTGTTTCAGAAGATGAACCTAAAATAGTAACTAAAATAGGATATGGTGAAAAAAGACAAGATCATGTATGGTCAGAAGGGAAAGGCTATAGTGTTGCTCAAACATATGATAGAGGAGCCACTGGTAGTGTTTATTCTAATTCTTATGTTTCAAGTGGTGAAGGAACTCAGTTATATGTAATGCAGAAATCTTGTATTTCAAATGATGGAAGAGGTACTTCGTCTATAAATAGTGGTGTATGTTATTCAATTAATGTTGATGGAGAAAAAATAGAGATTAAAGGTCAAAATAAATATTATACTGCTTTAAAACCATTAAATAGCAAAGAAAAATATAGTGTTGAATTTTACACAACTGCTGCTTTAACAAAAGATTCTAATATGCCTAATACTTCGCAAAGATTAATTAATTGTAATGAAAGTGGATTTATTGAGGATGATATATGTCCAAATCCTGGGCATGGTTTAGATTGCTTTATAACTGTTTCAGATGAAAATGGTAGTGAACTTTTAGATGGAGTATATCATGGCGAAAATGGTATTACTGCTAAAATTACAGTTTTATCTGATAATCAAAATATTAAGTCATATAATATTGCTGTGGGTAAAGAGTCTGAAATTACTACAACTGATTCTACTGAAGGGTTATCTGATAAACTAGTAGTTATGCCAAGAACTACTACAGGTTTAGAAGAGGTTACAGTTTCTGGAATAGTTGTTTCAGATGTTGAGACAGTTACTTGTTCAAAAGATTTTAAATTAAGTAAATGTTCTGTTTGTGATTTGGTAAAATTATCTGATTCTTCTGATGATAAATATTATAGATATAAAGTAAATTGGAGTAATGCAAGTGCAAATTCACTTAATGTGTCTACTAATAAAAGTTCTGAGAAGCTAACTATTTATAAGAATAAAGATGGTGAATTTATTGTTTCAATAAGTAAGTCTTTAGTTGGTAATGAAGGATTATATTTATTTTTGAGTGATGGAGTGAATTGTTGTTCTAAATTTATAGATCCTTCAATTCCAGAACCACAAGGTGGTGGAGGCACTAATTGTAAGACAGATATTAATCCAAATGGAGATGCTTCTAGAAGCGATGTTGCTTCTTATTGTAATCCTAATTATTTAACTGATATAAATGGATATAAAAGTCCTTTAGAATGTATTAATGATTGTTGGTATGATTGCCCGAATATTCCTAAATGTGATGCTGATTCTTTAGGCGTAGTTGAGAGCTTTTGTTCTGATAAATTTGGCTCAGTTGAAAAAATTGAATATAAACAATGCGTATCTAGGTGTTATAAAGTGTATAATTGTCCAGATGACGGCTTTGTATTCCGTTCTATTAGTAACACAGACCCATTTCCTAATAATAGAAAAGTCGGTGCTAACTGGACGGGATTTGAAGATTTTATAATTGAGGATAATTATGATTCTACAGCTGTTACAGGCGTTAATGCGGATAGTGGTCAGGTTGAATATATTATTGATTTGACTCCTGAAGATATTAGAAGAATAAGAGAAGATACTAGAAAAAATAATGAAAGTAATGTTGATGCATATTCTGATTATATAAGAGAAGTTGAAAAACAAAATAAAGAAATAAATGATAATAGTGATTCCGAAACAATAAACAAATATAGAAGCCAATTTATTCATAAAGATTTCAGTAATTTGTTTACAATTTCTTCTTATAATTCAAAAAACGGAAAGAGTGATGTGAATGAATGAGTCAGTATGGATGTATTTCTTTATGATAATTGGAATTTTAGGAATTGTTTTAATTAATATCTTTGGAAATGTTATTGTTATTAATGAGCAAAACTATTACTTACTAAAAGAAGTTACTAAAGCTGCAATGATTGATTCTGTGGATGTTAAAGCATATGAAGAAGGTACTGGATGGGATGGGGTCACTTATGAAACTGACCCTGAATCAATGCATTGTGAAGCTGGAGTTCCTGGAACAATTAGAATAGTTAAAGAAAAATTTGTTGAAAGTTTTACAAGAAGGTTTGCTGAATCAGCTGAACTTAATAGAAAATATAGAATTGTAATTCATGATATCGACGAATGTCCTCCAAAAGTTTCTTTATCTCTTGCTGCAACTGAAGAATTCTCATTTGTAAAGTTCTTTAATGTAACTGAAGAAGATTCTTATGCAGATATTGTTAATTCGATTACTGGAATTCTTGAATCTACAAAAAATGATGAATAATAAGATGATATAAAAAGAAAGAGTAAAATCTTTCTTTTTTTTTAATTAGTGTGTTGTCTTTTAATTTAAATTATCGTATACTAGTTTATAGAATAGAGAGTTTATGTAATTAGAGTGAAAGGGTGATATATTATGAATAATAATGTTAGTAAATCTAGTTTAAAGAGAATGTTAAAAAGTAAAGGATTTGTTACAGGCTTATGTGCATTACTTGCAGTTTTAGTGTTAGTAGTTGGTTATAATCTTCGTGTTAATAATGCAACAAAACCTGTACGTGTACCAGTTGCTGCAGCAAGACTTTCTCCAAGACATCAAATCACAAGTGAGGATATTGTATATGTAAGCATTCCTCGTGATGCAATAGCTTCATCTTATTATGCTCATGATATGGATATTATTGGAAGGTATGTTAACTATGATACTACAATTCCTCAAGGAAGTATGTTTTATGATGGTGCAATAGTTGATAGGGAAGATTTACCAGATGAGTCATTATTTGGTGTTGATGAAGGAGAAACTTTATATTATTTGACTGTAAATATGTTAACAAGTTATACAAATTCTATTCTTCCAAATAGATATATAGATATATATATTTCTACAAAAATGAATGGTAAAGCTTTAGTTGGAAAATTACTAGAAAATGTTAAAGTATTGCAAGTAAAAACGGCTGATGGTAGAAATGTTTTTGATGATTCACAACAGTCTAATTCTCCATATGTAATTTTATTCTCTTTGCCTGAAGAACAACATTTGCTTATGAGAAAAATAAGTGCTATTAATGCATATTCAATTTCAGGAACTAGTGGATTCTCAAGAATTGATGTAATTCCAGTACCTACTACGGCATATTTTAAGGAAGGAGATAAAAAGGTTCCTTCAACTATTGCTAGTGAATTTTTACAAGAACATATATTAAATTTAGCTGAAACTATTCCGGAGGATATTAAGGTTCCAACTGGTAATGAAATAATTGGCCAATAATAAAAATAATTAAGAATAAATAGAGGTGGAATATGAATGAGTCAATGAATTTTGGCAATATTGGAATAGGTGGTGCTTCAAGTACTAGTGAGCCTGTTTCAACAGAAAATCAAACATCAGAAACAGTTACTGAAAATGTTGCTGATACTCAGGCTAGTCCACAAAAAACTAAGCCTGATTTAATGGCAGGAGTTAGTGAAGCAGAAAATAGTAATGATGAAGAAGCTATAAAAGATTTTCAAAAAGCTGAAACTAAAAAAACTAATTTTGAACGTGATGCAGATAACTTTTCACAAATAGATTTCGGTCCTTTAAAAAAATATTTGGATGACGATGATATAACAGATATTTCCTATAGTAACAATGGACAACTTTGGTTAAAAAGTTTATCAAGAGGTGTTTATAGAGCAGATCAACAAGATGTCAATAATGAATTAATAGAAAAAATTGCTTTCCAATGTTCTAATATCATGGGTAAGACTTTTAATATGGCTCATCCATTCCTTGACTCAGAAAGTGCTGAGTTACGTATGAACTTTGTTCATGATTCAATTGCAAGAAATGGTATAGCTGTTGTTTTTCGTAAAACTCCAGCTAAAATAAGACTAGAAAAGCAGAAACTATTAAATGAAAAATATGTTAGATTAAGTATTCATGACTTTTTAATTAATTGTGTTAAAGGACATTGTAATATTATTGTATGTGGAGAAACTGGTTCAGGAAAAACCGAGTTAATTAAGTATCTTGCAGCACATACTGCTGAAAATGAAAAAATAATTACAATTGAAGATACTTTGGAACTTCACTTGGATAGAATATTTCCACAAAGGGATATTGTTGCAATGAAAACAAATAATATTGCATCATATTCTGATGTGTTAGTTACATGTATGAGACAAAACCCAATTTGGATATTATTATCAGAGGTTCGTAGTGCAGAAGCAGTTACGGCTGTTCGTAACTCTATTTCATCTGGACACTATATTTTATCCACAATACATGCTGATAAGGCTGAAAGTATTCCGCATCGTATGTATAGTTTGCTTGAATCAAATATAGATGTTGAACAATTCTTGAAGACAATTTATCGTTATGTTCAAATTGGTGTATTTGTTCGTGGTCGATATAAACCTGAAGAAAAAAGATTCGTTCGTGAAATAGCTGGTGTATGTGAGTTCTTTGTTACCGATGATACGAATGAACCTAAATTTAATAATATATACTTAAAAACTGTAGGTGGTGAAGAAACATATAATGAACCTACAAAATACATTAAGAACTACCTTGAAGGTCAAGGAGTCGATATAACTAATTTGTTTGGTGAAAAAATGAGTTCATTAGAAGAAGCTAATAGAGCAAATGGTATAAATAATACTGTTAATCATTCTTCAATTTCTACTAATGAATCTATAAATGTTGAAACAAAAATAGAAGAACCTAAAATAGCTGAAAATGTTCAAAAAGAAATTCCTAAGAAAGTACCAAAATTAAAATTAGCTGATATTTCTTCTAATGCTAAACCTGTAAAAAAGGAAATGGAAACTTTAGAAGAATCTATTCCTACTAAAAATGTAATCGATGAAAAGCAAGAAATGGTAGGTTCTATGGAATCACAATCTACTCCAGTATTAGAAGAGTTAGGAGATAGTGAAACTATAGATGATAATTCTATTATGGATAGTCCACTACCTAATGGTGCTCAATTACAAGAAGTAGCTGAAGTAGCAACTCAGCCTGTAGTACCAGTTCAACCAGTAGCTGAAGTAACAGCTCAGCCTGTAGTACCAGTACAACCAGTAGCTGAAGTAGCAACTCAGCCTGTAGTACCAGTACAACCAGTAGCTGAAGTAGCAACTCAACCTGTAGTACCAGTACAACCAGTAGCTGAAGTAGCAACTCAACCTGTAGTACCAGTACAACCAGTAGCAGAAGTAGCAGCTCAGCCTGTAGTACCAGTACAACCAGTAGCTGAAGTAGCAGCTCAGCCTGTAGTACCAGTACAACCAGTAGCAGAAGTAACAGCTCAGCCTGTAGTACCAGTACAACCAGTAGCTGAAGTAGCAGCTCAGCCTGTAGTACCAGTACAACCAGTAGCTGAAGTAGCAGCTCAACCTGTAGTACCAGTACAACCAGTAGCTGAAGTAGCAACTCAACCTGTAGTACCAGTACAACCAGTAGCTGAAGTAGCAGCTCAACCTGTAGTACCAGTACAACCGGTAGTTGATACAGCTCCAAAAAAGACTGGTTTAGAGATATTAATGCCTCCAACACAGATGAATGGTAATGATATATATAATAATAATGTAAATATTCCACAACAAGGGCAGTTCTTTGGTGGAAATATAGATAACAATATGGTTCAAGAACCAGTTCAGTATGATCAAATTTTTGAACCTGCATCAGTAGATGGTAATAGTTTTACTATGCCTAAAGAGCATTTAATACCACTTCCATCACTAAATAATAATTCTCAATCTGCAAATACAAACAAGTCTATTGATTCACAGTTAATGGCTGCAACAAAGTTAGAAGAAGTTCAAGAAATTAAGCCTGAATTAATTAATAAGCCCGTTGTTCCTAAAACAAAAAAACCGTTTACTAAGCAGAAATTCTTTTCTGGAGTTCTTAAATAAATAATTAAAAAAATAATTTGAAAGAAGGTGCCTTATGATTGAAACAATTATTGCATTGGCATTACTAGGATTTGGTATATTGTTCTATTTTAAAAAAGGTGATTCCTCAATGCACGATTTTGTGGTTGAACAGTCATCAGGATTGTATGGAAAATATGCTCCATATTCTTTTGCTGAGATTAGAAAAAAAGTAAAAGAGATGGGACAAGAATATACTGTTAAGGAATACTTTATCCAGATTACTATATTTGCTGGTTTAGCTTTTGGTATTTCTTATTTATATTTCTATAATATGACAGTGTCTGCTATTTATGTAGTTGTAATTATAGCTATTGTTCCATATTTAACATATTTAAGATGCAAGAGAGTTTATTCTGAATTCCTTTTTGAACAAATACAAGTTTATACCACAAATACTATTATGGAATTTCAAACTACTCAAAATTTTGTTAAGGCATTAGAGGGAGTTTATACATCTGGAGTTTTAGATAATCCAGTTTTAGATGATGTTAAACATATGATTGAACTTGCTTATAAAAATGGTGATATTAATGAGTCCATAGAATTTATGAATTCAAAGTATGATTATCATATGGTTAGAAATATGCATCAATTATTCTTACAAATAACAAGAGAAGGTGCACAAGATTCTACAGAAGTTTTAGAAAATATGCTTTTGGATATAGACGTGTTAGTTGAGGGAGTATATCGTGATAGAATTGATAGACAAAACTTCCATAAGCAATTTGTCCAATATGGTTTACTTCTTTATGCTATGGTTGCTTTAGTTCAGTATTTACTTGGTATTGATAATTATCTAGAAATTCTTAAAGAACCAGTTGTAAGTGTAGCACTTCACGGAATAGTGTTATTTAATAGTTATTTTCTTCTTAATGGAGAAAAATATTATAACGAGAATGTAGGTGCTGAATAATGTTAGAATCATTTTTGATACTTGGTTTATTTTTAGTAGCTATTTTCTATACTGAAACAATTGATACAAAGAAATTTTTTAATACAGATGATGGTTATTTATTGTATTTTAAAGAAAAAGATTATGATTTTCTTTTAATTACAAAATATGGTGAAAATGTAAAGCCTAATGTTGTATATATGAGTAGAATTAAAAATGCTTTTTATACATTCTTAATGCTATTTACTATGATGGCTTTAGGAGGAGCAATTAGCTTTTTAAATGTAGCAATGCTCTTGATAGTGTCTTATGTAGTTTTTAAGTCTGGTTATTCAAGCTTGAAATCATATTATAAAAGATATATGGCACAAATTGATTTACTTCTTCCTTATTATTTAAAAAATTTGGAGATATTATGTCAAAATTATACAGTTCCTGTTGCAATTGCAAGATCAATAGAAACAGCACCAGATGTGTTTAAAACGGGACTTAGACAAATGATTGCCAAGATAGATGCAGGTGATTCTTCAATTCAACCTTATATGGATTTTGCAATAATGTATCCTGTACGTGATTCTATGAGAATGATGAGATTACTTTATAGATTAGGTCTTGGTGCTCAGGAAAATAAATATAAACAATTGTTATTATTTTCTAAATCAGTATCGTCTCTTCAAAATAAAGCGCGTGAAGTTAAATATAAGCAAAGACTTGATGCAATGGAGAAGAAAACTATGATAATGCTTGTTGTTACTGGTGGTGGAACAATGGCTATACTATTATTGTCAATGTTAATGCTTTTTGGTATTTAATTATTGATATTTGTAAAAAATAATATTATAATTATTTTAGTAAAATAGAAAGGAGATAGATATTTTATGAAAGAAGCAACTGGAGAATTAAACATGACATTAGTTACTATTATTGCAATAGCTGCAGTTTTAGGATTTGTAGTTATATTTTTACCTGATATTTTAGGTGGAATTGGTGACAAATGGGATGAATCAACTGACAAAACTGTTGCTACACCAAGAAATACTACTAATAAAAGTACTGGTGGCGCAACTGGTGGTGATGGATTAACAAATCATTAGTAATTAGGAGTGTGATAATAGATGCGTGAATCTATTGGTGGTACAATGCTTTTTTGGATTGTATTGTTCTTTATGAGTATTTTTATTACTTTTATGGCATCTGTTATCAGATATGCTAGAGTTTATAAAATAAAGAATTCAGTGATTAATTATATTGAAAGGGCTGAGGGAGTATCTACTGTAGAAGAACTTGAAGATGTACTTACAGAACTTGGATATCCTGCTGATGGTAAATATCTTATTTGTAAGTATAATCCTGTTCAATCTAAGGGTGGATATTATTACTTGAAACTTTATGCTACATTTGAAGTTCCTATAGTAGGTTGGGCTTTAGATGTTGCTGTTAAAGGTGAAACCTCTCAGATCACAACAGGTACTATAATTGATGCTTCTTCTTCTGAAGGTGAATTGTTATTCCTAGGTAAGAATAAATGTAAAGGCTATGGTATAAGTCAAACGGAAATAGAAGCGGCTGAATCTAAATATGGTGGTAATTCTAGTGGTTTATAAAATAAAAAGGGGTAGTTAGTGATATGAATGTATTAGTACTGAATGAACAAGAAAGTGTGATTTCTAATTTAAATATTGAAATTATTAAAACTCTTAGAGGTTCTTTTACCCCAGAGGAAATTATTAGTACTTTTAATAATTTCTTTTTTGCAAGAATGATAATAGATATTACTGCTTTAAAAAAAGCTGATGATATTACTACATATCAAAAATTATCTATAGGCTTACCTATAGATAAAGTAATTTTATTAATACCTCCTACATCACCTGTGGCAAAAAATTATTTTTTGTCTAAGTTGATTTCAATGGGATATTATAACTTTACTACTAATAGGGATGGTGTTATTTATTTACTTAATAAGCCTAATACCTATGATGATGTGTCCTATCTTCATCAGATTGGGGCAGCGCCAACTTCATTAACACCAGATTTGGATGGTAAATCTCTTGGTGTTACTGGAATTAAGACAATTGGATTTAAAAATGTTACTGATAGTGCTGGCGCAAGTACCTTAATCTATATGATTAAAAAAGAGCTAGAAGAGAATTATGGATTATCTATTCTTGCTATTGAAGTTGACAAAAGAGATTTTGCATTTTTTAGAGAAGAAAATATGGTTTCAACTACAAGTGATTCATTGGCAACTGAATTAATGAAAGCAAAGAACTTTAATTATATTTTAATTGATTTAAATGATTATGAAGATAATATTTGTGATGAAACACTTTATTTGATTGAACCTACTGTTTTAAAATTAAATAAATTAATGTTAAGAGACAAATCAATTTTTAATAAATTAAGAGATAAAAAAATTATAATTAATAGATCTACTTTTAGTGAAGATGATATTAAGGAATTTTCTAAAGAGGCTGGAGTACCAATATTTTATGTATTACCACCTTTGAATGATAGAGAAAGATCTCAAGAATTAAATGATTTACTTATTAATTTAGAATTGATTGAGGAGTAGTTGTTGACAAAAAAAAATTGCTATAGTAATATAGCAATGTGAATTTGGAGGAGTGTTTATGGATTTATTTCTTATTGCTGCTGATGCTGATTGTGGTGGTTTAGGTCCAATTATTAGAGCAGTTCATGGATTATTTGATTTAATTAAAATTTTAATCCCTATTGCTTTATTGATTTTTGGTGTAATTGATTTGTCAAAAGCAGTTATAGCTAGTGATGAAAAAGAAATTAAAGCAGCACAAGGTAAGTTAACTAAGCGTGCTATAGCAGCTGCAGCAGTATTCTTTGCTGTTACAATTGTTAATGTTGTTATGGGACTTGTAGCTAAAGGTGCTGAAGATGCTGATACCGGTAGTTGGATTCAGTGCTGGGATTAAATTAAATGTAGGAAGAAATCTTCCTTTTTTTTTGCTTGTTTTTTTTAAATTGTTTGATAAAATTATTATAGAGGTGAGTCTTTATGGATAAAAAAATGTTTAAGTATGTAGGAATTTTTGTTATAGTTCTTGTTGTGTTTGTTTTGTTTGCTTTGATATCAAATTTTTTAACTGGTGGTGCTAAATATTCTTATTCTAAGATTGAAGAAAAAATGGTTGCAGCGGCAAAAAAATATGTTAAAGATATGCCTGGAATAATTGATGGTGCTTCTCCTAATTCTTCAACTACAATTTCTTCACTTGTATTAGTAGATAAAGGATATTTAAAAGATTTAAGTAGTTTAGCTAAAGATGATGTTATTTGTGCTGGTGAAGTAATTGTATATAAAACTTTAGATGGAGTTATTGATTATGCACCTAATTTAAGATGTGGAAATAAATATGAGTCTATGTCACTTGCTAATCAAGTTATCAAAGATAATGGTGGTGGAGTAATAAATGGTGCTGGACTTTATCAAAGAGTTGATGGTAAATTTGTTACTGATTATTATGACTTATCTAATAGTTCTTCTAGTTCTTCTTTTGAATATGTTTTTAGAGGAGATAATGTTAAAAATTATGTTAAATTTGATGATAATATTTATAGAATAGTTGCTATTGATGAGAATAATAATTTAACTTTAATATTTAATAGTTATTTAAGAAAGTTTCTTCCTTGGGATGATAGATATAATACTGATATTGATAAAAACTATGGGATAAATGATTATGAAAAAAATGGTATAAAAAGTAGAGCAATGGAACATGTAGAATCATTTCATAATAAAACAGCTGTATTGCTTAATAAAGAGAAATATAGTGAAAAAGTTGATCACTATTTAGTCGGAATTGATTTATGTGTTGGTAAAAGAAGCATTAGTGATAGAGATGTAAGTGGTAAAATAGAATGTAAAAAGATTTTATATGATCAAAATGCTGGACTTCTTCCTGCATATTATTATATGGGTGCTTCTTTAGATAGTAATTGTACTTCAATTACTGCTAAAGAATGTGGAAATTATAATTACTTTTCATCTTTTGACGATAGTTGGTGGTTATTAACTGCTAATAGTGAAGATTCTAGTGAAGCTTATGTAGTTAATAAAAAGTCTGTTGATAGTGAATCGTGTAGAGGAAAGTATGGTATTAGGCCTATAATTAAAATTGGATCAAGAGTTTTATATTCAGAAGGTGATGGGTCTTTAGATAACCCTTATGTTGTAAAGTATTTTGATGATTAAATAAAAAATAACAATAATGTTTATTATTGTTTTTTTTTATGATATAATTTTTATGTATATTGTAGAAATTGGGTGAAAATATGGATGTAGATCAAGTTACATGGATTAGTGACATTCTAAGATCAATTTTTGGATTGTTAGATGGCATTGTTTTCTCATTAATTAAATTTGTTTTATATGGAGTTTTTGATTTGTCTCAAATTTCCACTAATACTGAAATATTTAGTAATATATATCAAAGAATATATATTGTTCTTGGAATATTTATGGCTTTTAAGTTGTCGTTTTCATTTTTTCAGTACATAATTAATCCAGATCAGTTAAATGGTAAGGGTGAAGGAACATTATCCAAGATTATTATGCGAGTTTTTATAATGCTTGGTGCTTTAGTACTTCTTCCAAATTTATTATTTGGGAATGGTTCTTCTAAAGGTTTTCTTTCTAGGACGCAAGATGCATTTTTACCTATGCTTCCTAAATTAATTTTTGGTGCAAATAGTAGTAATGGAATTGATTTTTCTGGTGATCTAACTACGACTGTTGACGAATCTGCAGACAAGATAGTTGCTGCAACTCTCGGTGGCTTCTTTAGACCTGCTGAAGGACTAGATCAAGTGTGTGGACCTGGATCTTTTAAAAATACACCACCTATAGAAAATGTAGATGATTTTAAAGCAAATTTAAATAAAAAGTGTATGGTTATTTATTACAGATATAAGTATAATTTTGGAATTTCAACTATAGTTGGAGTTTTGGTATTGGTATTATTTCTTGGAATAACATTAAGTATAGCAAAGCGTATATTTAAATTGTTAATACTAGAGGTTATTGCTCCAATTCCAATTATGTCTTTAATTGATCCAAAGGGGAAGGATAGGGCTTTCGAACATTGGTCAAAAAGTTTGCTGAATACATTTTTGGATATATTCTTTAAACTTGGAATTTTGTATTTAGTTATTGTATTAATTCAGTTAATAGTTAAAGCAAATGAAAGTGGAGGAATATTTGAGAATTTCCCTCAACGTGATGGTGTTAGAGGAATTTATTTAATTGTTTTCTTGATATTAGGTTTGATTTTCTTCGCTAAAGAAGCTCCTAAATTTATTAAAGATGCTATTGGTATCAAAGATAGTGGTGGGGGGTTATTTGACGATGTTAAATCAGTTGGAAAGGCAGCAGGACTCGTTGGTGGTGCTGCCATAGGAGTTGCTGGTGGTATGGCTAGTGGAATTGTTAGTGCCAATGCAAGATATCAAGATGGTCAGATTAATGGTGCTCATGCTATTGGATCTGGACTTTTGGGTGGTATAGGTGGTGCTATTGCTGGTGGATTTAGAGGTGGATCATCTGGATTGAGTGGCGCTGGTAAATCTGGTAATCCTCTTAAAGGATGGCAAAGTGCTATTGATAAACAAAATGCTGTAACATCTGGTAAGCTTAGCAATGCGATGGCTGGTTCAACTTGGCTAGGTAGAAGAGAAGCACAGCTTAGTAACTTCTTTACTGGAAGAACTGCTGCTGATAGAGATGAAAGTAGAATTTCAGCATATAAAGGTGCAGTTGATGCTGCAAAAGAATTTAAAAGTAAACTTTCAGATGCTGCTGGAAAAAGTAATGTTGGATTTAAAATTCATGGAAAAGATAATGTTACATTAAGAGGATTTAAGAGTACTCTTGCTGCAGCAAATTCAGGAGATGCAGCAGCACTTTCAGCTCTTAATACAACATATGGCTTTTCTTCATTAGCAGAAGCTACGAATAGTGTTGGCGATATAGAAAAAGAATATCAGAAGGCATATTATGCAGCAATTCAAAGCGGAGTAATCGATGCAAAAACAGATGGAGATGCAAGTGGTGTTATGTCTGCTAAAGCTGTTGCTGATAGAAGTCTTGATGGATTAGGTCTTAAAGATATGTCTGATAAATTACTTGAAGAAGTTACTGCATCAAATGCTGGTGCAATAATTGGTGCTGCTACACTTGAAAGCAATAGAATTAAGTCTAGTAGTGGTTATAAATCTAGAAAGCGTAATGCAGAAGCTGTTAAAAGGAAGAAATAGGAGGGATAAATTGTGGATGGAAATTATTTGATACCAGCAAATGCCAATAGAGGTAAATTGATATTAGGATATTTTAGAGGTATAGATTTAGCAATTTTTGCTATTGGAATACTTACTACTTTGGTATTATTATTTATATTTCAAGATTATATGTCTAATACATGGGTTGCTGTTGCTACATTAATTCCTGCTGGAATTGCTGGGTTCCTTGTTTTACCAATACCTAATCAGCATAATGTTTTGGTTTTACTTCAAGCAATTTATAACTTTTATTTTGTGAATAGACAAAAATATGTATGGAGAGGTTGGTGTGCTAGTTATGTCAGCAAAAACAAAAAGTAGATATACTGAAGATTGGGTTCCAGTTAAAGGAATAAATGGTGGAACAATTATACTATCTAATCAAGAGAAAGTAACAGGAGTTAAAATTGCTCCAAGAAATATTTTTATTCTTGATTATGAATCTCAACAATCTGTGTTAATTAATTTGAGAAACTTTTATAATCAAATAGACTTTGAATTTTGGCTTGTTGTTGCAGATAGGCCAGTCGATATATCAGTTTATATGTCTCAACTTCATTTGTTATATAATCAAGAGACTTCTCCTGCGATAAGAAAATTAATTGCTGAAGATATTAATAAAGGTACTTCTTTTATTAATAATAATGTTGTTGATACTGAGTATTATATTTTATTTAAGGAGAAAGATGTAGATAAAATGCAAAAGAAGATTAGAATGCTTATTAATTCATTAGCTTCTTGTGGGCTTTCAGCTCAACAAACATCCAATGAAGATTTAAGAGTTATTTTAGATAATTTCTTAAATGGTGGTTCTACTACAGAATTTAGAACGGTGGTGGCACAAAATGGCTAATTCATTTAAATCAGAAATTGCTCCAAAAGGATTGGAATTTCATCCTAGTGATTTCTTTATAAGTGATAAGTATGCAACTATTTTGACGGTTGTGTCTTTTCCTAAATTTATTTCTCCAGGATATTTGTCAAATTTAACTAGTATGCCTGGAATTAAAGTTGTTATTAAGCATATTCCTGTACCTTTTTCAATTGTTTCTAAAATGCTTAACAAACAAATTGCTGAATTAAAACAAAAATATCAAGATGAACATGATAGAACTATTCAAGAAAGAATTAGAATGGATTATGAATCTCTTGAATCATTTGTTACTATGATTGCAGCAAGTCAAGCAAGAATTTTTGATTTTCAAATGCATATTATGATTACTGCTGATACTAAAGAAGAACTAGAATTAAAGAAAACGAATGTTAAAAGTTATCTTGAAGCAATGGAGATGAGGGGAGTAGCTTTAAGATTTGAACAAGAAAAAGCTTTAAAATCTATTATTCCTATTTTCCCTAAACAAGATATAGAAGAACGTGTAGGTACTCCAATTCCTTCAGTTACTATTGCTGCAATGTATCCTTTTATCTTTGATAGTGTTAAAGATCCGGGACTTGCTACATTATTGGGAGTTGATTTTTCTGGTGGTGTTATATTATTTAATCAATTCTTATACAAAATAAGAAAAGAAAATAATAGAAATAATGCTAATTTAATTCTTTTAGGTACATCTGGAAGTGGTAAATCAACTACTGCTAAATTGTTGCTTAGAAATCATATAAGAAATGGTTGTCAGATAGTAGCAATTGACCCTGAAAACGAACTTGAAGAAATGACTAAAAATTATGGTGGAGATACTATTGATTTAGGTAAAGGTGGAGAATTTGGTATGATTAATCCTTTACAAATCATAATGGATGCTGATGAGGAAGAAATAAAACAAGGGTTAGGTTATACTGTTTTAACAAGAACTTTACAATTTTTAAAAGCTTTTATGAAATATTATGACCCATCTATTGAAGAAGATGTATTAACATTATTTAGTGAAGTTGTACAAGATACATATAAAAGATTTGGAATAGATTTTGATAAAGATTTCTTTAATTTTAAAGAAGAAGACTTTCCAACATTTTCTGATGTTTATGAAACAATCAAAGCAATATTACTTTCTATGACTGATCATACTCAAGAACGTGATGTAATGGAAAGGTTGGAATTAAAGATTAGACCACTTACAAAAGATTTGAAGTATTATTTTGATGGTCATACTACTATTAAACATGATAGTGACTTTATTGTATTTAATATTAAAGAGTTGATGAATGCTGAAGAAAATATTAAAAATGCATTATTCTTTAACATTTTGAAATATGCTTGGGGATTATGTTTAGATAAAGAAGTTGATACTGTATTAATGGTTGATGAAGCTCATGTACTTTTAGGTGATAATAATACATTGGGTGCTGACTTTTTAGCACAAGTTCAACGTCGTGCAAGAAAATATAATACAGGTACTATAATTATTACTCAACAACCTAGTGACTTTGCTGCTCCGGGCGTTCTAATGCAAGGTAAAGCAATATTTGATAATGCTTCTTATTACATTATAATGGGATTAAAGAAACAAGCTACAGAAGATTTGGGATTGCTAATTGATCTTAATGATAATGAAAAAGAAAGTATTAAACAGTATTCTCAAGGTGAAGCATTGTTTGTGTGTGGTAATAAAAGAATGAGAATAAATGTTGTTGTTACTCCAGAAGAATTATCTTCTTTTGGAAGTGGAGGAGGACTATAATTAGTTCTCTTTTTTTGTTCTAAATATTATTTTTAACAATAATATTTAATGAAAGAGAGATTAATTATGATAAATAAAGAACATTTGTGGTTTTTGACATTATTTTCTTTAATACTTGTTTTAAGCGTTTATTATATTACTATGCCAAATGATTTATTATTGAGTAAAGAAGTATTTAATAATGATGAAGATAGTAGTCAAGATAAAGTAAATTTAGAAATTGAGGAAAGTGATGTACTTGTATCATTAAGATTAGATTTAAATGAACAAAGACAAAATGAAATGAAAGACTTACAAAAAGTCCTTACTAATACAGAATCTTCTACAGATGAGAAAAATGATGCATATGAAAAAATAAATTATATTAATAGTGTTTATGGAGTTGAAGAAAAGCTCGAAAAGAAAATTAAAGAATGTTGTAATATTGATTCTTTTGTTGAAGTGGATAATAATGAAATAAATGTAGTTGGTTTATCAAATAATCATTCTGTAAATTTAGCAAATAAAATAATGAGAGCTATTCAAGAAGAATATAAAGAAAAAGTTTATGTTACTGTTAATTTTAAATAGTTAAATGCCCTCAACATAATAAGGAATTCTCATAAAATAGTATGAGACTTTTTTAGGAGGGATGAGTTATAAAAAGTATTTTAACTAATAGAGAAAAAGAGATTTTTGATTTAATTATTAAAAATATGACTACTAAAGAAATATCAAAAAAATTAAAGATTAGTGAAAAAACTATAAGAAATCATATTTCTAATACTATGCAAAAACTCGATGTTAAATCAAGAAGTAGTGCTGTAATAGAATTGTTAAAAATGAATGAATTATCTATTAAATGATTACATATTATTTTATAGGTGATTATCTATATGATTAAGAAGAAAGCATTAAGAAAGATTATTATTACAACTTTTGTTTTTTTCATTGTATTAACAATTTGTATGATTCCTAGTAAGAATAAAAAAGATGAAAAAATTTATACTTATGTTGATACTGTTGATGTTAGTGTTTATTTGAATAATGATTATAATCAGTTGACTAAAGTAAATTTTAAAGTTGCAAATAATAATTTAGATAAGATTATTAGATTAATAATTAATAAATTAACTATATCAAATGATGCTACTATTCCAAATAGTTTAGTGCAAGTGATACCTGAAAATGTAAAACTAGAAGAAGCTTATGTAGATGAGGGAATTGCTTATTTAGATTTTTCTAAAGAGTTTTTAGACATATCAGATGAGAAAATAGAAAATATTGTTGAATCAATAATCTATTCTTTATTTGATATTGACAAAATTAATGGAGTATCTATTTACGTAGAAGGAAAAAATATTTCTAATTTATTTGATAAAAATTTACCTGACATATTTACAAAACAATACGGAATTAATAAAAGAGTTGAATTAAAAAACTTAGATGATGTTTCTCAAGTTATTGTTTATTATGTTTCAGAAATTGATAATGATGATTATTATGTGCCTATAACAAAATATGTAAATGATAATAGAGATAAAATAAAAATTATTATTGATGAGTTATCAAGCAATTATATTTATGAATCTAATTTAATTAGTTTATTAGATAAAAATGTGGAACTTTTAAATTATGAAATAATAAATGATGAAATGATTCTTGATTTTAATAATAGTATTTTTATAGATAAGAATGATGAATTAGAGGAATTAGTTTATTCTATAAGTTATTCTGTATTTGCAAATTATGATGTTAAAAATGTTATTTTTAAGGCTGAAGGCAAGGAATTTATGAAAAAAAGTGCAAAAGATGTTGAATAATTGAAAAAAATGCTGTATAATCCTATTTGTACTTGAGTTATGTTCCGGTAGCTCAGCTGGATAGAGCAACGCCCTTCTAAGGCGTCGGTCAAGAGTTCGAATCCCTTCCGGGACACCATTTATGAAGAGAAACTAGTGAAAGCTAGTTTTTTTGTGCAGTAAACAATGCTATTTTAGTTCACTATTATGTGAGATTGAGAACACATAGAAATATTTTGCGTAAAATTATTTCTTTTTTCAATTTATATGTCTTTTTTGTGATATAATAATGAAAATAGGAGATTATAAAATGAATGAAAATAATATAAATGATAATATTAAAAATGAAAAAACTAAAAATAACAATTTACTAGTTGGAGTTATAATCGGTTTATTGATTGGATTGTTACTAGGGGTTATTGCTTGTACAGTTTGTAACAAATATTTTAGTGATAAAGAAACTGATAATAAAGATACAGCTGAAAAAGAAAAAGATAATGAATCTAATAAGAAAAATGAAATAGAAGTGATTCCAGATAATGATACAGAACATGAAATAATTACATTTGATGATATATCGAATCTTATGTCAAAAGACTTAACTAAAGCTAAATCATATAAAATTCAAGATGTAGTATATAATAATAAAAAAGCAAGTATATATATTGACTATACATTCCAATATGAGAAATATGATGTTATGCCTAACGATAAAACAACTGGTGATACTAAATTGGTTATTAAGCATGGGGATGAAGTTTTGAACACATTTGAAACACAAGAATATAATCCAAAAATAGTTATGACATACTTAAATGTAGTAGATGGAAAATATTTAATATATGGAGATAAAACATGTTTAGCATTTAGCAATGGTAATTGTTCATTAAATAAATCAGATGGTTATAATAACATTTATTTGATTTCCCCTGATAACAAAGAAAGTATTGAAAATTATCATAAAGATTCTAGTTACTTTATATATGAAATAAATAGTGATGATAATGGAATAACATTTAAAACATTTGAAAATAAATATGGAAGTGGAATGTGGAACTGTGAAAATACAGGTGATCTCCAAAAAGTATATAATATGAAGTATTCTTCTGGAAAGTTTTCTAATCCTGAACTAGTTAGTAAAGTAACATATGCTGAATATTGTAAGAACAAGGATGATTCAATTTTTTACTAGAATACAACAATAGTATAAAATTTGTTAAATTATAAGATGAATGCTGATATTTAATGGCGACGTTTATCGGCGCCTTTTCTTTTTGAACAAAATAGCATCTTCTAAATACTTATAAAATAAGGCAAAAATGAATTTAGCAATAATAATACCGAAAAACTTCTAAGGCGTCGGTCAAGAGTTCGAATCCCTTCCGGGACACCATTTATGAATGAAACTAGTGAAAGCTAGTTTTTTTTGTTTATATAATAATGGCGATTTATGACTATTAATAACTCGTAATATAGTAATATTGTGATTATTTAATTCAATAAAAAATCAACAAATTTATGATATACTATTAAAAGGAGATGATAAAATGGTTAATTTAGTGTCAGCTAAATGTCCTAATTGTGGTGCACAATTAGAACTTGATGATAATATGAAAAGAGCAGAATGCAGTTTTTGTAAAAGTACAATTATAGTTGATGATGCAATCGCAAAATATAAAATAGAAATATCCGGTAAAGTAGAAGTAGATGGAATTAAATCTGATAATAAAAGGATGGAAGAAGCTAAAAAGTATTTTAAGATTCAAGAATATGAAAAAGCAAGAAATTGTATTAAAGAATTATTAAAAAATGATGAGTTGAGCATAGAGGTACAAATAGAATTAATAAAAACTGATATTGAAATTATTAGACAAAACAATTATAAACTTTGGATTTCAAAATATAATGAAAATATTAGTTCAAAAGGTCTTCTTTATTTTAATGAAATAATTGACGTATATAATAGAATTGTTAAACTGGATGAAAAAGAAACATATAAAAAGAATTTAAAAGAATATGAAAAAATTATTAATGAATATTTAACTATTAATAATAATATGCTTGAATGCGAAAAATATATTAAAGAAATACTCCCTCTTTTACATGAACACTATAACAAGACTGTTGATAATATAATAAATTGGAATGTGTGGTGTGATTGTTTTCAAAAACACTTTTTAGTATTAGGACCAATAGCCTGGATTAATGACATTGGAATAGATGGGTCTATATCATATCGTCGTCCTCTTCAAAATGGTGATTTAATCCATAAAACTAAGGCCGAAATAGAAAGAGAATATTATTCTTCACCAAGCAAATTATGCGATAGTATAGAAGATTTGAAAAAAAGATATGATTCATATGAACTTGAGATTAATGATATAATTACTAAAGCAATAAAAAAGAAGAATAAATTATCTTCTAGAATCATTAGTAAGATTTTCAAAGTATAATAAACTTTAGAAAATTTAAGTTTTGCATTTCGTAAATTAAAAATAGAGAAATATATATATATTGAATAGATATAATCGGAATACTAAGATATTACGATGTTCGGAATGTTCTTGCAATCAAGAACATTCAAATATTTCATTTGAGAAAATTGGAGGAATGATAAAATGAAGAAAAAAATATTATTGAGTTTATTTATATTTATAGCATTATTTACCATTACTGGATGTGGTAAATCAAATGATAGTGAGAATAATTCAGCAAATAGTAGTAAGGTATCAGATGTGTTTAAAATTAAAGAAGTATCTTTAAAATTTGATCAAGATAAAGAATTTTATAATTTTAAATATAAAAATATTAATGGTATAAATCCTGATGAAAGTAAGCAGGCTGTTTATTTAGATTATAAAAATGCTGAAATATATAATGGAAGATTTGTTTTTAGAATTAGTTTGTCATTTATAGAGAGTACTAATTTAAAAGATTACTTAAATGGTAAGAAAACAACAACAAAAAAAGTTAATGGAATCAATTGGGAAACTTTAACCTTAAATAATACAGTAGATAATAATAATACAACATCAAAAGTATTTGTTACTGAAAAAGGAGGAACTATATATACAGTTTCAGTTATGAGTTTTAATGAAGCAAATATAGATTTGAAAGAATTATCAGAAGTATTCATTAATGGTGTAACATTAAAATAAAATGAACGGAAGATTAAGATACTACGAACTAACAGTATTTATTATGGCACCAATTTACGGCGCTTTTTCTTTTGACTTAAAATAGCACCTCCTAGAACATCTATAAAATAAGTCTAATAATAATATAGCAAATACAAAGTCGAAAAACTTCTAAGGCGTCGGTCAAGAGTCCGAATCCCTTCCGGGACACCTTTTATGATAGGAAACTAGTCAAATGACTAGTTTTTTTGTTATAAATAGAAGAAAAATGGAATTAATAGAAATAGTAGCAATTGGAATTGGATTAGCTATAGATGTTTTTGTTGTATCTAACTGTAAAGGTTTAGTAATGAAAAATGAATTATAAAAAGCAATAATTGTAATAATTTAATTACTGATATGTGTGAAGATTATTGTCTAGTTTTTTATTTTATTATTAGTTGACTTGAATTATTAGTGTAGTATAATTAAAGTATGGTGGCGTGTATGGAAAGTAGTAAAGAAAAAAGAAACAATAATAGATTAGTTTTAATAGTTATAATATGTTCACTTATAATTTCAGTTGGTTTAATTGTTGGGTTAAATTACAATACAATTTTTGGAAAAAATGATACTGTTTCAAAGGAAAAAATTAAACAGCAAATAGATGAAGATGCCAGTGAATTTTTTGAAAAACAAGAAGAAGATGCTCCAAATATTATATTGCCTGGTTGGAAGCAGATAACAATAGATGCAAATACAACGGATATAACTGGAGTTGATTTTTATAATCCAGATGCAAATAAAGGTTATTATTATTTGAAATTCCAGTTAAAAATCGGAGATGAAATATTATATGAATCTAATTTGGTTGAAGCTGGTAAACATATTCAAAAAATTAAAATTTCTAGGCCTTTGAATGTTGGAGTATACGATGCAATTGTTTTTATTCAGCCATATAAGATGGATATGGAAACTCCAACAAATAACGGGTTAGTAAAGATAAAACTAGTTGTTAAATAGTTATATACATATACTTTAATGTTATTTTAATAAGGATGAAGAATAGTGGAGTTGATTTTATGAAACGTTTTTTGTTCATAATTGTTATTTTGTTGCTGTCACCAATTGTTGTGTTAGCGCAAGATAGTAATGTTGAACTATCTTACAATGTTCAAGCTGATGTTAATTTTGTTGATTATTCTATTATAATAAAGGAAAAGGTGAATGGTGGAGAAAAAATATATGAACCGTCACATCAGGGAAGAACAGGATATATGTTTTTAGGATGGTTTAATGGTGAAGAAAGATGGGATTTTGAAAATGATGTTGTTACATCTCATCTTACTTTAACTGCAAAATATAGAGAAGAAGACACTATATTTTCTGATATGATAGATTCGGTAGATAATATTTTTCAACCATCTATATCTTTTGATTATGATGACATAAGTGTTTCAGATGAAGAAAAAAAGTATTTAGCAGAAGACCACATTCTTAATATTTGGGTAGAGGTAAGAGACATAAGTGACTCTATTACAAATGTTGAAAAAGAAAAAATAGATAAACTTGCTAAAAAAGAAAAATTAGATGTTGATTATTATTTAGATATTGATTTATTTAAAGAAATTGATGGTATTGATGGTACTAAAGAACAGATTTATAGTACAAATAATAAAATAAAGGTTACTTTAACTTTACCTGAAAACATAAGAGAAAAAAATAGAAAATACCATGTTATTAGATTACACGATGGAAAAGCTGAAGAAATATATAGTGGATTTCCAAATGAAAATTGGGAATTAGTATTTGAAACAGATAAGTTTTCTTCTTATGCAATAGCACACTCATATTCTAATAGTGGTAATAATCCGAAAACGGCAGATAATATCAGTGTTTATGTTTGGATTTTATTAATAAACTACATTGTATTAGTTTCATTGTTATTTTTGAAGAAAAGAGAAATCTAGATAATATTATTTATTTGAAAGGAGGTGAATTGATAAAATGAAAAAATATTTAGTATTAGGAGTACTTGTTTTAATGTTACCTTTATTTGTTTATGCTGAAACTGGTGCATCTACAACATTAAGTTATACAGTAGCAAATGATGCTAGTTATGAATGGAGTGTACCTCCTAGTGTTACAATTCCTAGTACAGTTACAACAAACAATGCAAGACAAAAGCCTGGACATTCAGCTGTTGTTGAAGTAACTGCAACAAATGTTACATTACCAGCTGGCCATCAATTAGTTGTATACTATCTTCATGAGGGAAATAGAACCTTAAAAAACGGAACTTCATCTATACCTTATTATATTAATGAAGGTGAGGGTGATGCTGTATTGACTGGTGAATTAGCTAATGTTGTTGGTAATGATAGAATAGCACTTTTAGTAAGTCAGAGTACTGAATCTGCAACTAGTCAATTAGAGATAACTGTTTATGAAGATGATATAGCAAAGGCTACAGCATTAGGTGAACATACTGATTTAATCTCATTTGCTGCATCAGTAGTATTAGATGATTAGTTTCAATAATTTGTAAAAAATGGGACACTATAATTAGGTAATAAGAAACTTATTACTTTATATATGTTCCTTTTTTTATGATAAAATAACTAGTTAAGTGACTAGTTTTTTTGTTTAATAATTTTCTTTGAATAATATAGTGAGCTGTTTGATTTATTAAAAGTATGGTAGAATTAATTTAGAGGTGTGGTTATGCTGGTAATAGGTAAAAAAAACAAACAGGTTCTATTAAAAGATGAAATTACAATTAATCAAAGAAATGACAATCAATATAGAGAAAATATTATTAAATTAGGTAATTTTATAAAAAAAGGTGAACAAAATGGATTTGATGATGTATTTTTAGATAAGTCATTTATTACTAATAAAAAACATGTAGATTCTCATGAAATGTGTGGGATGAATTCTGAAAAAGATTCTAGTAAATTAACTGAAAAAAGAATATGCAGATGTATGTATTATTTTAATAGTAATAAAAGGAATGATATACAATGTAATAGCTGTCGTTTGAAAAAGAAGTATAAAAATATTTCTAATGAATATATAATTACGAATGCTGAAGTTCCTACCAAAAGAGTTATTAATAGTTGTGGTGGAATAGATTTAATTATAAATGATGAGTATGCTGTTGAAGTAAAACCAAAAAATAGTACAGAAACTCTTGTTAGAATGATTACTGAAATATATACATATACAATTGATTCTGAAAAAAACTATAAAAGAGCAATTGCTTTTTTTAAAGGAAGTAAACAAGAAACAGACTATTATAAATATAAGGAAGAATTAAATGAAATTTTAAACAATGTATCAGTTTTTATGTTCGATGAAAAAGAAGAAGTCAATGGAGTAGTTAACTTTGATATAGTTAAACTAAAATAATATGAAAATAGTTTCACTTGGTTTTAATAAACAGGAATTAAATGATAGATTTAATATAGATGGGGATATAACATTTTTAGATAATTTAAATGATATATCTAAGTATAAAGCTGATATTTTAATAATAAACCTAGATAATATGCCTAATTTGTATGATATATTATCTGATTATGATGAGCTAAAGTATAAAAAATATGACTTATATGAATTTGATAGAATGAGTAGAAAAATGTTTAATAATCATAAAAAAGTATTTATTATTTCTTTGGATGATTTTTTCCATAATTATAAATTTAAAAGTTTATATTCTAATATTTATTTTATTAACAGTATTGATGAGATTAATTGTAATGTAGAACAACTTGATAAAAAGAAAAGCAGAATTAAAAATAATAATATTGAAAAACTAAAAGAATATGTTGATAAACAAGTCGATTACTTTGATTCTAAAAATATAATGAAAGCATTTAATGTATCTAATAGATGGATAAAAAGATATATGAAAGATATGAATGATATCTATAACAATATAGGATATTCTTATGTAAAAAGAAAATGGTATAAGATTAAAGAAAGATAGTGAAAAACTATCTTTTTTTGTCACTCTTAAAAAAGAAATCTAATGTATAAAATAATTTATAGTATTATTGATATAGATAAAATTTATCGATAAAAAAGAAGAGAGGTATGAAATATTATGAAAAAAGTAGAGGTACATTGCAAAACAAAATATAGTAAAGATTATGATTCAATTATTGATGTAGAAAATGCTATTTATAATTCAAGAGAAAATGGAGAAAAAGGAATTATTTTTGTCGATAAAGAAAGTATTTATTCTTTTCCTAAAATAGAAAAAACATATTTAAAGCTATTAAGTCAAGATAAGTTATTTGTTGATTATAAAATTGGATATGGTGTTGAATTAAATGTGTTTGTCGAAGAAAAAAAATGTCAAATAATAATACTTGTTAAAAATCAAGTTGGTTTAAGTAATTTATATAAAATTATGAATAAGTATAATAATATTATTGAAATTAAATATATTCTAGATAATAAAGAAGGTTTATTATTGGGACTAATATATCAAGAAAATATTAATTTAAATATTTTTGATTATGTTGAAATTAATAAGAATATAGAAATAGACACTAATAAGTTAGTAGTTTATTCAAATATCCCCAATGCCTTTTATGATGGAGATAAATTATCTTTAGAAGTATTGCAAACATATAGGAATGCTACATTTACAAAATGTAGATTATATAAAGATACGGAAGATATATTAAAAGAATATAACAATGAAATGATTATAATTAATAATTCTAATAAACTATTAGATATGTTAGATAGAATAATAATTAATGATGGAAAATTACATATAGAAAATAATTATAACTTTGAAGAATTTAAAAAAATAGTATTTAATAATTTTAATGTTTT
>CAMNJQ010000049.1 GCA_946541575.1 uncultured Clostridium sp. | reverse complement strand
CTATGTATCTTGTAGAAGATATAGATGATAAAGAAAAATTAAAAGATATTGTAATAGATACTTGTAAAGGATTAAAGATATAGATGAAAGCATTATTTGTTATAGATGTTCAAAAAGCTACTATTGGAAAAACTCATGATAAGTTTTTTAAATATGATGAAGAATTAATTAATAGAATAAATAAATCAATCGAAGAAAACGAAACAGTAATTTATATTAGAAATTTAATGAAAAATAATTTTATAAATAAACTAGCACCAGTTCATGTGTTTGACGGAACAATTGAAGCTGAATTGTCTGATGAAGTAATAAAAAAAGGAAATGTAATTTTTGATAAATATAAGGGAGATGCATTTACTAATCCTAAATTGTTAGATTATTTAAAAGAAAATAATGTTGATACAATTGAAATCGTTGGAGTTGATGGTGGAGGATGTATATCGTTAACTGCTTTAGGAGCAATAGATAATGGATTTAAAGTAATACTAAATACAAACGCTATTGGAACAATGTTTAATAAAAAGAAAGAAAAATATTATAAATTGTTAAAAGAAAAGGGAGCAGAATTTAAGTAAAAATGACCTGTTCCCAATACGCAACCAACCATGGCAGTTTTATGTATAGAAACATGTTTTTAAATATGAAACATGGTTAAATGACCTATTCCTAAATAGGTGTCCACCCATTGCGAATCAATCATAGTTCTTGAGAGGAGATAAAATATGGGATATATTATGAATTTAAGAGAAAAAGTTGGACATAGTCCACTTATAGGTGTTGGTGCAACAACACTAGTATTTAATAATAAAAATGAATTACTTCTTAATCTTAGAAATGATACAAATACTTGGGGTATACCAGGTGGTAGTAAAGAACTTAATGAAACGTTAGAAGAATGTGCAGTAAGAGAATTAAAAGAAGAAACAAACATTAATGTAAATGATTTAGAATTAATAACAATATTATCTGGTAAAGAGTATTATTTTAAATATCCAAATGAAGATGAATTAGATTGTGTTATAGCATTATATAAAGTATTAAACTATGAAGGCAAATTAAATATAAATGATGGAGAAAGTAAACAATTAAAATTCTTCTCATTAGATAATTTACCAGAACTAGAATCACGTGCAAAAGCAATAATAGATAAGATTAAAAGTGGTATTATAAAACTCTAAAAATCATAGTTTTATTAAAAATTTAAAAACTTCTTTATGTTCGATTGACTATAGAACAATTGTATGATAATATGCGCATATAAGGAGGGTTTAAAATGAAAAATCAATTAAAAATACTAGAAAAAGAATTCGATAATAGTAAAATTAGAACAGTATGGGATAAGGAACAGGAAAAATATTATATCAGTGTAGTAGATATTGTTTCTGTTTTAACTGAAAGTAAAGATGGAAGAAAATATTGGAATAAGTTAAAACAACGTTTAAAAGAAGAAGGAAATGAAACGGTGACAAATTGTCACCAGTTGAAGTTGCCGGCAGAAGATGGGAAAATGAGACTTACTGATGTTGTAGATATTGAAGGTATGTTTAGGCTTATTGAATCTATTCCGAGTAAAAAAGCAGAGCCTATAAAGTTATGGCTTGCTCGTTTAGGAAAAGAAAGAATAGATGAAGAATATGATCCTGAAATAACTATTAATAGAGCTTTAGAAACATATAGAAGAAAAGGTTATTCAGACGATTGGATTAATCAAAGACTAAAAGCGATAGATGCAAGAAAAGAATTTACTGATGAACTAAGACATAAAGGGATAGAAAAAAGTAATGATTTTGCATCATTAACTAATTTATTAACTAAAGTATGGAGTGGTTTTTCAGTTAAAGAATATAAAGAATATAAAGGTTTAACAAAAGAAAATTTAAGAGATAATATGACTAACATGGAATTAGTATTAAATATGTTAGCAGAAGTATCCTCAACGGAGATTTCTAAATCAAAAAATGATACAGGATATTCTAGCGCAGAATCATCTGTTATAAAGGGAAGTAGTATTGCCAAAAATGCTAGAGAACAAATAGAACAAGAAACAGGGAAAAAGGTTGTAACTAGTGAAAGACATATAAATACAAAGCAATTGAGATAGCAAATAACCAATAGACATGGTTGGTAGTTTGTTGGTAATATCCATGCAAAGACCCACGAACATATAAAAAGTGAGATGTCAAAAACCCACGGTCTAGCCATGTGGAATGTGTTTGCTTACTAATGAAGAAATAGCCCTATTTTATAAGGATTTCGATAATTTTGAAAGTAATAAAAATGTACTAATTTTTAATAAAATAGTACATTTTTTTAGTTTATATAAAAACAGGTAGTTCGTGTTTGATATGTTCCCACATACCATCATGATATTCTTTTGATGCTGAATGTATGGTTTGTGTTATAATATCATTATAGTATGGAGAAATAATATGAAGGATAAAGATAGCAAAGCTCATTTTATACATTTTTTAGAAAAGTGGTTTATCATTGCAATTGTTTTATTTATAATTATACAAATTGGATGTGGAATAATTATAAATGCAACTGTACCTAAGGAACAACAAGAATCTTTTGAAAAATATAAAGAGGATTATATTGGTCATTGGTATGATGGGACTTTCTTTATAAATATGACAGTAGATGAAAACTATGGTAGTCAAGAACAATATCAAAAA
>CAMNJQ010000048.1 GCA_946541575.1 uncultured Clostridium sp. | reverse complement strand
TCTGCTGCATTATCAGCTATATTAGCTGCTGTATTATCAGCTATATTAGCTGCTGCATTATCTACTACATTATCTGCTATATTATCTGCTGCATTATCTGCTGCTTCTACCGGTGCTGTGCCAGCATCAACTATAGCATCTGAATTTATGTTTGAAGAAGATGATCTAATCATTGCCTCTAAACTTTTAGCTGAAGGATTAACTGCGAAATTAACTATAGATGATCCTCCACGAACAGCTCCTGCTGCCTTTATAGCTTCCCAGAATGCTTCTGCCATTCCTTCAGTAGTATTTCTTCTATCATTAAGTACAATATCAAAAGCACCACTATCATAAAAAGCATTATATAAAACATTTTCACAACCTGTTTGGGCTATCTCTTGAACACCTTCACCTATTACATCAAAAATCGCACTTCCTGTTTTATTTAAACCTGGCAAATAACCACCAAATCCAAATAATTGGGATGTACCTGCTTCTGTAGCTGTTTCTGTTACCAGTGTCGCTAAACCATACAAATTAGCAGTTGAAAGACTTGCTCCACTTGATAATGCATCATATTTAGCATCTCCTCCTGCTCCTATACCTAAGGTAAAAGATCCTCCCCATTGTGCAACTGTATCTGCAATTTTTGCTGTTAATCCAAATGATGGTCCAATGTATTTTGTTGCAAGTCCCACAGCTATTGATGGAGCCATATATCCAATTGTTTTTCCTCCAGTATAGAATTCTTTTGCTAATGACCCACGCATACCACTATAGTGTTCGTTTATATAATTGAGCATAGATATTTTTTCGTCATCTGTTAAATTACCACTATTAAGATTTCCCAACAAATATTGTGTTTTATATTGACTAACATAATCCAAAAGATTACGATCTCCTAACAAAACGTCATTATTAAACCAAGATTTGCACCCATTAATATATCCTTCTAATCCATCACTTCCACCATCTGTTAACGTACTCCAACATAAGTCAAATGTACTTTTGCCGCCATTATCATATATGTAACTATTAACTATATCTTGAGCATATTTTTGATTTAATTCATCATGTAAAACCAATTTATATTGTTTTGCTAGGCTTGGATCTTTTTGCATTAAATAGTAATATAATGCTTTTTGATCGTCTTCCATATAATCTGAATATGTTTTATCATATTTCAATATTCCATCATATAACGCTTCATTCAATCCTTTATCTAAATTCAAAAAATCTACTACATATTTTTCTGCCTGTTTCCTATCCATATTTTGCTGTGTAACAAGATAATGGATTGCTTTTGCTTGACCATTGGTTTCATCTAGCAAATAATCAACACGTCGATATGCTTCATCTCCTAGAACATCTCTAAGAGAATAATTATTATACAAGCTTGGATTTTCTTTATATTTTTCTAAAAATTCTAAATAATCTTCATCATTTAAATATTGAAGGCATGGTAGTAAAGACTTAGATCTGTTTGCCTCCAAATAATATTCTTTTGCAATAGATATAGCTGAAATAGTATTAGCATAATCAGTGTAAATAATTGATGAATTTGCATATGCATCAGCAAATGTTTCATAATTTTCTTTAAAATATTTATGGAGAAATTTTGAAGCTTGTTCTGGATCATCTTCACCAAATAAAATGTCATTTAATTCATTATAGTCAAGTCTCAAATTTTCAGGTAAATTAAGGGTTCCCTTTCCAGAAGTACAATTCAAAAATCCATTTTTGTCATCAATATATTCATATAAATTAATAAGGATTGTATATTCATCCCACTTATCAAAGTCAGGTCCTGAAAATAAATCAGAAAGTCCAGACTCTTTCCAACTAGCCCCTTTTTCAGCATAATTGTATAATTTTTCAAAAAAAGAGTTATCAGAACAATATGCTAACATTGCTCCAAAACCATCAGGTGTAAACATATTTTTTGGTTTAACACCGGCTAAAGTATATAAATCAAAGCAAGTAAATAAAGTATATAAAGTTGATAAATCGGTATTATCGATAGGTAATCCATCTTTGTAGTTTTTTTCATAATACTCTTTAAGATTGTCACACATCGTTTTATAACTATTAACCAAACTATCAAGGAATGCCATTTGTTGTTCATAAGTCATACTTGTAAAATCAAATAAATTTTCACCACTAGCTTCAATGGCACCACCATTTTGGTCTCCCATGTAAATAAAATCAGAAAAATCTTGTACTGACTGTTCTAATTTATCAATTTTTGCAATTAATTCATCGCATTCAGTCTTAACATCATTTACTTCCTTGTCTTTTTTATTTATTTCTCCTTGTTTATCATCTACTGCTTTTTGAGCATCTTCCATTGCTTGTTTTAAACTAGCACATCTACTTTCCCATTCAGAGTATTCACTTGTTACATTATTATCTTCATCATATTGACTTGGAGGATTACTGCAGGCAGTATTATATGCTGAAGTAGCAGATTCTAACGTTTGATTAAGATTTTCCATTTCTTCATTCAAAGTATCTAATTCTTCTTGTTTTGTTTTAAAATCTTCAATCTTCTCTTTTAATATATCCATTGCTTCACAAGCAGGCGTCAATGCATTATCAATATTTCCTTCGATATCTTTAAGGTTACTTAAAAGAGTCTTAGCTAAACCTTGATAAGTGTCGTTAGAATTACCAGCCCAAGAACTTAATTTATCTCTTACTTTTGAAATGGAATCTTTTACACCATCAACCATATCACTTAATTCTTTTGAGGTTCTAGCATTGTTTCCGGTTAAGTTATTATAGTAATTTTGATAGTTACTATTACTTCCAAAATAATTATTACTTGAAGTATCATTCGCCATATAAACACCCACTATCCTACTTAAAATTATAAGTCATTATTATTTTGTTATCAATTTAAAAATTATCTTTTTAAGTAGTTTTTTATAATGTTTCCTATCTCTTTTTTTAATTTTTCAGGTTCTATTACTTTTATCATGTCAAGATTTCTTAAAATATATCTTTTAAAGCCTTCAATATCTTTATTAGTAATTAGTCTAAAATGATTACTATCTACATATTTAATTGTTGAATTTTCTCCAAATAAGTCAATAGCATTATCTAGTAATTTCATATCACATATTACTTCTATATTTTCTCCATAAGAACCAAACATAGATACAGTAGATTTTATAAAGTTATCAACATCTTTGTGTGTAATTTTATCTGATACTTTATCTTGCTTTTCTTTTATATTTTTCATTCTGTCAATTCTATATGTGTAAAGTGTTGCTTTACCTTCTTTTAATCCAACTACATACATTTCCTGTAATTGATACACAATTGCATAGGGTGAAATAATTCTTTCCCCAGTGTTTACATTTTTAAGAAGTGGATTTAATTCATATTTATAATAGTCAAACGTTATTTTTTTCTTATTAAATATTGCATTAGAAATATCTTCTATATTTTTAACAATTTCTTTATTACTTGTTTTTACATTATCACTATACACATGGTAATCTTTAAGTTTTTCATTTTCATATATATTTTGCATATTTTTGCATTTGTTAATTATTTCATTTGAAATTGACTTTGGAATAAATGAAGAATAGGAAAATGTATCTATAATTGCTCTTATTTCTCCAGACTCAAAATCCATGTCTGGATTTTTTATTAAATAATATCCTTTTCTATTTTCATTCCAAGTTACAATATCATAATCAAGCTTTTCTTTTAATAAATTAATATTTCTTCTTATTGTTCTTGGATCTATATCTACACTATATATTTCATTTATATATTTTCTTATATCACCTATTTGTAACATGTGATCTTCATCAGAATATTTTTTTAAGACATTAAGTATATAGATAATATTTCCATTTTGTTCATATAATTCCATAAATTCTCCTATCCGTAAAAGAATGTAAATTTGCTTCTACTTATTTTTCTAATTGAGCATTTAAAGTTTTTCAAAAAGTCAATTGCTTTTGTATAATCAATATGATTCAAATTACCTAAATCTATTGAAATATTCCTTTTACTTTTTGCCACTTTTAAAACTTCTTCATAATTTTTTAATACTAACATAATTAATTCCTCCTAAATATAAAAATAATTATATTCAATAAAAAAATACTTACAAGTTTATTGGTCATACAATGTACTTTGATTATAACAAAATAAAAAATCCTAATCAACTAATTGACTAGGATTAATTCTTGTTAAAGTATCATAAACTTCTTCTGTAACAATTTCTAATGCTTTCTTTTTTGCTACTTTCCAATCATCATAATTATGTTTTTTATGATGTATATCTGTTGCTAAGAAAGAAATCTTGTTTTCTTTTAATAATCTTTTTATCATTTTCTCTGCAATAGGTCCATATTTTCCTACTAAGCTATCAATATTGCTTTGAAAATAAACACCTATATTTTCTAGTTCATAAACTTTACTAAAATCTTCTTGGAATGAAAGATATCTTTCTGGATGAGCTAGTACTACCTTATAGCCTTTATTTAATAAATATTTAAAGACTTCTTGATAACCAGAATATTCTCCACTCATTGGAAGTTCTACTAATATATAATTTGTATTATTTAATGAACTAATTGTGTCATCTTCTAATAAACTATAAATATCATCATCAATAAATATTTCATTTCCTAAATATAAATTTATTGATATATTATTATTTTTTAATTCTTTTTTTAATATTTCTAATCTTTCTAAATTGTTACTTCTAGTATTACTATATCTACTATCTTTTATAAAGTGAGGAGTAAGTATAACATCTGTATATCCATTTTTTTCTAAATCTTTTAGTACATCAATGCTATCTTCAATAGATTTAGAACCATCATCAATTCCGTATAATAAATGATTATGAATATCAACCATTAAGAATTATTTTCCTTATCTTCTTTATTTACAGACTCTTTTACTTCCTCTTTTTTAGGATTTTTTTCTTCAACTTCTTTAACTTCTTTTTTAGAATTTTTTTCCTTTTCTTCTTTATCTTCAACTTCTTTTACTTCTTTTTTTATTTCTTCTTTTTTTGTAACACTTTTAATTTCATTTGCAGTTGTAATTTTGTTTTCAACTGTTTCTTTTAATTCTTCTTTATAAGTTTCTTTTTCTTCACTAACTATATTATTATTTTTCTTTTCAGAATGATCAGAATATCCATAGTAATAATAATATCCTCCATATGTTCCACGTTTTGCAACGATATTGTTAGCAACTGTACCTGCTATATTAGCCCCAACATTTTCAAGAGCTTTTTTAGCATTCATTAGTTCAGTTTTTGGTGTATGATTTATTGAACTAACAATAACTGTTTTATCAACAATTGATGATAATATCAATGAATCAGATAATCCAGTAATTGGAGCACCATCTAATATTACAATATCAAATTTCTTTTTTAATATATCTATTAAAGTATTGTTCTTTTTAGAGTTTAATAGTTCACTAGGATTTGGTGGAAAAGTTCCACGAGGAATTAATGATAAGTTTTTAATATTAGTTTTTACTATGTAATCACTATATGTTCCAATATCACCAATCAATAAGTTTGATAATCCTTTATGTCCACTTACTCCAAATATATCGTGTTGACGTCCTTTTCTTAAGTCACAATCAAGTAATAATACTTTCTTACCAGCTTGAGCAAAACTGATTGCTAAATTTGCACTTATAAAACTTTTTCCATCACTAGGTACACTACTTGTAATAAGTATTGATTTTAATTCTTCATCAACTGATGAAAATTGTAAATTAGTTCTTAAATTTCTTATACTTTCACTTGCAGCGGCATTAGGTTTTAAATCTGCAATTAAATCAGTTCCATCATGATCACGATATACTTTTGCAAGCACTGGTAAATTAAGTTCCTTTTCAAGTGTTTCAGAGTCTCTTACAATATCATCAAAATAGAATATTACAAATACTATTCCACTACTTAAAACTAATCCAACTACAGCTGCTATTAGAGTATCTTTTAATGTATGAATATTTGATGGAACTTCATTTATTTCAGCAACATCGATTACACTTACGTTACTTATATTATATATCTTCTTTATTTCTTTATCGAATACATCAGCTAAACTATTAGCAATTTTAGCAGCCATTTCAGCATCTTTATCAGTGACTGAAATTTTTAGTATTTCTGTTTCATCAACTGATTGAACATTTATTCTAGATGATAAAGAATCAATAGAATAATCAAGATTTAAATCTTTAATAACTTGACCTACAACTAATCTACTTTTAACAATTTGTCTATATGTTGATACTAACTTTTGGTTAAGTGTTATATCACTTTGCTCAATTGTAGAAGATTCACTTTTTTCGTCATCTTTAACTAAAACAATTGTTGTTGATGTTGTATACATTGGTCTTTTAATAAATTTTACATAGATAAATGTAAAAATAGTACATAAGGCAACAGCAATTGCTACGTATTTAATAAATCTTTTGTAATAATCCCAAAATTCTTTTAAATTAATTTCTTCCATAACAAAATCCCCTCTTCTTATTCCACAAGTTTATATAACCCCTGAAATTGCTGTATATTATAGCATAAGTAAATAATTTTGTAAAGTGTTATTTTTCATGTGTAAAGAAAAAGAAACATAATAAAACTAGATTGTTCTTCATATCAGTTTAAAATCAAAATATATAAAAAAGATATTTAAAAGCTTTTTGAATTAATTTTATTTTAAGACTTAAAGTATAATTTATTTCAATGAAGTTTAAATTGAAGTGTAACTAAAAAGATATTATATTCCTTAAAAAAAAATGATGGGTCCCATCATTTTATATTATATTATTATCTTTGATGCATTAATCATTTGTCTTATTCTTTTTAATTGATTTTATAATGTCTTCTTTTCCCATTCTTTTGTCAAGTTTGTATTCCTTATTAAGAAGAGGCTTCGTTTTTATTCCTTCAATTTTTAATGTATCTCCTTCTATTTTAAAAACTATATTTCCAGGATTTTGAGATACTAATTCACCTTTTTGTTTTTCCTTTAAGTTAACTATATAAATAAATGTTTTTTGATTTGTATCACTAATTTCTACATATATATTATTGCTTTCATTTTGATACATATTTACGACATTATTATCGTTTATAAATCTTAGATTATATTCACTATTAGAATATTCAACAGGGCCATAATACTCTTCATAATATTGATCTACACTATAATTACTTGTCTTTTTATAAATTTCTTTTTCATTATTTGTAGTAGTAACAATTATATTATTATTATCAAATTCATAGGTTTCTGTTAAATTATCTCTTTTTATTTCAAACTTATTACCATTAATTAGCTTTGTTAATCTCACTCTATTTTCTTCACCTTGCAGAAAAATAATGTCAATATAGTCTTTCACATCACATACTTTAATAATACTATTGTTGCTTAAGTATATACCATTAATAGAATTATCTTGCTCAGCAATTTCTTTTCCCTCATCTTTATTATTGTTATATAAAATTACAATTGCTATTCCAATTATAATAAGTATAAATGCTATAATAAAAACTAATGTACTATACCTTTTATTTTCTTTTTTCACATTATCAACTCCTATTATATATTTTATTATATAACATTTACTTTTTTTTGGAAAGTTTAATATTATCTTTTTATTAAATTAATTAAGAAGTGTCTTTAGGACACTTCTTGTTTAATCATAAGTTTCATCACAAACTGTACCATTACACCAAGAACAATCATCAGAAGACCAATGAGATAATGTTCCTGGTGGATCTTCTTCCCAACCACCACATGAAGATGACGAATAGCAGTCTTCATGACAATTTGTTTCTGTTTTATTGACTGTTACACTACATGTACCAGCATTTCCATAATTATCATGTACTGTGAATGTCTTATCTGACTTTAATCCTGTTTCAGTCCAACTTGATGTAACACATCCACTTTCATCATCATAACAATCTATTCTAACATCTACTCCTTTAGATCCTGTACTTGTCTTAGTAACTGTACATGTTGGACTATTTTCATCAGTTGGGTCATCATATTCTCCACAGTGAAATATACTTTTTTCTTCACATTCATAGTTTGAAGTATTTCCTTGAGGACAACTTCCTGGAATATAATTTGACCATTCGTTCCATTCATTTGTGCAACCGCTTCCTGTGCCACACGTTATTTCTATATATCCTGGTACGCATTCATAAGTACAAGTTCCTGGGATTGTAACTGATTGACAACACGTACATCCACATGTTCCACCATGATTTACTGTTACACCTACTGTACAACTTATACATATATCTTTTTTTGTTGGTGCACTGCAGTTATAGTTTAAACTAGCACAAGGAACAGATTGTTGCGCATGACCATCAATACATCCAGCTATACCACTCGTACATTGATTATATTCTCTTTCTTTATGTGATGTTATTACTGATACTTTTTGGGAACAATTTACTGAGTTACCTGCATTATCATAGAAAGTTATTTCAGTTGTTTCTGTTGCATCTTCTAATGTATAAGAGCTTGTTTTACATTCACTTCCACCTGTATCATTACATGCAAATGTAATATCTACTCCTGTTTCACTATCTGCTCCACATGCAATTGGTCCACATGTTGGTGCAATAAGATCTACTTTTGCTTCAAAGCTACCAATTACTGATGTATTTCCTGTTCCACTAACTGCTCTATATCTTACATAATAAATTCCAGTCATGTTATTCATTTCTGTTATTACCGCATTATTAGCTGTTGTTAGGGATGTTGGTATGCATGTATTATTTGTATCTGTACAATAATATATTGTTGCGCCAGATGTTCCTGATGATATTAATGATAATCTATAGTTTAATCCTTCATTTGACCATGTACCACCTGGAACTTCATCTCCACTTACCTTTTTCGTTGCTACTATTGATACTGCTGGAATTACATAATCAGTTCTTGAACAAGCCGATTCAGCACTGCTTGAGCAGTCAACAACTCCGTTAGCATATTTTTTACATTTTTGTGTGCTTAATATTCTTCTACAATCGCAGTGATTTTTTGGATCTTTTGGTGTATGTCTGCAAATTGGTTCATCTTCTTCTATCAAATCATCTGCGCACACTTTACCTGAATACATTGAAATATTTCCATTATAACAGTGCATTGATGTTCCTGCTACGCAGTCCCACACATTTCCATAACTAGGAGTTGCTCCATCACGAGATATTGAATATGTGTTCAAACAGTATCCATAAGCTTCAATTCCTGGGCAATGATTTATACATGTATAACAATGATTTATATCTTTATATCCATCATCACTATTTGGATATGCATCTGGACAGAACTTACAAATTCCATTTGCATCTTTTGAATGTCCTGGTGGGCATGTTACTTGTGCATTTATACTACATGTTCCTACTTTTCCTGAATTACTTTTTACCCATGCAGAATATGTTCCATTTGAATTTATTGTCTTAGTCTTTGTTGAGCTAAATCCGCTTGTAGCGCTTGTCCATGAATATCCATTACTTGCTATTCCACTTGAACTATTTCCATTTACTGTTAATGTTACTGTTGTTCCTGATCCTGAAGTCGTTATTTCACATGTTGGATTACTTACATCTACTTTTGCATGATAGCTTCCTATTGTGCTTTCTTTTCCTACACCATTTACTATTTTATATCTTATATAATATTCACCTGATATTGTATTATAGTTTGTTATTATCGCATTGTTTGCAGCTATTGTAGATGGCGTACATGTATTATTATCATCTTTACAAAAATATATTGTTGCTCCACTTCCACCTACATTTGATTGTGAAAATTTATAATTTAAGTAATCATCACTCCATGTATTACTTGCTACTGTTGCTCCACTTGTTTTCTTAGTTGCTGTTATTGTTACTGTTGGAGCATTTGCATCTACTTTTGCATGGTAGCTTCCTATTGCACTTTCTTTTCCTGCTCCACTAACTATTCTATATCTAATGTAATACTCTCCATTTGTCGCATTATAGTTTGTTATAGAAGCATTATTTGTAGCTTTTGTTGCTGGAGTACATTTATTATCATTATCTTTACAAAAGTATATTGTTGCTCCACTTTCTCCTACATTTGATTGTGTTAATTTAAAGTTTAAGTAATCATCACTCCATGTATCATTAGCTACTGTTGCTCCACTTGTTTTCTTAGTTGCTGTTATTACTACTGTTGGAGTATTTGTATCTACTTTTGCATGATAACTTCCTATTGTACTTTCGTTTCCACTTCCACCAACTATTTTATATCTAAAATAATATTCTCCAGTTGTGGTATTATAACTTGTTATTTTTTGTTTATCTTGTACTTCTATTGTTGGAGTGCATGTATTATTATCATCTTTACAATAATATATCTTATATCCACTTATTCCAGATTGTGTTTTTTCAAGTTCATAATTTAATTCTTCATCACTCCAAGTATTACCTGTTACTACTGTTCCACTTATCTTCTTTGTTACCGTTAATTTTACTGCTGGTACTACTTTATCTATTCCTGTTATTTTAAATGTTTGACCTTCACTTTCCATTAAGATCTTGTTTCTTGTTTTTGCTATATTTGTTGTATTACTTTCAAATACTTTATATAATTCTTCTTGCCAACTTATTCCATTATTATAGCTTGCTTCTGTTGTCTTCATTCCTTCATCTTGTTGTTCTATATATAATGTTACATCTTTATTTGTTATTGTATCTCCATTACTTGTTAAAACTTCTATTTTTGATACTTTATATGTTTTGTTACTTAGTTCTCCTAGTTTTATCGCTAGTGCATTATAGTTGTTCTTTGGTACATTTATTTCTATTACATTCTTTCCACTTAGCATTGTTGCTTGTCCTATTAATGTTCCATTTGATAGCACTGATGCTTTTGTTGGACTTGTTATATTTTCGCCTAGTGTTACTATTACTTTTTCTATTTGACCATAGTGGCTCATTCTATCTAATGTTATTGTTGGATTTGTTCCTGTTGTTTTTAACCTATTTCCTGTCTGCTCTGTTATTTGATTTAATACGTAATTTTCTTTATTTGGATATATTTGATATCCATAGTAATATCTAAACTTAGGTACTGATGTTCCTACTTTTACATCTAGGCCACATACTCCTTCATTTCCTGCATTATCTTTTACATATCCTAATACTGTTGTTATTCCACTTCCTACTGTTATTGTCTCTTCTTTATTATAGTTTCTATTTTCTAGTGATGTTCCTATTCCATATGTTAATACTCCACTTTCCCCATCACTTTGTCCTTTTAATTTTACTTCTGCATCTAAGCTATACCATCCTACACTACTTATATAATCTCCTCTTATTACTTCAAGATTACATGTTGGCTCTGTTTTATCTATGTATACATCTACTGGGCATATTGTCATTTTACCGCTTCTATCATATATCGTTATATTTCCTTTTGTCATAGTCGTTGTAAATGTTTTTGAGAAGCTTTCTTTTTCACATCCACTTGTTGAGTCACTACATCTTACAGATATGGTTCTATCTTGATTTGTCCATCTCGTGCTTGCTCCTGTTACAGTTCCACAAACTGGACTATCTCCATCCCCTGTAAATTCACTACACACTCCATCAGTTTTATAATCTCCACATTGCAAGCATGCAGCATATGCATAGTCACTTGTTCCTGTTTTTGTTATTTCTACGTAACTTTTTTCTGCATCACAAAATTCATCACTATCAGGATTTTTCATATTATCTATAAATCCATTTTCTATCAATTCTGTTAGTGGCACTCTTTGTTTACCATCTACGCTTTCAGGTAATCTACATTCAAAGCTTGCATCACTTACACATTTTACTACCTGATTGTTTGCTGCTTGTGCCATTGAATTTTCATATGTCTTGTATGTTTTTTCTTCTGAATCATTTATAAAATATGACACTACTGGTATTGATATTAACCCCACTAATCCTATTATTATTATTACCGCAATTAATTCAATTAATGAAAATCCTTTTTTATTTTTTTTCATATGCTACCTCTTATCATACTTTTTATTATAATATATATTTGTGTGTATTTCAATCAACTATTTATTTTTTTTCAAATCATATTTTTGTAATTTCTATTATAGAAAAAAATTAGGATTGAAATAACATCCTAATTATAAAGTTTATTACTATAAAAATAATTTTATTATTTCTTCTTTGGATAAGTTTTTAACCTTAGTATATTTTCCATTCATGTTAGCATATTTTTCTTCAGTAAATAGTTTTTCTAATCCCAAAATTGTCAAAGAGTCATTTTCTATTGTTATTTTAAAAGTATTAATACTTGTTTCATTTACTAACGTATTCTTGTCTTTTATAGTATATTTACTTTCATAATAATCTATTTTATTACCATTATTTATAGCTATTTTTACATGCACTTTTTCTTTATTTTCTTGATACATATATAAGTCATAATTATCTTTTGTGTAATGTACATTATAGATATTTGAAGAATTATTTAATGATTCATCGTTACAAAAAAATTCATTATAATAATCATCTAATGTATATTTTTCATCTTTTGTATAATTACCATTAATTTTTTCATTTTCAGAAGATACTTGTATGCTATTATTTTTTAATTCTATTGTTATTTTTTCCTCATTCAGTTCAATTATATTATCATGTATTCTTTTTATTTTTCTTATAGATATATCAACATCATTATAAATATGTATCATAATTGAATCATTAATTTCATATAAATATATCTTTATATCATTTTGTTTATATAATCCGTTTATATTGAATGTTTCAGCATCTTTTTTTGAATTATTTCTTTTATTCTCACCTTTATTTATTGACAGAAAGACACCAAAGCAAAAAAATAATGCTCCAATTATAAAAAATACAACATATATTTTTTTAATGTTTTTATTATTTTTCATATTTCAGCCTCCTATTATTCTTTTTAATTATAATATGTTTTCTTTTGCCTTTCAATAAATTATTATATTATTTAAAAAAATGAACTTATTATATGTTAAGCTCATTTTTAATTTCTTTTAAATCCTATTTTGTAAGTTTTAACGTAGTTATATTCTCCTATAGATGCTTCTTTAGGATCTTTTATTACATGGGAATGATCATCTACATAATCTGGACTATAAAACCATCCTCTTTTATGCCACCATTTGTCATATTGTTTTGATTTTCTTAAAAAATGAAAATCATTTTTTGACTCTAATAAGCTAATAAGAAAATATGTATACTTTTCGTCATCCACTATTTTCTCATCGTAATCTGCTTCACAAAATCTAAGTTTCAAAGCTTTTAAATCCTTTATAAGTCTTTCTTCATAAGAATAATATCTAATATTAGATAAATTTATTCTTTCTTTTGTTAATCCAATAGTTCCTAAAAGATAAGCATTGTGTAAAATAATATGTTCTGGAATATCAAATCCCATTGCAAATGCATAACAATTTGTTGTTTTTTTGTTTACCCAATAATCAGTTTTTAATTCAATATGCTTAGTTAGTTCTCTTACATTAATATTTAAATTTCTCATACTAATCAATACCTATAAAAATAAAAAGTTCTAGTTGATATATCTAGAATCTTTTATGATTTCCATTTTAGTTCTTCTTCTATATATTCTCTTTCATCAGCTCTTTTTGAAACAACTAAACTGCAATATATAAAAGATGTCATTATAAATGTACCGCCCGCTAATAATATTTCTATCATATTACCTCCTATTTTAGTACCCTACTATAATTAGATTATAATACATATAAAAATATTATTTCTATATTTTTTACATTTATTTACAAAAATTATTTTTCATTTATTACTTCTTGTAGTTTTTGTTTTGTATTGTTTACTGATTCATTATCTGGCATAAGTACATATCCATAAATAGTACCCATTCTAAGTTTTGCATTTGAATCATATGCAGATACACTTTGTTCTAGTGTTATATAATTATTATTTAAAATGCTTTTTATGAAGTTAACTGCTGTATTTCTATTCATTGTTGTTGTATATAAATTATTAAATGAATCAAGTATTGAAGTATAATTTGATAATGTACTTAAACTTAATACTTTATTAGCAATTTTTAGCATTATTTGTCTACAATTTTCTTGTCTTTGAAAATCTCCGTTTTTATATGCTACTCTTTCTCTTGCTACAGTTAATGTTTCTATTCCATTAAGTTGTTGGCATCCTTTTTTTACATAAAGTTTTTTACCTAATCTATCATTATAAGTATCTACTACCAAAGCATGATTTGTATAAAATGACTTATTAGAACAAAACTCTATTCCACCAATTTTGTCTACAATATCAATTAAATTTCTTGCGTATAAATTTACTCTATAATCAATATTAATTCCAAAGAAATCTCCAATAGATTTTTGTACTACATCATCACCATAATACCCCATAACCATAAGAGTATCTTTATATTTACTATTTGAAACAGGTATATATAAATCTCTTGGAACAGATGTAATTAAAATTTTATTTGTAATTGTATTAATTGTAACAATCATATTTAAGTCATTTCTTTCATTAGAAAAGTCTTTACCAGTAATTAAAACATTAAAAACATCTTTAACGTCATTATTTCTTTTCTCACTTGTAATTACATCAAACTTATGGATAATTTTATAATCTTCTTCTTTTAACTCAGTATTTAATTCAAAGCTTATTTTATAATTAATGTCATCTGTTAATAAATAACTATTTGTATCTTTATTCTCTATTAAATATGTATTTAAATCTTCAATACTTTTATAATCATAATTGCCAAAAATATTGAAGGCTTCAGTATTATGTTTGCTATATTGATAATAATTTATTGGAATATCTAATGTAATTGAATTTATATCATTAGTCTGATTATTTTTAGATGTAATTAAATAATATACTGTTGTATCAACAATTTCTTCAGTAAAACCTTTATCAATAAACTTATCTAAATGTTTTACATAATAATATCCAGCACAATTAATGACAATTATTATAATAGAAAGAAAAATGTTTAAAATAAAAAATATTTTTTTCTTAAAAAAGGATAAAGAAAATGATATTACTAGTAATAAAACTTCTATAAGAGTATATAAATTTATATATTTATTTGGTACCACTCCTACTTTTCTAATTAAATATAAAAGCATAGAAAAAGTAATAAATGATAAAAATAATAAAATATAATTAGTTATTTTCTTTTTTTTCATATGATATCACTTCCAAAATTGCTCTATATTATAACATATAAGTCTTTTTTATTCAATAGAAAAGGATGTTACCATCCTTTTCTATCAAATCCTAACTTTTTCTTCATTACATTTCTTTTTTGGGCTTTAATTTCTTCATTGATGTAATTATATATGTTTACGGTACTGAAATCCCTGTCGTTTGTTATTTCTTGTTCTGGATGAATAAAGTTAGGCAATTTCTTATTGTTTTTATTAGATACATCGCGTTCTAATGTTATTAAATTAGTTGGACCATGATACATATCTAATCTATATCTTTCTCCATTATATATAAAGTTGTATCTTGTTTTTTCTACACCTACTCCATCTATTTTAGATAATCTATTGTTAAACTCATCTTCACTTACGTTTTTATGAATTGTTGTTTTAGTTCCATCTTGATTATATCTAACTTTAGTATATGTGTAATAACTAGATCCACAAATTGTACTTTTTCTATACATTTCATCTTCAATTCCATTATCGCTTACTGCATATTCAAGTATATCTTCTTTTAACATATGAACGATTTGATTATTGGCAAGATCCATTATATTTAATTGTTCTATTTTTATTATGTATTTTTCTCTTTCAAGTACTTCATTTTCTCCTAAGTAATCTCTAATAATATTTCCTACTCTTTTCATTTTTTCATCGAATAAGCAGTCATTACCTACTATTTTTAAATTAGGATGATTACTCCATGATTCCATTGTTCTTCTGTCTTTTTGTCTTGCCTCTTCTGGTGTTTCAGTTCTTGCTCCATTATTTGATATTGTATAAAATTCTTCTTTACCATCTGCGGCTGTTACAAGATGAATAACAAGATCATATCTAGATAGTATTTCAGCTTCTGTTATTCCTTTTTCATCAATCATTTTTTGAAATTCTTCATCTTTTAAATAAGCCCTATTATCAAGTATTCCTCTATCATATAGTATAACTACATTATCGTTTTCACAAACATTAGCAGCATAATCTCTAATACTTTCTTTTGCAAGTTGAGCTTCAAGAATTAATTTTTGGAAATCAAGCAGTTTTAGCTTATCACTTTCATTTCCAAATGGCTTAATACCATCATTAATAAGTTCTGTAGCAGTTTCATTAACAGTTAAAACTGTATAACCTTGTATTCTAAATATTTTAGATATTTCTTCAAGGGCTGTTGTCTTTCCCCCACACGGACCACCAGTAATTACAATTCTAATAATCTTTTTCAAACTTCTACCTCCTTTAAAAGATTACTTTTATATTTTGACAAAAAAAACGTATATTTTTTTCAAAATATACGCTTTAAATCAAAATACAAATTATTAACACCAACAAAATGAATATATTTAAGTTTAAATAAGCTTTCATTTATCATAAAAGTACCTCCTTTTTTAGAAAGAACTTTCTTGGTGTTAACAACATTCTAACTCTCTTTTTATTTTTGTCAAGACTTATTGTTAATTTAATCCAATATTATCATAGATTTCTTCCATTGAATCATAGTCTTTGTATCCTTCAACTTTTTCTTCTATTTCACCATCTATAATAATAAAGGTTGTTGGAGTAACTTTTACATCAATATTTCTATCATATTCATAATAGTATATTGGTGTGATATAATTATCGGCTAGTTTTTTAACAACTGGACTAAATCTTTTACAATGTGCACATCCTTCTTGTACTACTACCATTACAAAACTTTCTTTGCCTTTAAGCATAGCTTTATATTCATCATAATCAATATAGTCGATATTAGTATCTAATTCATCATCGTCTTCATCATAATCATCTTCATCTCCAAAAATGTCATCTGCGTCATATGTAAAAGTACTATTTTTTCCACTACCTTTTTTTACAAAATATTCTTCACAATCACTATCTTCTATACATAGTTTTCCATCGTTTAAATAAACTGCTGTTTCTTCTTCTTCGTCATCATATTCATAAGTGATTATAATCTTATTATTATTTTTAACTTTATAAGTTCCTTCAAGTTCCATTCTATCTGATTTATTCTTTTTATCATACTTTTCAAATTCAAATGATCCATCTTTAGTAAATTTAAAATGTTCATATACGCTTAAGTATAGTTCTCCATCTTTATTAACATTTAAGGTATGTTCCCAATCACCAACAATTGTTGTTTTCTCTTCTTTTTTATCTTCTTTTTTGTCTTCTTTATTATATGAAGATGTTGATTCATTTTTATTTGACTTTTCTTCATCTTTTTTCAATAGCAAGATTGATAATACTACAACAGCTGCAATTAATAAAAGAATAAATAATGTGACTAAAATTGTCTTCCATCTTCCTTTTTTCTTTGGCCTCTTCTCTTTAACTGGTTCTACAACTTCTTCTTTAACAGGATTGTCAATTTTTTCTTTGGTTGTTTCTTCTTCTACAGGTTCTTCTGAAGTAACTTCTTCTTTTACTGGCTCTTCTACTTTTTCTTCTTTAATCTCTTCTTCAACTTTTTCTTCTACTTTTTCTTCTTTAATTTCTTCTTCAACTTTTTCTTCTTTTTCTATTTTGTTTCCACAATAAATACAAAATGCATATCCATCTTTTAATTCTTTACCACATTTTGAGCACTTTATCATACTACACAACTCTCTTTCTATTTTCATTATATTATATTACTATGAAACTTTCTATCAATTTTTTCAATTAATGGTGAATATATCTTTTCAATAGTGTTTTTTCTTATAAATTCTATAAATATACAAACAACAAAAACTACTATAACACTAAATAATAAATGAAATATTAAAAGTTTAGAATATGCATATTTAGGAACATTTAATAATTCAGTCCACAATATACTTCTTACATAATTATTATCAGATATTAAGTATACGCCTAAAACATATTGAGATATGAAATTTATAATTTTATTACTCTTTTCTTTTCTTAATATAAAAATATTAAAAATTGAAATTGAAAATAAAATTGATAGAATAGAATTTCTTGAATAATAATATGATGATAATCCAATGTAAATAGCATGCTTTTTACTCAATAAATCAATTAAAATTGTTGAAAGTATTAGCAATATTATTGTAATAAATAATATTATATAATTTTTCTTTGTTTGATTTAACTTGTTATCAGGATATTTTTTTAAATATCCTCCAATTGAATAAAAAATTATAAATTGTACTAATTCATTTATGTAATAAAGAGAATAAGTTATTGATCCAATTGTAAGAATTATTAAACTTATTAAAATGAATCTAAAATGTTCTTCTCTATTTAAACTATTTAAAAATTTATTTATATAAAATGAGAAAAGATACATTATTAAATATACTGACATAAACCAATAGGAAACATGAGAAATGGGAATTAAATTATGTAATAGTCCTAATACTGTAATTTTTTCTCTTCCTAGTAATATAAAAATAAAATAAAAAATAGAAGAGTAAAAAAGTACTTCTAAATATAGATTTAAAAACTTTTTTAACTTAAATGGCTTTTCATTAGAAATTAAATAATATCCTGTTATTAAAATAAAAATTATTACTCCTATATTTCCTAATACTGCATTTTCAAATAATAATCTATTAAATCCCATAGGTAGATTATTTGTAATAACACTACTATGGACTGAATAGTGTGAAATTATAATTAATAATATTGAAATAATTCTTAATAGTTCTATATTACTATTTCTTTTTATTGCTTTCATAACTATCACCTACTTTTTTAGTATAACAAAAAAGTCAAGCAATAACAATTGCTTGACTTCTTTTAAATTGTATCTATCATTGCAAGTCTAAAATTATTTATTAACTCATTATCTTCATCTACATTTGTACTTCCAAGCATAAACCAATCATAAACTTCTTGACTATTTTTCATTCTGTCATACATATAAACAAACTTTTCTGTTTTACTTACTGAAGAGCTAGGATC
>CAMNJQ010000047.1 GCA_946541575.1 uncultured Clostridium sp. | reverse complement strand
GCATATAAAATCATTCTCCATTTCTACTAATTATTATACCATAAATTTTTGTTACTTTTGTCATGAACTATGGTGGCAGTGATCATTTTACTCTTAAGCCCTTATAAATAAAAGTTTTATTTATCTCAAAATACTTACTACATACGTTTTACATACGTATGTGAAACGTATGTAGCGGCACTTTTTGAAGAAAAATTATAACTTTTTTAAAAAAGAAAAAGCCCGAAAACCCTTATATTTCCTAGCTTTGCGAGTTATTTACAATGACATTGTTTATATTTCTTGCCACTGCCACACGGCGACCATTTAAACCTACCGTGTAATTTTTTCCTTTTAAAGTTGTCTTTCTTACTCAAAAAGTTTAATAGATTACTCATAAATTGTAAGAAAGTTATGTCTAATTTTCTAACATTGCAGTTTAAACGTATTTAAAAACGTATCTAAAATAATTCATTTAATGTATCGTAATATCTTAATCTTGCGATGCTCTTTTTTTCTTTATTAGCTTATATCCAAAATAAATAATTCCTTCAATAACTATAAATCCTATTATTAATCTTATAAATACACTAATTGTAGGAATATCTCCAAAATTATACCAACTTAAAATCCCAAAAACTAAAAATGTTATTATCCATGAAAAAATAGAAGTAATAACAAATCGTTTGTACTTGTATAAGATTTTATGTTTCCCTGTAGTTATTGCATACATAATAGACATACCAATCAAATTAAGAATCATATCGTCTATATCAAATACTCCCGTATGACTTATTAATTGTATTGTTTCTATTAGTAAAACTAAGGCAACATCTATAACAATGCACTTTTTAAAATCTTTTAAGTTGAATATTTCTATTATTAAAAATTGTAATGGCATAAAAATTATTATATTACCTAGAACATTGATTAGAATATTACGAATATCTGGAAATGCCCAATAGCCAAGAATAGTTTTAAAAGGAATTAAATTGTATGAGTATCCATTTAAGTATCTTGAAAAAATAGTCATATTAAATAGCATTATCAAATATAAAACAAATATCATTATATAAGATACTTTATTCATTCTTTCACGATCTTCTATAGTATCATAATAATGATTCGATATAAATCTATTAGTAATAAAAACTGTACTCATAAAAAATAAATTTAAAACTAATTCTCCTAGATAAGATGTTTTAAAGTGACCATCAATGTTGTAATCAACTCTTAAATACCATAAATATAGTAATAATAAAATTCCATAAATAACTGTTATTACTGGTATAACATATTTGTTCTTTCTTTTCTTTGATTGATCTATATAATCTACTATCTCTATTATATTTTTATCTTCTTTTTTATCTTCTTTACCTTTTAACAACTCTGAAACTGAAATATCAAGTTCTTCTGCTAATGGAACTAACAAAGAAATATCTGGAGTGCCTCTACCTGTTTCCCATCTTGAAATTGCTTTTTCAGTCACATTGATTTTTTGAGCAAGATCTTCTTGAGTTAATCCTTTTTCTTTTCTTTTAGTTTTAATTAGGTTTGATATTTTTTCTATATCCATAATCATCCCTCTTTTCACTAAAAATTATATAGGTTTTAGAAAAATATAACAACCTATGAATCGTAGGATTACTATATTGCGATTGAATAAGTTTCTAATTTACAAAAAAAACGTATCTAACGCGTATCCAAAATCAGTAATTTATTTTAAACGTTGAAAAAAGCCTTATTTTACAAGGCTTTTTTTACTTACCATGACATTGTTTATATTTCTTACCACTGCCACATGGAACCGATGGGGAGTGGTCATTTTATCAACAAATGTTGTTAATTCTCTTTATTTATTGGCTTTTTCTTACTTCTAGATTTCTTATTTTCCCTCTAGATTTCTCTGTTTATTGATCTAAAAACTGATCTAAAATGCCGATTTTTCCAATATACTTATCTTTCTTTATCTACTCACAGTATACCATAAATACTGGGTTTTATCCACTATTAACTTGACTTTAAAGCTAATAAGAGTGATTAATAACACAAGTTTTTGGAGGTGGATTTAATGCAAGAATTCCAATTCAAGCCGAAGAATCATATTCATTATCAAACGAGAAAAGGTTTACTTAAAGGCTCTTATATTATCAAGAGTATTGATATTCAAATTACATCTAGAAAGACTTATGATTTGTATATTCTAAAGATGCACAAGAAGTTAATTGAAAAAGCATTAGTTTACTATCTTAATTCTAAATCCTATCGTGATGACAAATAAAAAAGTTTAGGTTGATTCCTAGACTTTTATAATGTTTCAATTATTCCATGCTCTAAATCATCTATGTTGTATATTGTATCCATTTCATTAAATGTTTCTTCAAGATTCTTTCTTGCACTTATCCATCCTAATCCATCAGTAAACCATATGAATGTTACTCCATTTACTTTCTTTGATTCACTTGCTAACATTTTATAGCTTCTAGCAGTTTCATTTAATTTAGAACCACCACCTGAATAGAAGTTAGTTTCAATAACATAAACTTGCTTATCTGTTTTAATTACAAAGTCAAATCTTTTAGTTGAGACATTGTTTCCCGACATGGCTGATAAATCTAAATTCCATTTCTTTTCTATATCTGCTAAATACATTTCTTTAAAGTAATTAACATCTTTTTTGTATCCTGCTTTCTTAATGTATTCTTCAACAAGATTCTCCATTAGATGTCCACCACGATTCTTTCTACCATTAGAATCTAATCCGACTTCAATTCCTAATACATAGTCATATAGGTTATTAATTATATGATTTTGTAGTAAATCAAAAAGACCACTCTTTCTCATAAAATCTATGTATTCAGGAACAGAATAAACCATCTTTCTGAAGTCAAATAAGTACTCATTCATTTCATCTTTAATAAATATTTCTCTTGAACGAACTGCTAACAATAATGGTATACATTCTAAAGTTTCAGGATACTTGATTAGTATTGTTTGGAAATCATTCTCAATATCCTTACTGCCTATTAGTGAATTTAAAATATTAAGTTCAACTTTTAGCTTATCTACATTTCTATAAATCTTTTCAAAATCAACATAGTAAGTATAATCAGATATGCTTGACTTAAATTTACTTAACCATTCATTAAAATCTCTTTTCATTTAGAATCACATTCCTTTCTTCTTATAGTCAAATCTAAATATTCTTTCTCTTTATCAATCCCTATGTATCTTCTTTTTAGTCTACTTGCTACGATTCCTGTTGTTCCACTACCATTGAATGGATCAAGTATTAAATCATTTTCATCTGTTGATGCAAGTATTATCTTTTCTAGGAGTGCTATTGGTTTTTGAGTAGGATGTTTGCCACATTTCTTTTCACTCGGTTTAGTCAATGATGTTTCCCATACATCTTTCATTTGTTTTCCATCATTTAATTCTTTCATCACATCATAGTTAAATTTATGTTTAGCTTTTTTTATGTCTTTTTTAGCCCATAATATCGTTTCTGTTGAGTGAACGAAGGCTCGACAACTAATATTAGGTGGAGGGTTTAATTTCTTCCATGTGATGTTATTAATGACCTTAAATCCCTCTTCTTCGAGTGCCATTCCTATTGAATAAATATTATGCATTGTTCCACTTATCCATATTGTTCCATCATCTTTTAAAACTCGCTTACAGGCTCTTATCCATTTCTTATTAAAGTTATGCTTTTCTTTGATGCCTATCTTCTCATCCCATTCGCCTTTTTTAACTGATACCATTTTACCAGCACTACAAGTTATTCCATCTCCCGATAGGAAGTATGGGGGATCTGCAAATATCATATCAATACTTTGTGGCTTCATTTTTTTCAATAATAAAAGGGCATCGCCATGTAGTAATTTAAAATCATCATCTTCGTAGTAATAATCCTTACTCATGTAATGCACCTCCTATTTATATTATACTGTGTTTATTCTTCAAATCCTCTTTTATTTTCGTAATTTGTTATAATTACTTCTTCTACTTTACCTCTCTTTTTTCCATTTGCATTTATATTTCTTTTAGCTTCAATAACATGAATGTTAAAGTCTTTATATAATTCTTTGATTAATGAAGTATTGTGATTTGAAAGCATTACATAACAACCTCTATCAGAAAGTTCTTTATAAACTCTTGCAAGTCTTTTTTGTTCTTCTTTTCCGAACCCATCTTCTGTATAACTATTAAATGTTGTTGTATCAGAATCATATGGTGGATCGAAATAAATGAAATCACCTTTTTTAGCATCTTTTACTGCTTCTTCAAAATCTACACTTAATATCTTAACATCATTCATTGTTAAATAATTGCTAACTGTTATTAGATTTCCACCCTCGTAAGTATTTACTTTTAATTTCTTACCGAATGGAACATTAAATTCATTCTTGCTATTTACTCTATACAAACCATTAAAACAAGCTTTATTCAAATAAATTGTTCTTCCTGCTCTTGTATAATCTGATAGTCTATTAAATGATGCTTTATTTCTATCTTTATTTCTTATTTCATAATAGAATTCTTCGCTATGATTTGTTTCATAACTATTTAGAACATTACACATCTTTTTAAATTTTTCTTCATTACATAAAACATTATAAACATTTATTAATTCTTTATTGTAATCGTTTATTACGGCTTTCTTTGGTGATAATTCAAATAATAAAGCTCCACCACCTACAAATGGCTCATAGTAAGTATTAAACTCATCAGGTGCATATTTTAATAGCTTATCAATTATTTGTCTTTTACCACCAGCCCATTTGACGAATGGTTTTCCTTTTATCATTATTATCTACCTCCAAGTTGAGTACATATTTATTATATCATCAAACCAGCATTTTTCCTACAAAAGTCAGATTATTTATTTATTTTTCATAATAACTTGCATTATTTTCAATTTAGAGTGATTAATACATACGGAGGTGTCTATGTTAAGAAAATCTACCGATGAAGATATAAGTGATGAAGAATGTGAAAAGGTTATTAATCCTTTTTATGACAACTATCACACTTTTGTTGAAGAATATATTATGCCTGAAGTTATCGCTTATTATTTAGCTAATTCTTTTTATCGTAATGCTATGTGGGAAGCCACTTTTTTACAACATTTTAATTCTGCTTCCGATATGTTTAATCTTATAAGTGATAACTATGAAAAGACTAAAGCTGAAGTTATTAAATTACTACGATTAAAGTATGCTTTAGAGATAATTAGTGAAGATCCTTTGGACTTCAAAATCATTGAGTATTAGTTTTATCTAATGCTTTTTTTATAATGAAACAGTAAAACCATAAGGATTAATAGTTAAACCTAAATCCTTTAGATAATAGTCTATTATACCGAATGTCCATATTGCATTATCTAACGATAAAATATCTTTTAAGAATATTTTTGTGTTATCCTTTAATTCAGGAATTGTTACTGTTATTGTATGTTTTTCAACCCATTCATCATACTCATTTAAGAAAATTCTGTATGTAAATGTTTTACCACTATTCTTTTTAAAATACTTTACTATACTTCCATTATAAGGCTTATTCCAACCTAATAATTCTTTTGAAATATATATCTCATCCCATGATTCAAAAATAGGAAAATGAATTAATATATTTCTAATAAAGTCAAATGTTTCAATTTTAATTTCATTATCATTACCATTAACAGTTGAGGTGTTAGCTAAATTAAGTAATTTTTCTTTTAGATTATCCTTATCCAATAATTCAGATACTAATGATGATAGTGATTTAATTAATTCGAATTTTTCTTCATTACTATCAACATCATATGGCATATTGCATAATGATAATGCTCTATCAATTTTTTCCTTTATTTTATTAGCAAATAATATTGCAATGTCTTTATCTGTCATACTATAAAACCTCCTGCACTTTATTTTAACATAAATAATTAAATTTATATTACTTATCACAATATTGTTTTCCAAAAAACTCACGGAAAACTAATAATTGTGTGAATATAGGTGGGCTGTGGGTGTGAAAAAATGATTATTTTTTAGTCATCTACCCTCGGGGGGAGTCTATTAAACCATGTAATTCTTCAACACTTATAAATCCTCTTTCTGCATCCTTGTGATGTAGTGTGCAGAGGGTTATTAAATTATTGCTATCAAGTCTTTTATCATAATCTTTATTTATTGGTATGATATGGTGTACCTGAACATCTTGATAAATAAATCTACCATGCTTTAAACATACTTGGCATAAGTATTTATCTCTCTTCTTTATTTCTTCTCTTTTTAGTATCCATTTGTTGCTATTTCTAAAATGATATGCTCTGCTATCTTTCTTGTATTTTCTCTTACACATCTGATCTTCTTGGTGTATTCCACCACATACAGCACATGACCTTAACATTCTATCTTTAGCCTTTCTTGATCCTGTATTTGTGATTGCTTATATTTCTTCATATACTCTTGCATATCTTCTTTTAGAAACGATGGTATTATTCCTTTATCTAACCACATCATAGTTTTATCTAGATTTCTCCTAGCTTGTTCATCAGATAGTCTTTCTATTCCACGATGAAAATACCCATCATCATACATAAAATTAATTAATTCAAGTAAGTTGTTTTTGTTTAACTGTGAGCATTTATTAAATAATTCATTAGCATTTGGCATAAATTTGTTTTCTCTAGATATTTCTTTTATGGCTTGATTAAATACATCTACCGATACATCTTGGAACATTTCATACCATAATGATATTTGTTCATTTGTTAATTCTTTAAAATAAAAACTACCTAACTTCTTCATACCACTAATAAATTCTAATGTTGTCATCGTTAGCCTCTTTCCCTTTTTGTTCTCTTTCTCTAGCAAGTGCTTCATCTATTTCTTTCATAGAAATATCCTTTAATGTTTTTTTCTCTTCACTTATTCTTTGATTTAAATAACTTTCAAACTTATTACTAAATAGTGTTTCAGGTCTTAAATATTGTTCCATGTCAGTATCATGCCATTTATAATATTTCTTATCTATTACAATTTTAAAATCTTCTTCAGTAAATCCCTCGTTTAATCTAGCATCTATTAGTGCTCTTGTTTTTATAGAAGTACTTTTATAATTAGTTCCTAATCTTAAATTGAGATAATCAATTATATTCTTATAAATCATCTCATTTTTAGTTACTATTTCAGTTTCAATAACTTCTCCTGTAGTTTCATCAATACTATATTGTTTTTCTATTTCTGTTTTTTCTTTCTTTTTATTTTTATTTATTTTTGTTTTTTTATTTGTATTTAATTCTTTATATGTATATGGTGGACAATTTGGCAGACATTCAGGTGGACATTCAGACAGACATTTGTCCTCTTTGTTTCTTCTTTGTTCCTGTTTCTCTCTAGCACCAATTGTTTGATTTGTCATATTTAATGCTTCTTCAATAAAATAGGCATTATCAATTTTTTCTAATAATCCGACCTTTTCTAAAAGATTAATACCTTTTTCTACTATTGATAAATCATGCATTGTTATTCTAGCTATTTCTTCATTAGTATATGGCTCTTTTACATCTCCAAATTGTTTTAATAAATATCCATCCATATTTGCAGTTAATCCCATAAGTTTATTATATAAAGTCAGTATTTGATATCCATCAGGCTGATTCTGAAGCCATATAATATCTTGCCTATACCAAAACTTTATAGGTGTTTGAATGAAAAACATTTTTTCTTTATTATATTTACTCATTTGTTGTACCTGAGGATTCAATACTGATATTGAAATAATCAAGTACCATACTCATGGGAACTAATCCATTTTTTATTCTTTCTCTATCTTGATAATATACATTCATTATTTCATTTAGGACTATTCGAGCATTGTTTTTACCAATTGCACCGATGTCCATTATATCTTTGATACTAGCCCATTGATATTGAGCTATATCTTTTATTTCGTTTTTGGTTAAAACTTTTCTTCTTTTTCCCATTTGGAAATTCCTCTCTTTCTATAATTATTTTTACTTCTTGGTCAAATTTAAATATACGATTTTTTCGTAATTACTATTTCTCATCTTCAAACTTAACATCATTAATATCTGCATTATATACCTTTAATATTTTTGGTAACATTTTTAGATCAGGAGCAGTTTTAAAAGTTTCATAGCTTCTTAATGTTTCCCTGCTAATACCAATCTTTTTCGAAGCTTCTTCCAGTGTTAGTTTCGAATTGATTCGTAATGCTTTTAATGTTATCTTCATGTGTTTACCTCCTTTCTAACTTAAATCAATAATACAATATTCCTTTTCTTTTGTAAATACCTTTTTATGATATTTGCATAATTTTATGTATTTTTTACTTGACATAAATTACGAGATATTGTAAGATTGTATCAGAGGTGATAAAAGTGACAAATAGCAAAGATATTTTGGCAAACAATATTAAAAACTTACTAAAAATGCAAGGATTTTCTAGAGAAGATGTTGCTAATGGTATTGGTGTTAAATATACTACTTTCTGCGATTGGGCAAAAGGTAGAACATATCCTAAAATGGAATACATAAAAGAAATTGCCGATTTCTTCTGTGTTACTTTAAACGGTCTATTAGAAGAAGAACCTGATTATGAAACATGTATGAATGCTTATAGGGAAGAACATGAACCTAAAGGTATATTTAATTTTTACTCCTTATATGAAATAAATAAACTTCATTCTGTTCCTGATGATCTTAAATTTCTTGACAATGTCACAGTACCTTATCAATGGGATAGCGAAAATGAATTATTTATGGGATTAATATTAAATGATGATTCAATGAGTCCTGAATATTTAAAAAATGATATTGTAGTGGTTACCAAAAAAGACACCATTTCAGGAGATGGAGACTATATAATACAATTACTTAAAAATAATAGTGCTAAAACATACTTTAGAAGAATCAAAACAATCGATGATTCCATCGCTATTATTCCTCTTAATCCTGCAAATGAAAGTAAGGATGTAACTAAATATTTATCAATAACTGATTTTAAGAAAAAATACAAAGTATTAGGAAAAATAAAAAGACACATCAGAGATTTTGATTAACAAAAAAAAGACCTGTTGCTGGAACAACAGACCTAGAAATCGTATATTTAAATTCGACCAAGAATAAAAATATTAATTATAGAAACTATAATGTTTTTGGATTTCCATTTACATTATAGCAGTTTTTTCTATTTTTAACAAGAAAGGATGGTTATAATGTCAGTAAATAAAGCTAAAACTCCTACTAAAGATGGGAAGTGTTGGTTCTTTAGAGTTCCATATAGGGATGAATTCAACACAATAAAACAATACAATAGCAAGAAATATGCAACACGAGCTGAAGCAAAGGAAGCTGAACTGGAATACTTAAATAAGTTAAAAGAAAATATTAATGTTCCTATTAAAATGACTATTGAAGACTTATGGAATGCTTTTTTAGAATATCAAGATGATAAGGTTAGAATCAGCACTAAAGTTGGCTATAAATACAGGGGAAAATATTTAGTTCCTTTATATAATATAAAATGTGTTGATTTCAATATTATGTACTTTGAGAATTGGAAGAAGTATATGAATAGTCTGCCTGATATGAAAGATGTTTCTAAAAATGACATTTTAAAAGTTTTAAAGGCTGTTCTTCACTTTGGTATAAAAAGATATAACTTTAATTTTAATCAAGTAATATTACTGATGGAAAAGTTCAAGAATCCCGAAGAAAAGAAATCAGAAAGACAAATCTATGAATATGATGAATTTATGAAATTCTTATCTGCTGAAGATGAGCTACAATTTAAGTGTTTATGGGAGGCTTTATATTATTGTGGATTAAGAATTGGAGAAGCTAGAGGATTAACTTGGGAAGACATTGATTTTAATAATAAAAGGCTATCTATTAATAAGCAAGTATTAAGTATTGATAATTACTCTTCTAACTTCTATGTATGTAATCCTAAAACTGATTCGAGCATAAGAAATATTCCTATTGCTGATGAATTATTAAATGATTTAAAACAATACTATGATGAAGTTTCTAAATTCAAAAACTTTGATAAAAAGTTCTATGTCTTTGGTAATGACTTTGGTATCAGACCTTTAGTCTATGCACAGGCTCAACGAAGAAAAGGAGAAATTGCAAATAAAGCTGGTGTTAAAGAAATAAGGCTACACGATTTCAGACATTCATGTGCATCTCTTCTTGTTAATAATAAAGCTCCAATTACTGTTGTTTCATCTTTCTTGGGACATAGTAATACCACAGAGACTCTTAAAACCTATTCACATCTATTTAAAGGTGCATTAAATGAAACTATGGATGTTATTAATAACTTAAAGAAATAATGGGCAGAAATGCTCTTTTTTAGTGTCTTAATGATCTAAAAATGGATCTAATGCAATTTTATGCATTTTTCTATAAATCACTTATTTCCTTTTATATTGGGACTTAAAGGCATATTTTAGCATTACACTTTTTAGCATTTTTACCACTTCTACCTAGAAAATTGACATTAAAAAAGTAGGATTTATTTCCTACTAATCAATTCGCTATATCTCAATCTTGCGATTAGCTAATAAGTTCTACTTTAACTGCACCAATTTGTGGTGGATTAGATGTTTCTACCATTCCACTAAAGGTTATTCTCACATTATTACCTTTAACATAGAAATCGTTTGTCCCGTTTGTTGGTCTTGTTATTTTTACAACAACTTTATCTTTTACTTTAAATGATTTGCAATCTTTTAGCACTTCTACAGTTATAGAGTTTTCTTTTGCTTCGATTATTTTTGCTTCAAATATTTCTTTTGATTCTTTAAATTCTATTAAATTGTGTTCTTTAATAAAATTAATATAATCAGCACCACAACATTCAGTAAATACTTTATCTAGAAAATCATTTTGATTATCTTCAGTATTATCAATTAATCCTACAATAACTTTATTGCTACCATCTATGGCACTATATGTATAGTTAGATAAATTGGCTCCTTCACTCGTAAAGTATTCGTTAATTTTATCTTGTAGGTCTTTAGCTTCAATATAAAAATCTTTGTTTATTGTTTCTTTACAAATTTTTTCAGTACTACAAGTAGAGTCTTTTAATTTTGTTATGTTTTTGCCATTTTCACAATGATATGTAGTAACAAATATTCCTTCTTTACTTCTACATTTTGTTTGAGTTCCAATTATTGGATTATTGTTAAATACTAAAGCTTGTATTGTATCAAGTAAAATGATTCCCACTCCAACTCCAATTACAATTAAAACAATTTTTAATCCTTTTTTCATAAGTCCTCCTACAATTGTATTATATCACAAAAAATAGCAATTATTATTATTACCTTTTATGGCATAGACCAAAATAGAGTACCGTTATTTAAATAAAAGTCTTTTCTAATTAACTCAAAATCTTCTTTATTAATTTCATTTCCAACGATTATTTTCTGCTTGTTAGGATCTTTTTGTTTATAGTAATATTTAACATAAAATCCATAACTATAAATTGTTTGTTCGAAGAATTCATTGTCTTCAGCATGAATATCAACAGAATAACTCTTCTTTATTAGTGGAGTTGAATCCATATTTGAATGCATATATATTGATTCAATGGAAACATACATAACAAACAAAAAGATAAATGAAAAAATAGTCCATAAAATTATTTTTAAAAATTTATTTTCTTTTTTTATTGTCTCATCAATAGTATAAATTATATTTTCTTCAAATTTTTCTTGATATTCTTTTTTATCAACTTTTTCTCCACTCATTAAATCATTTACTGTTACATCTAATTCTTTACTAATTATTGGAAATAATGAAATATCCGGCATATTCTTTCCATTTTCCCAATTTGATATTGCTCGATCAGATACTCCCAATTTTTCTGCAAGTTGTTGTTGTGTAAGCTTCTTTTCTTTTCTCTTATCAGCTATAAATTTTCCAATTTTCACTTGATTCATATTTTTTATCTCCTTATCAATTATACAATACAACATTTTTAATTTTTTTTACACGAAACAGCACTTGAGTTTAATTTATATTTATATTTTATCATAGAAAATTAAAGATTTTTATATCTTCGTATCGTTCGTAATATTACTATTTTATGAATTATATCTTCCCTTATTTTACCTTTTAAAAATATGGTGATCTAAAACTGATCTAAAGCCTTTTTTTAAGTAATTTTCAGAAAAAGAAAAACTCGTGTTTTCCCTTTATTTATGGGACTTTACGAGTTATTTACCACAACATTGCTTATATTTTTTACCACTGCCACATGGACATGGATCATTTCTTCCAACTTTTTCTTTCTTCTTTGATGGTGTTTTTACTGCATCTTTTCCATCGTTAGTTATTTTGTTTTTTGTTACTTCTTTTCTTTCTATATTTTGTTTTACTTCTGCTCTCATTAAGAATGTTGTTACTTCTTTATCAATTCTATTGTTCATTTCATCGAACAAATCAAATCCTTCTTTAGAATATGCAGTTAATGGATCAATTTGTCCATAACTTCTTAAGTGAATTCCCTCTCTTAAATGTGACATTGTATTAATATGTTCAGTCCAGTATTTATCTATAATATTTAATGTTATTACTTTTTCAAATTCGTCACTTATTTCCTTTGGAACTTCTTTTATTTTCTCTTCGTATTCTTCAACTAAATGATTATAAATTAAATCTATTATTTCTTCAGGACTCTTAGAATATAATATTTCTTTATCTATATCATCTTTTAATAGTTTTTCATTTACGAATCCTACTATTTCATTAATATCATCTTTACTTAATTTTGTTTCATATTCTAAGTGAGAATTAACTAAATTAGTAATATAATTTTTCATAATACCTAATACTGTATTATGAATAGACTCATTATCTAATATTTCATTTCTTCTTTCATACATTATTTCTCTTTGTTGATTCATAATGTCATCATATTGAAGTAATTGTTTTCTTATATCAAAGTTATTTCCTTCAACTCTTGCTTGTGCAGTCGTTAATGATTTTGAAATCATCTTACTTTGAATTGGTTGATCTTCTCTAAATCCTGCTGTTTGCATTATTCTTTTTATTCTATCTGTTCCGAATCTAACCATTAATTCATCTTCAGTTGATACAAAGAATTGTGTATATCCTGGATCTCCTTGTCTTCCTGAACGTCCTCTTAACTGGTTATCTATACGACGTGATTCATGACGTTCTGTTCCGAATACGCAAAGTCCTCCAAGTTCTTTTACTCCCTCTCCAAGTTTAATGTCAGTACCACGACCAGCCATATTTGTTGCTATTGTAACAGCTCCTTTTTCTCCAGCTTTAGCAATTATTTCAGCTTCTCTTGCATGGTTTTTTGCATTTAATACTTCATGAGGTATTTTTCTTTTATTTAATAGATTATCAATTAATTCGTTTGTTTCAATTGCTATTGTACCTACTAGTACTGGTTGTCCTATTTTATGTTTTTCTTCTATTGCATCAATTAATGCTTTATATTTTCCAGCTTTTGTAGAATATATTAAATCAGGTTTATCTATTCTTATTACTTCTTTATTTGTTGGAATACAAATAACATACATATTGTATATATTTCTAAATTCTTCTTCTTCTGTTTTTGCAGTTCCAGTCATACCAGATATTTTCTTATACATTCTAAATAAATTTTGAAATGTAATTGTTGCAAGAGTCTTAGTTTCTTGATTTATTTTAACTCCTTCTTTTGCTTCTACTGCTTGATGAAGTCCTTCACTCCAAGCTCTTCCTTTCATTAATCTTCCTGTAAATGGATCAACAATTATTATTTCACCATCTTGAACAACATAATCAACATCTTTTCTCATACTATAGTTTGCTTTTAATGCTTGGTTAATATGATGTACTAATGTAGTTTGTTCAATATCATATAAGTTATCTACCTTGAAATGCTTTTCGGCTTTTTTTACTCCTTCTTCTGTTAATGTTACTCCTTTTGTTTTTTCATCATAAAGGTAGTCTTCTTCTTCTTTTAAGTTCTTAACGAAGTAATCTGCATCTGTATAAAGTGATGCACTTTTTAGTTCACCACCAGATATTATTAATGGAGTTCTTGCTTCATCTATTAATACTGAATCCGCTTCATCTATTATTACATAATTTAATCCACGTTGAACTCTATTTTCTTTTTTAACTACCATGTTATCTCTTAAGTAGTCAAAACCTAATTCATTATTTGTAGAATATAATATATCACATTCATATTGTTCTTTTTTCTCACTTGGAGATAAACTTCTTAAGTTAGTTCCTACAGTTAATCCAAGAAATCTATGAATACTTCCCATCCAGTTACTATCACGATCTGCAAGATACTCATTAACTGTTATAATATGTACTCCATCACCAGTTAATGCATTTAAATAAGCAGGCATTGTAGCTACTAATGTTTTACCTTCACCTGTTTTCATTTCAGCTATATTTCCGTAATGTAATGCAATACCACCAATTATTTGAACTCTAAATGGTTTTAGTCCAATAACTCTAAAAGCTGCTTCTCTTACAGTAGCAAAAGCTTCTGGTAATATATCATCCAGTGTCTCACCATTTTTTAATCTTTCTTTAAATTGTTCAGTTTTTGCTTTTAGCTCATCATCAGTTAATTTTTGATATTCTTCATCAAGAGCTTCTACCTTATCTGCCAAAAGTCCAAACTTTTTTAATTCTTTATATTCATGATCGAATAATTTTTTTATAAAATTCACAAAACCATCTCCATAATAATTATTGTATCAAATTAATCTATTTTTTCAAAGAAATTCTATTATAAAAGCATTACTAAGTAATGCTTATTATACAAGATTATTTAATTTTTAGTTTTATTTTTCAATAAAACAATAGTCCGATTATCTTAATTTAAAGCATTTAATATGCTTTTATTCAGATTCAATTATTCCGTAGTTTCCTTCTTTTCTCTTATAAACAACAGCAATTTTATTTGTTTCTGAATCTTTAAATATATAAAATTGATGTTCAAGTAATTCCATTTGTAATACAGCTTCTTCTTCACTCATTGGTTTTACTTCAACTTTCTTTCTTTTTACAATCTTAAATCCTTCTTCTTTGTCTTCTTTATCATCATCCATTGCTACTATTGCATCAATTAATAAATCTTTTGAAAGCTTATTCATTTTTTTAGATTGAAGTTTTGTTTTATTCTTCCTAATTTGTCTTTCTAATTTATCAACAACAACATCAATTGCAGCATATAAATCATCTCTTGTTTCTTCTGCTCTTAAAATTACATTCTTAAGTGGGATTGTAACTTCTACCTTTTGATTATGTCCTTTTACATTTACTACAACTGATGCTTTAATGTTTTCAGAGTCTCCTATATATTTGTTAAGTTTATTAATCTTCTCTTTAACATAATCTTGTATTGCTTGAGTAACCTCAATTTTTTCACCACGTATTAATATTTTCATATTATCTCCTCCTTAATTATATTTTAACACAAAAGTAATAAAAAAACTACCTATTTAGCGGTAGTTGTTTCTTTTACTACATTTACATCTAAGGCTTGATAACCTTTTGCTGTTTCTAACAATTTGAATTCAACAAATTGTCCTTCGCTTAATGATTTATAACCATCTTGGTTTATTGCAGAATAATGAACAAAAATGTCTTCATTTTCTTTATAGTCGATAAAACCATATCCTTTGTCGTTATTAAACCATTTAACATGTCCTCTCACTTCTAATTGCTCCTCCTTTGTTATCTTTTTTACTGCCTAAATTGCACTACTTACTGTGCTCTTTTATAATATCATTATGTTATTGTCTTTTTTAAATTTTTCTTTAATATGTTATTTTTAGGTCTTTTTTGGGCAATTTGTTAACAACTTGCTATCTTTGTTAAATAGGCTATCAATAATTTTCTTTTTAAAGTCTCTTGATGCATCAAATGATATATTTCCACTTTCAAAAGTTATTTTATTATTATTTGTATCATACTCTACTATTTTATTTAAATTTATGATACAACTTCTACTTATTTTGATAAATCTTCCATCTAATTTATTTAATATCTTTGATATAGTATCAAATATATAGAAATCTCCATAATTTGTTTTTATAATACACTTTTTACTATCTTTTTCTTTAATAATCATTTCAATATTTTTGTATTCTATTTTCTTTATTACTCTATTATATTCATATGTTATACATCCATCTCTATGATTGTAATACTTTCTAATATGATCTAAATCTTCTTTTAATTTTTTATCAAAAAAGTTTTTCTTACTTAAATTATCAAAAAGAAAAAGACCATTACCGATGGCTTTATTATTTGATTCATTATGAATCGTAGTTAAGATTATTGGTGAATTCCAATCATCTAATTGTTTTCTAATATATATAGCTTCTTTTAGTCCATCCTCTTTGTCATTATTTAATATAAATACTTTTAATCCATTTATTTTTTTAATTTCTTCTTTGAATTCGTTATTATAATTAATATACGAATGGTACTGCACTTCTATATCATAGTTCATCATATAACTATCTACTACTGATTTAATATGTTTCAAAGAAACATAATTATCGTTAATTATAAAGTTTATCATGTTCCCATCCTTGTCATCTATTTTTTTTATAACTACTCTCTATTTTTTTTACCTTATCTTCCATTTTCTCTGAAATTATACTTGTATGCAGTATAATCCATAATACAAGAATTAATAGTATTATATATACAAACATTCCCAAATAAGCATCTTTTAATGTATATAAAATTGATGCGATTGAAAATAAAATATTAATTGCATATATTATTAATACTGTTTTTCTTTGTGAATAATTCTTTTTTAATAATTGATGATGTAAATGATCTTTATCTGCTTCAAATATTGGTTTTCCTTTTATTTTTCTTCTTATTATAGCAAATAATGTATCTAATATTGGTACTGCTAGTATTAGTATTGGAACAAATACTGAAGTTAAAAGAGTTCCTTTATATCCTAGTAAAGATATTATTCCTGTAGTGAATCCCATAAATGCAGAACCACTTTCTCCTGCAAATAATTTTGCTGGATAAAAATTATGAACAAGAAATCCTGCTGTTGCTCCAAGCATAATAAATGTTAATGTTATTTCTAGTGTTTGTACTCTTCCTTGAAAGAATGCAATAATTCCAATTGTTAAATAAAATATAGAAGATATTCCAGAACTTAGTCCATCTACTCCATCTATAAGTCTTATAACATTAGTACATCCTAAAATGAAGAAAATAGTTATTGGGTATGCTAAAATACCAAATTCTAAAGTTGTACCAAATACTGTTATTTCTGTAAGCAATATTTGTCCATAAAAAACAATAGTTGAAGCTGCAATTAATTGACCTAATAGTTCGTATTTTGCATCTAATGTTTTAATATCATCAAGTATTCCATACATTATTATTATAAAGCTTCCTATTAATATTGAATTCATTTGAATACTTTGTACTCCAAAGAGCATATATCCAAATAAAAAACCTGCAAAGATTCCTAATCCTCCTAGTTTTGGAATTGGTTTATTATGTACTCTTCTATCATCTTTTGGTACATCAATAGCACCAATATGATTAGCAATAATATTCGTTAATGGCATTATTAATGATGTAAATACAAATGTTGTTAAAACCATTAAAAATATTTGGTCTAAATAATCATTAAACATTTAAATCACCACTAGAGGTATTATAACAAAAAAAAACTATTTTTTATAGTTTTTTAGCTTTAAATACTTTATTTTTGTGGCTTTCCCGCCATTTATGTGTCTTATTTCCTTATGATAAGTGAAAAGTTCTTGAACTCTTTTATATAGTTTATAGTCTATTTCTTGTAATTTTTCTTGCATATCTTTATGTACTGTACTTTTGCTAATATTATATACCTTAGCAGTATTTCTTATTGTTTCTTTATTCTCTACAATATAATTAGCCTCATTTAATACTCGATTATAAATTTTATTGTTCATTTTATCATCCTTATATTAAATGATATTTATTTAACTTAATAATATGATATTTTTTAAAAAAAAATATCAAAGTTTAGATTTCTTTGATATTTTTTCCTAATATTGATTTTGGATTTATTGTTGCTCCATCTTTAATAATTTCAAAGTGAAGATTAAATCCTGTTTGATAAAGTTTAGAAGTAGATGCTTGTCCAAGTACACTTCCAGCACTTATTGTATCTCCTTCTTTAACTGTCGGATTGTTTATCATTTGGTATACACTTATTATATTATTATCATGAGTTATTTCTAATACTTTACCTGTTACATCATTATCATATATTTTTGATACTTTTCCATCCATTATTGCAATTACATCAAATTCTTTTTCAGATGAATAAGTGATGCCAGTATTTTGTAAATAAGTATTATCATATTGAATTATAGCCTTTTCTTGGGATTCTTCATCTGATTGATAATTATAATATCCCACTGTTTCAACTACATTTTCACCTAAAAAAGGATTTAAGATATATACTTCTTCGGAATTGATTACTGGTATGGTTTCATCAAAAATATCCACAGGTGCAAATTCTTTTACTTCTTCTGATGGTTTATCTTTATATAACATAGAAGTTGCTAAAATCATTAATGATACTAATAAAGTTATATAAATCGTTGGTAATACAAATGGTTTTAATACTAATTTCTTTTTCATATATTCACCTCTTTTATATTTTTTACAAAAGAGAAATATATATACTATTTATTTTAAACTAAAATAAAAATCATAAATAAAATTTGTTACAAGATATATTATTGAAATAGTAAGAAAAAAGTAAAATAATCTAGCTTGATATATTTTATTCTTTTTAAATATTCCATTTATGTTTATTGAATCCATTGACCAAATTACGAATATTCCTACTATTATGTATAAAATAAATTTTATTTTCATTAGATTTCACCATTTTCATACTTTATTATTTTATTAACACGTCTCTTATGTCTTTCTTCCTTTGAGAAAGGAGTATTTATAAAAGTATTAATTATTTCTATATTTGTTTCTATTGGAGTTTTATAACTTAAACATAAAATATTTGAATCATTATCTGTTCTTGTTAAGTAAGCATCTTCTTTCGTTGTGCATCTAGCTGCTCTAATTCCTTTTACTTTATTAGCAGCAATGCTCATTCCTATTCCAGTACCACATATTAAAATCCCAAAGCTATTATTAGCCTTTACTTTTTTTGCAACATCAATTGCAAAATCTACATAATCATCAGTATCGTTATGTTCAATTTCACTTTCTATAACTTCAATATTTCTTTTTGTTAGGTACTCTTTTATTTCTTTAATTGTTTCAATTCCACGATGATCGGTTCCAATGAATAATTTCATATCACACCTCCATCTCTATTATATCTTTAACTAAAAAAAAAGAATAGATTTTTCTATTCTTTAATTATTAGAATTTGTTTCCACATGATGGACAAAATGCTGCTCCTTCTTCGCATTTTTCACCACATTTAGGGCAGAAGTTTCCTTTAGATTCTTTTTTTCCTTTGTCCTCTTCATAATATTTGTTGTTTGCAAATTCTTCAATTTTTGTAGCAATTCCTTTTACTGGCCAAATTCCAGCATAGTTCTTGTTAGCTAATACGCTGAAAATGAACTTAACTTTTACAATTAATAGTAATAAATTTAATACTGATTCTAAAATAGACATTAATAGTTCAATTGGTGTAAATGCATATTTGTTAGCATTTAATACAAGTGAAGAATCAACTCCCCAAGATACTAACATTTGGAAAAATTTATTTAATCCTCCCATAGAAGCATCTACTGCTTGAACAATTAAGCTCCACCCTAGAGTTACAACTGCTATTGCTCCAAATACTGATACTACTTTAACTGTAAGTTTTTGCAAACTGTTCCCTGCTTCACAAAATGCCCATATAAATAATAATACTATTACCATAGCTTGCCATCCTGCAAACAATGAAGCAAACATTGCTAATGCAAGAACGTTTTCATTTACTTTTAATTTTTTCATATATCCTCCTTCAATTTTTATATTATCACAATAGATAATTAAAAACAATAATTATATTTTAATATTCATCTATAGAATCTAATTCAGATATAAATACTAATTGTAGGTTCGTATTGTGCTTACATGTTATCATCGTTAGTGTATTTTTTTCAGTATTTCTTATAATTTCTACTTTACCATTTTTTTCAACTTCATACATATTGACTAATTTATATGTATATTTTAAACCATGATAATATATTTCTATTTTATCTCCATTATTTAATGAAGTTAAATTTCTAAAATATGAAACTTCAGCTGTTCCACTATGAGCTACTAATATTACATTTCCATTTTCTACTGTTGGGTCATCTGACTTTTCGTGAATCATTATATTATGTTCAACGTCATTATATTTACTTTGTTTAGAGAATAAACCTTTTTCTAAATTAATTTTTGATATTTTAATTACTGATACGTATTCATCTAACGGAGAATCTTTTATATAGTCATTATTTTCTTCTTGAATAATGCTTTCTTTTACTTCATTTTCATTCTTATTTTCTTTATTTTCTTCAACATTAGTTTTATTTTTATCATTACGATAAAAATTAGAAAGCATTTGTCTTTCATTTGAATAAGTAGCATATGCCTGTATACCATTTGTTGCAATCAAAAATAGTCCTATAATAATATAAGAAAAAGCAATGATTATATTTATATTTAGTTTTTTAGCTTCCATCTTATCTTTCTCCATTCCTAACTAAATTATAACATTGCTTTACACTATTGTTCCTTTTTCATTGTCTATTTTTTTGTCTATTTACACACTTTTTACGTTTTTGATATTGAGCAAAAAAAAAAATACCATTGCTGGTATCATGTCATTAAGCTTTTTCTTCTTGATTGAATCCATACTTTTTATTAAACTTATCAACTCTTCCTGTATGTGCTTTTCTAGATTGTTGATTAGTATAAAAAGGATGACATTTAGAACAAACTTCAACATTAATTTCTTCTTTTGTTGATTCAACTTCAAAAGTTTCTCCACAAGCACATTTTACTGTTGCTTTTTTATATTCTGGATGGATGCCTTTTTTCATTTTTCTCTCTCCTCTCGCCATGAACTAAATCATAGATAATTGATAAGGATTTATCCTTCTATGTTTTTTTGAGTGCTAAATCTCTTTTTGAATTTTGCTGATTTTGCTACTATTAAAGCAGGTATTGTCCCTGGAATAAAAACAAGTGCAAATAATTCTGCAAAAAATAATCCCTTTTTATTCATTTAATCACTCCTCAAACGTCATTAATATACACTTTTTATGCGATTTTGTCAACTATTTGATATATTTGATTATCTCTTTAGCTATTTTTTCATATCCTTTTTTGTTTGGATGAATGTCAATAGGGTTTGGTAATAGTTCTTCATTATTATTAAATATTTCAAAAATATCTATATAAGTTACATTTAATTCTTCGCATATTTCTTCAATTTCATTATTATAGTATTTTACTATTTCATCTATTTCTTGTTTTATATCTTTATTTCTTGGTAATGGATTATAATATCCAGTTACAATTATTTGATTTCTTGCATATATTTTAATTAATTTAATTGTTTCTTTTACTTCAATTGCAATTTGATCTACTTTTCTTTTGTTTTCTTCTACATTAGCTAATTTTGAACTTATATTCAGTAAATCAAAATCTCTTAATAAATCATTTGCTCCTATTGTTAATGTTATTAAATCAGACTCTCTTAATATTTCTTTTAAATATATTTTTTTATTATCTACTTCTACTACTTTATTATTTTCTATATCTGTTTTTAAATCTCTTGTTGTATAACCTGACTTAGAATATAATTTGGTATAAAATTCTAATATATTTTTTTCTTTAAGATAATCTTTTATGTAATCAGTATATCCATAATCAACTTGTGAATATGAGTTCATACCTTCTGCTATTGAGTCACCTAAGGCAATATATATTTTTTTCTTATTTTTATTTATGAAAAGGCTATAAGTTGAAAAAACAATTAACAATGATATTACAAATACTAATAATTTGTACTTTTTATTCATTCACATCCCCATTAGTATTGTATTTCTTCTATTTTAATTTTAGCACCAACATCAGTTAATTTTTCTACTATTCCTTCATATCCTCTTAAAATATGTTCAACATCTGTTATTATAGTTTCTCCTTCTGCGGCAAGTGCTGCTGCTACTAATGCTGCTCCAGCTCTTAAATCTGTAGCTCTTACTTCACATCCAGTTAGTTTATTTGGTCCTTCAAAAATAGCAGTCATTCCTTCTTTTCTTACCTTCATTCCTAGTTTTTCTAATTCTGGAAGATGCATAAACCTATTTTCCCAAATAGTTTCTTCTACTTTTGATATTCCTACACTTTTAGATAGTAATACTGAAAATGGTTGTTGTAAATCCGTTGGGAATCCTGGGTATCCCATAGTAGTTATATTTGTATTTTTATATCTATCTCTACTATTTACCAAAATATAATCACTTGCTATCTTTATATCTACTCCCATTTCTTTTAGTTTAGAAGTTAATGCTTCTAGATGTTCTGGGATTATATTATATACTTTAAAGTTTTCACCAACTAAAGCGCCTATAACAAGATATGTACCAGCTTCTATTCTATCTGGTATTACTTCATGATAGCATCCATGTAGTTTTTCTACTCCAGTAATTCTTATTTCTGATGTTCCTGCTCCTGTTATTTTAGCTCCCATATTATTTAAATATGTTGCTATATTAACTATTTCAGGTTCTTTAGCAGCATTATCTATTATTGTTTTTCCTTTTGCTAGTACTGCTGCTAGCATAATATTAATTGTTGCTCCAACTGAAGCTATATCCAAGTATATTGGAGCACCTTTTAATTCTTTAGCATCTACTATATATTTTTCTCCATCATTAGTGATTGTTGCTCCTAAAGATTCGAATCCCTTTAAATGTAAGTCTATAGGTCTTTTTCCTATAGAGCATCCTCCAGGCAAATATATTTCAACATGCTTTAATTTTCCAAGTAAGGCACCCATAAAGTAATAAGATGCTCTTAGTTTTTTTGTTAACTCTTTTGGTATTATCTTATTATCAATTTTATTTGGGCTTATTACTACGCTTTCAGAAGCACGCCTTACATCAACTCCAAGATATTCAAGCATCTCACATAATACATCAGTATCTGTTATTTCTGGTACGTTGCAAATTGTAACATCACTGTCAGCAAGCAAAGATGCTGGAATTAGTGCAACTGAACTATTTTTTGCACCACTAATTTTAATCGTTCCTGATAATTTCCTATTCCCTTCAATTTTCATTATTTTCATATGATCACCGCCTATAATATTTTATTTTTAATTATTTTAATTGTCACAAATTGTTAGAACGTACAATTTATAATTTAATTTTATCATATATCTTTATTATTTCATAGAATCTATTTTACTTTATTATGAGATTAGATAATATATAGATATGAAAAATAATAATATGCATCCGATTAGTTTAGCTGTTGTTCCATATTTATTTCTTATTATATTTCCCATTGATAGTCCCAAAAAAGTAAAAATAAAGCTTATTATGAAAAAAATAGATGTAATTACTAAAAAATTTATATGAAAAGATTTTAGTCCTATTCCTGTAGTAAAACTATCTATACTTACAGTAAAAGCAAATATTATTTTTTCTTTAAGAGAATTTAAAGGTTCATATTCTTCTTTTTTAATTATCGACCACAACATTTCTATTGCTATAATCATTAATAGTATTCCTATTATTAAAGAATCCTTCATCAAAATAATTTTTTTTAAAGACGTACCAACATTCATTCCTAAAATTGGCATTATAAAGTGAAATATTCCAACCAATAAACTAAGTTTTATTATTTCTTTTTTATTATTAATAAATAGTCCATAACTAAGTGACATTGAAAAAGTATCCATACTTAAACATATTGCAATTAAAATTACTGTAAAAAAAATAAACATAGTACCTCCTTATATATACTATGTTTATAAATATTTATTTAATATTTCTTTTATTAAAAATCTATAATCATTATTCTCATTATTATCTATTTTACATAGTGGTGGATATAATACACACCAATAATTATTACCTTTTCCTTCTCCAATAGTTATCACTAGTGATTCATAGTTGCCTTTATTATATTTTACTCCCTTAAACTCTTTATCCGGAAAGTAATTCATTCCATAATTAATTTTAAATGTTTTTTGATAATTGTTTTCTTTCATTGTTTTTTCCACAACATTTTCGATGTTTTTTATATTTTCAACAATTATTTTTCTAACATCATTTATATTTGTGACATTATTAATTTTTTTATCCACAAATTTGTTAATTTCTTCTTTTATTTTTTCTTTTTCTTGTATATCTTTATCACTATTGCTATTTGCTATTATTCTTACTCTTATTGCTTCATTAGGAATAAGAATTAGTTCTTCTTTATTATCATTTAATAATATTATTGACATTATAATTCCAATTATTATTATTAATTTTTTCAATTTATCACCAAATATATAATGATATCTTTTATACTTTTTTAAACAAAAAAGAATGATTATTTACTTGTTATAAATATCATTCTATCTCTTCCGGATAAATCTTTTTTAGTTTCTATTTCAATATTATTTAAATTTTCATTAATGATTTTTATTATGTCTTCTTTTTCATCAGCACCTATTTCAAATGCTATTAAAAATCTTTCATTTAAATGTTCTTTTATATCATTAAGTATTCTTCTATAATAATCCAATCCATCATCTCCACCATAAAGAGCAATTTTTGGTTCATTGTCTGCTACAATCTTTTCTATTACTTCATTGTTTTTAATATATGGTGGATTTGAGATTATACAATCAAATTTTTCAGTAATATTACTAAATAAATCACTTTCAATAGTTTGTATATTCAAATTTAATCTCTTGCAATTTTCATTTGCAACTTCTAATGCTTTTGAACTAATATCTGACATTATTACACTTGATAATGGTAATTTACTTTTTATTGCTATACCTATTGCTCCACTACCGCAGCATAAATCCAATATTTTTGGATTTGTAAAATCTTTTTTTAATTTTTGTATTGTGTTTTCCACTAGTTCTTCTGTCTCAAAACGTGGTATCAATACATTTTCATTAACATAAAGCTCTATTCCGTAAAAATTTACACTATTTGTGATATATTGAACAGGATAATTATTCAATCTTACATTTATTAATTTTTTAAACTCTTTTTCCTTTGACTCATCTAATGTTTCATGTAAATGATTTATTAGCTCTAATGAATCATAACCAGTAACTTTAGATATTAGCATCTTTGTTTCTGTCGATGATATATATTTTTTTCCATATATAACGGCATCTTCAATAGTCATTTTATTCTCCTGCTAAAATTCTTCTTTGATCTTCTGTTATTAGTGCCTCAATAATAGGCTCTAATTCCCCTTCCATTACTCTATCAAGTTGCATCAAAGTAAAACCTATTCTATGATCAGTAACTCTATTTTGAGGATAATTATATGTTCTTATTTTCTCTGATCTATCTCCTGTTCCTATTTTACTTCTTCTTTCTGCTCCTTCTTTTTCTTCTTTTTCTTGAAGTTTCATATTATATAAACGTGTTTTCAAAGTATTTAATGCCATTTCTTTATTTTGAGTTTGGCTTCTTCCAACTTGGCAATATACTATTGTTCCGGTTGGTATATGAGTTACTCTTACTGCTGAATCTGTTGTATTTACTCCTTGTCCTCCTGCTCCACTTGACCTTGTTATATCAACTCTTACTTCGTTCATATCTAATTCAAAGTCAAATTCTTCTGCTTCAGGCATAGCAATTACTGTTGCAGTTGAAGTATGCACTCTTCCTTGAGTTTCTGTTACTGGAACTCTTTGAACACGATGTGCTCCACTTTCATATTTCATTTTCGAATATACATTATCTCCTTTTATCATGAAACTTACCAATGTAAATCCTCCACCTTCAGAATATTCTTCTGTTATAGGTTCAACTTTCCATCCTTGTTTCTCAGCATATTTCAAGTACATTCTGTAAAGATCACCTGCAAAAATATTAGCTTCATCTCCACCAGCAGCTCCACGAATTTCAACAATAACATTTTTTCCATCATTAGGGTCTTTAGGAATCAAAAGAATTTCTATTTTATGTTCTAGTTCTACTTTTTTTGCTTCTAACGTTTCTAATTCTTCCTTAGCAAACTCTCCCATTTCTGGATCTTTTGCCATTTCTTTTGCTGCTTCAATATCTTCTAATGTTTTTTTGTATTCATCATAAGTATTTACTGTTTCTTCTAAATCTTTTGCTTCTTTAGATAGCTCTCTTGTTTTTTTAATATCCTTCAATACTTCTGGATTTAATAATTCATTATTTAATAAATTATATCTTTCTTTAATTATTTCTAATCTTTCAATCATATTTCATCTCTTCTTTTCTACAATTATTATATCAAATATATATTTTAAAAAAAAGAACTAAGATTATTGCTCTAATTCTAAGTCCTCTTCATCTAATACAACTAAATCTTTTAGATCATCATCACCATCATCAAATTCATCTTCATCGGAAATTTGACTATCGAAATCTTCTTCTTCTTCAATTAAATCTGTTTTGCTATCTGATTCTTCTTCTTCCTCTTCATCTTCTTCATCATCTTGCTCTTGTGCTTTAACTACTTTATCAGATGTGTGATTTTTTCTTAAGTCCCATTTCCCATCAGCTAATAATAAAAAGTTTTTATCAGTAGTTAAAGTAGTATAATAGTCTCCAATTTTCTTTTCAATTGTTGATTTTGGAAGTCCTAAAAGCTCAACAATATTAGTAAATAAATCTAATGTATTCATTGCACCTTTTTCTTCTAAAAGCAAAGATGTTATCTCTTTATATGATAATAATTCTAATTCTTCTTTTTTCATTTTATCTAAACTCATAATGTCCTCCATGAGTGAATTCTTTTCTTAAATATTTTTTACTGAAAAAATACTCAATAAAACTTATATCACTATTCAATTCTAAAATCAATATTTTTTTACATTTTTTCTGGGACATCTATTCCCATTATATTTAATAGGAGCATATTAGTATCATAAACAGCTTTACTTAAAACTAACCATGACTCTCTTAATTCTTGATTTTCTTCAGATATAATCTTATTTTCTGAATAAAACTTATTATATATACTTGTAAGTTTATAAATGTATTCTGCTACTTCATTTAATGATTTAGAATCATAAGATCTTTTTAATATAATTGGTAAAGATATTAATGTTAATATTACTTCTTTATCAGATTCATTCTTTAATGTATAAAAATTCTTATATTCTATATTTTGGCTATTTGCTTTATTCAATAAAGATTTAATTCTTATTGTTGAATATAAAAGATATGGGCCAGTTTTACCATCTAAGTCACTAAATTTTCCAGGGTCAAAAATGTAATCAGTTGCTCTAAATGGAAGTAAATCTGCATATTTTAATGCTGCTAAAGCTATTATTTCTGAAGTTTTTTCTCTTTGTGATTCTTCAACTATATTTTCATTTAATCTTTTTCTACATTCTATTTTTATTAAGTCAATTAATTCATCAAGTGGCATTACTCCACCTGTTCTTGTTTTGAATGGTTTTCCATCACTACCATTCATTGTTCCAAATCCATAAAATCCTAATTTTATGTTTTCTGGTACTATTCCACTTTTATATGCTGCTCTAAATACTTGAGTAAAGTGTAATTCTTGTCTTATATCAGTTGTATACCATATTTCATCTAATTTAAATCTTTTAACTCTACCATAGAGAGTTGCTAAATCTGTTGTTGCATATAAATAAGCTCCATCACTTTTTTGTAATAGTATTGGAGGTATTTCTTTTTCGTCTGTATCTTCTTTAACATCCATTACTATTGCATTTTCACTTACATATGATAAATTTTTTTCTTTTAATAAATCTAAAACATCTTTAATATATTTAAAACTATCTCTTTCACCTTCCCATAGGTCAAACTTTGCATTTAACCTATCATAAGTTTCTTTTATGTCAATTTTAGAAAGTGTTGATACTTTATCCCATAACTTATTATATCCAAGATGATTATTTTGTATTTCATATGTTATGTGCCTTGCTTCATTTAAAAATTCTTCATTTTCTTTACTTTTTAAAGATGCAGTTGGATATATTTCTTTTAAATCTTCTTTTGTTATTGGTAGTTCAAAGTCTTCTCCATTATAGTCATCTTTAAAGCATATTAAATCACTAAATCTTTCTTTGATTTCTAAAACAACAAGCCCTGCTTGTAATCCAGAATCACCTAGATGAACATCTGATATAGTTTTAATTCCTAATGTTTTTAATAATCTGTTTAATGCTTCTCCTATATTAGCACTTCTTAGATGCCCTACATGAAGAGCCTTTGCAACATTAGCACCACCATAATCTAGTAAAATTGTTTTAGGTTGTTCTTTATCAATATTATTATTTATATCACTTGAAATTTTATTAATAAAACTTTTTAATGCTTTTTCCGTTAAAGATAAATTAATGAATCCTGCTCCAGCAATATTTACGTTTGTGAAATTATCATTTAATTCTAATTCAGTTTTTACCTCATTTGCTATTTCAATTGGACTTTTGTGAAACATTTTTGCAAGTCTCATTGCATCATTTACTTGAAATTCTCCTAAATCTCTTCTATTAGATAGTGATAAAGTAATATCTGTATCATATCCTTTATTTTTAAAAGCTTTGTTTATTTCATTTTCAATTTCTTTAAAGTAACTCATTAGTCTACCTCCTTAATTTCAAATAATATTTCATTTTTATCTATTATATATATTATTTCTATATTATTACCTTTTATTTCAATTTTTTTAACATTAATGCTAGTTCTTAATTCTTTATTATTTTCAATTATTCTTAATTCTTTATTATTAAAATCAAAAATTAATGTTGTTTTTTCACTGCTTTTTATTAATCTTTTTACACTTTTATCAAATATATAGTGATAATCTTTATTATATTCTTTATCATAAAAATCAATTATATCTTTATTAATATATGCTAATCCCTTATAATTGTAGTTCATTTCTTGATTTTTTAAATTAACATTAATATTTATTTTTTCCATAACTGCCTCGTTAAAATACAACACGAATTATAGCATATTTCTTATTTTTTTTATACATATTTTTTTATTTATTATTCACAATATTAAAGAATGGAATGATTAAATGAAAATAATTAAAAAGATTATCAAGTTGTCTATTGCAGTAATAGTTATTTTATTTATTTTTAGTTTTGCTTTTTTTGGATATTCTAAATTATCTATGAAATTAGAAATTAAGAATGCTAATAATATATCACTTTATGATAAGTTTGGAAATGTTTTTTTCGTAGGAAATGGAACAAATGAGTGGATTAGTCTAGAAGATATTTCTAGTAATCTTATAAATGCTACTATTTCTACTGAAGATAAAAATTTCTATAGTCATTTTGGATTTGACTTTCCAAGAATAATTAAAGCAGGATGGAAAAATCTAACAAGTGGTAAAACATTACAAGGAGCTTCTACTATATCTCAACAATATGTTAAAAATCTATTTTTAGACTTTGATAAAACATGGGAAAGAAAATGGAATGAACTATGGCTTACTTTAAATATTGAACTTCATTATACTAAAGATGAAATATTAGAAGGATACTTAAATACAATCAATTATGGTCATGGTATGTATGGGGTTATGAATGCTTCTAAATTTTATTTTGGGAAAAGTGCTAAGGATTTAGATTTAGCAGAAGCAAGTATGCTAGTAGGTATCCCAAAGTCTCCAGCTAATTATTCTCCTTTAGTTAACTATGATTTAGCAAAAAAAAGACAATATTTAGTTTTAAGTTTAATGGAAAAAAATGGTTATATTACAGAAAGTGAACTAAATGATGCTTATAGTGAAGAAATTGAAATTATTGGTAAGAAGAATAATATTAATTTAAATACAGTTATGTATTATCAAGATGCAGTATTTAAAGAGTTCGAGACATTAAATGTTCCTAAATCATTTTTAGATACTGGTGGATTGAAGATTTATACCGCTTTTGACTTAAATGCTCAGGCTACTTTAGAAGAAAAAGTAACCAATAATTTAAAGAATAATGATAAACTTCAAGCTAATGCTATTATGATGGATCCTAATAATGGTGAGATTATTGCTTTACTTGGTGGAAGAGATTACTCTATATCTCAATTTAATCGGTCTATTTCTTCTCGAAGACAAGTAGGTTCTGTTATGAAACCAATACTATATTATTCTGCTTTAGAAAATGGATTTACATCTTCTACATGTTTTACAAGTGAAGAAACTACTTTTGCATTTGCAAATAAGCAGTATTATACTCCACATAATGCTAGTAATGTATATGGTAATAAACCTATATCTCTTGCTGCTGCTATTGCTTATTCCGATAATATTTATGCTGTTAAAACTTTGCTTTTTTTGGGAGAAGATTCTCTTGTTAATATGGCAAAAAGAGTTGGAATAAGTTCAAATATGCAAGAAGTTCCTTCACTAGCTCTTGGAACAAGTGAAATGAATATTATTGAACTAACATCTGCATATTCCTCTTTTGCAAATTTAGGATATAAAGTTAATCCCCACTTTATAACTAAAATCGAAGATGCAAACGGAAATATTCTTTATGAAGCTAATAACGACAAAGAACAAATATTAAATTCTAGCTTAGTATTCATTTTAAATAACCTTTTAACTGGTACATATGACTCTGAATTTGTTGATTATAATTATCCTACTGTAATTGGTATTGCTAAAAAACTTACTCGAAAATATTCTATTAAATCTGGTACTACTGCGACTGATAGTTGGACTGTTGGATACACCCCAGATGTTGTTATGTCAATTTGGATTGGATATGATGATAATAATGAAATAGAAACAAAAGATTATATGTATAGTAAAAATATTTTTGCCGATACTATGGAAACTTATTTAAAAGATAGTGAGCAAAAATGGTATACTATGCCAAATAACGTTGTTGGTGTCTTAGTAAACCCAATTAGTGGTCTTCCAAGTACTGAACAAGATAAAAATAAAAAGATTCTGTACTATTTAAAAGGTACAGAACCTACTAATGATCAAATCGTATTTGATGAAATTATGGAATGATTACTTCTATTTCATCACCTGTTTTTGCTAATGAACCATTTCCATCATCTGTGTCTAAATGAAGCTCTAAAGTATAGTCTTCACTTTCTTTAATCCAAACATCATCAAATGTTGTTGTCTTTTCTCCAACTACTTTAGCTTGAACTTTCTCTATTCCAACTAATCCTAATTCTTTTCTTTGAGTAGGATTTATATGCAAATGTCTATTAGCAATTATACAACATGGTTTTGTTACTTCACCATTTGGGCCAATTATTGTTACTACAGCAGCATTTTCTAAATCACCACTATTTCTTACAGGAGGATTGATTCCTAGACTAAAACTATCTGTTTTAGAAATTTCTACTTGAGTATAACTTCTAAGTGGTCCTAAAAGTCTTACACCATCTATTGCTCTTTTTTCTGTTTTTATTGTTACCTTTTTATCTGATGAAAATTGTCCAGGTTGAACTAAATCTTTTACTTTTCCTAATGGTTCATCACCAAATAAAATCTTATAATCTTCCTCTGTTAAATGTACATGTCTATTTGATATACCTAATAATACTTTCACTTTATCACCTTCATAGTTATTATAACATTTATTATATTTAATAGTAAGAAAAATATTATTTTATTCCATCTAGTATATTCAACTAATATTTGCTATAATTTATATGATAGAGGTGATTATCAATGCTTATTTATATTTTAATATGTGTTTTGTTAATTTTATTTACTATGATTTTTATTGTTTTTGCTATAAATAGTAATAGATTTAGTTCTATTTTAATTAAGATTAATGAAGCAGAAGAAAATATTAAGGTTCTTTTAAATGAAAAATATAATTTATTATTACTGATAAAAGAAACGGTAAGTAATACTTTAAGTAAAGAAGTATTTAATTCTATTGATGAAATAAAAATTGAAGACTTAAATAGTTTCGAATTAAATAATGAGTTATCTAAGTTTGATAAAGAAGTTATTGAACTTAGGGATTTTAATAAGGATATTGAGCTTTCTGAAGATAATATGAAGTTGTTTGATGATTTAGACTCTATTGATACAGAATGCGTTGCTTCCGAAAAATATTATAACGATAACGTTAATTTATTTAATAAGTTAATTAATTCATTTCCGTCAAATATAATTGCTAAGATAAAAAGATATAAAGAAAAAGATTTATATTCAAATAAAAAAGAAGAGATATTTGAAATACTTAAACAGTAAATCAAATATCTTTTATTTTCCAATCAATTGGTTCAATATTATTAGATATTAAAAAATTGTTAGTTTTTGAAAATGGCTTACTACCAAAGAAACCACGATAAGCTGATAAAGGAGATGGATGAGCTGATTCTATTATTAAATGTTTTTTATTTGTTATAAGCTTTTTCTTACTTCTAGCATCACTTCCCCATAATATAAATACTACGGGGGTTTCTTTTTTATTTATTATACTTATTACCTTATCAGTAAATATTTCCCATCCTTTATTGGAATGTGACTTTGGTGTGTCTTTTATTACTGTTAAAGTTGAATTTAATAAAAGCACTCCTTGTTTTGCCCATGAAACTAAACTGCCATGATTTGGTGGTTTTATACCTAAATCATCTTCTAATTCAGTAAAAATATTAATTAGTGAAGGTGGTTTAGGAACTCCTTCTTTAACAGAAAAAGAAAGTCCTTCTGCTTCATTTTCTCCATGATATGGATCTTGTCCTAATATTACTACTTTGACATTATCAAATGGTGTCTTTTCAAATGCATTAAATATTTCTGACATTTTTGGATAAACAATCTTTGATTTATATTCATTAGATATAAAGTGTTTTAATTTTATAAAATATTCTTTATTATATTCTTCTCTTAAATAATCATCCCAACTATTACCAATCATATACTACTCCTTTTTTATTTTGTCTTTTATTTTAAACAATGCATATATGTTAATTAATGATGCTAAAGAAGTCATTATGTCCACTATTGACCAAATCGAACTTGCTTTCAAATAATTACTTATGACAATTACTATTATAACAACAATTAGTACTATTTTGTCCGATATATTTTTAAATAGATATTTTATATTGATGTACCCATAATAGTAAGAAGTAATTATTGTAGAAAAGGCAAATAATGAAATTATAATATTTAAAATATAAATTCCTATTTTATTGAAATGATAAATAAAGGAATAGTTCATTATTTCTATACCATTAACGTTTATCATGCTTGTAATATCGATATTTGTAGTTAGAACTATTAATGCTGAAATAGTACATACAACTAATGAAATAAAGCATGTTCCAATTATTTGCAATTTTGCTTCTTGGCGGTAGTCATCGTTTTTTGATAATGCGCAAATCATGGATGTTGTTCCAATTCCTGCTTCATTAGAAAAAATAGCTCTTTGAACTCCAATAATTATTGGTAAAGTTGTTAATGATTTAAACTCAAAGCTTTTTTTTAAAATCTTCATTAATACTAATGGCATTTTATTGTAATTTACAATAATTAGATATATTCCTATCATTAAGTATGCTAATCCCATTACGGGAACAATTAATGACACTATATTTGAAATTCTTTTAATTCCTTTATTTATTGATAGTATTGTTATTAATATTAATATGAAAGATATATATTCTTTTTTTATTTTTAATATTGTTGAAAAAGAAATAATTAATGTATTTGATTGTATTAAAATAAAAGAAAAAAGATAAGTTATTATTATAAGAAAGCAATATAAGAAAGCTAACTTAGGCTTATTTAATTCTTTTTTTATGTATATTTGTGGGCCACCAATTGTAATACCATTAATTTTTTCTTTATATTTAATACCTACTTTTGTTTCCATAAATGTATATAGAGATAATATTATTGTTGATACCCATATCCAGAATAATGTTCCTTCTCCTCCTATAGCTATGGCATAAGCTATTCCAGAAATAGAACCTACTCCTATCTTTCCAGCAAGTGATAGATTTAATAATTTTAATTTGGAAAAAGTGTCTACTTTGTCAGTTTTCTTTACTTTTTTTGATATCAAATTAAATGGAAATTTTAAGTAAAGTAATAAATAAACCCCTGTTATTGTTATTAAAAATGTAGTTATAATCCATAATATATAACTTATATTTGTAATCATTTATTCACCATTAAATTATATAAAAATAAAAAGTTGCTTATGCAACTTTATTTGTGATATTCTTCATTGTTCATTATTTTAAAAGCTCTATATATTTGTTCTAATAATATTACTCTAAATAATTGATGAGGAAATGTCATTTTTGAAAAAGATAACTTATAATTTGATAACTCTTTAATTTGATTATCTAATCCGAGTGACCCTCCTATTATAAAGGTTATATTACTATTTCCTATAAAGGTTTTGTTTATTTTTTCTGCAAATTCATTTGAGCTAATTTGATTTCCTTCTATTTCTAGAGTAATTATATAGTCTTTTTTATTAATATATTTAACTATTTTTTCTGCTTCTTTTTTTAAAATTGTTTGAGTATCTGTTAAAGAAACATCTTCTACCTCTATTATTTCTATTTGTTGATACTTACTAATTCTTTTTTTATACTCATTAATGGCATCTTCTAAGAACTTTTCTTTAATTTTACCAACACATATAATTTTTATCATTATATCACAACCATCTCTGTTTCTTCATGTTGTTTAGCTATTATTATTTTATTCTTATAATAATCTTTTATTGCATCATTAACTTGACTAAGAGCTAGTTCTTCTGTGTTGTTATTTTCACTTAAATGTGCAAGTATAATATACTTTGTTTTATCTCCGATTGTTTTTTCTAAAAACTGTCCTGTATATTTATTTGATAGATGTCCTTTATCACTTATTACTCTTTGTTTTAATATGTATGGATATGGGCCTTCCATTAACATTTTTTCGTCATGATTTGATTCTATTATGTATGCATCTAAATTCTCTAGCAATTTATAATACTTTCTATTAATATAACCAGTATCAGTTAAATACATAATTTTAGCCTTATCATCACTTATTATAAATCCAAAGGCTGGAACATCATGAGATGCATTAATTATATTTATTTCAATAGAATTAATTATTACTTTATCATTATTTATTATTACAATTTGCTCAACTGGTATTATTTTTTTTATCTCTTCATACAATTCTTCTTTTATAAATACTGGAATATTTACTTTTTTTATTAATGACGATAGGCCTCCTATATGGTCACTATGTGTATGACTTATTATTACTCCATCTAGTTCACTTGGATCTATATTAATTTTATTTAGAGACTTTTTAATTCTACTATAATTTATTCCTACATCAATTAATATTTTTGTTTTATTTGATTCTAAATATGTACAGTTACCTTTAGAACCACTTGCTAATACTTGTATTCTCATTTCTAATAGAAACTTGCTGGATTGTAGAATTGATAACTTCCTCTATAAGGGAAACCAGTTGAAATACCATAGTGCAAATGACATCCTGTTGAGTTACCAGTTGATCCCATAGCACCAATTAAATCACCCATTTGAACAGTTTGTCCTTCTGTAACATACATTGCAGACAAATGTGCATAAATTGTATAATATCCATTATTATGATTTATTATTATATAATTTCCGTTTGGCCAAGCATACTTAGAAACTTCTACCGTTCCATTGTTTGCTGCATATATTGGTGAACCACATCCTGTACAAGATATATCTAAGGCTTCATGTATTTTTCCCCAACGCCAACCATATGGACTAGTTATACAATAAGGTTTTGCAGTTGGCCATGCCCATAGTCCAACATTACCGACATTAGGTATAACTTTACTTCCTTTAACAATGATTTTTGGAGTTGCTTCTTTTATAACATCAGTTTTCGTTATAACGGCAGATATAATTTCTCCATTTATTTTTTGTACTTTTTTAGTTACTTTAAGTGTTCCAACTACTCCTTGTTGCTTAACTTTTTCATATCCTACAATCATATTTTCATCATATTCGATTTTTGTATCAAAGCTTTGCTTTTGAAGTTCTTCGATATGATCTTCTTCTACCAATTTTATTACTGGATTTATTAATCCTAAATTTACAACTTGTCCTTCTGATAATAAATTATTTGCACTAGTAAATTGTGGATTTGCAATTAAAAATTCTTCAACTGATAATTTATTATCAAATGCTATATTACTTATTGAATCACCTTTTTGTACTGTGTACTTTTGTTGTTCTTCATTAGTTCCAAATAACATATATTTATTAAGATCTTCAATATCAGTATATATTTTTTCTTCTGCTGAAATTCTTCCTTCGGTTATTGTAATAGGATTTTTTATGTATATATCTTCAACAATTGTTTCACTATTTTTAACACCTTCAGTTAATACGATATCATTTTTCTTTTCTTCTATATCTCCGTTAATAAAGTTTTCATATTCGTTTTCTGGAATAAAAACATGCACTGTATTTTTGATTGCAGTTTCAAATAATGTTCTATCTAAGACAAATATTTTATTATCAGGAAGTTTAATTGGTTCTGTTTCATCTTCTTTTTGAACTTCTTCTACACCTTTTATCGTAATTGTATATCCATTAATAGTAAATGGTGCAATGTCTTTAATTTTATTATATATTTCTTCTTCAGTTGAAATAGAATCATTATATGTAACTTCCCTAACTATATCAAGATCATTTGGTAAGTATACTTTATCGACATTATATTTTTGTTTTAATGAGATCTGTTCATTATCTATATATTCTTCCAATAAATCTTTATTTTTTATGTATCCTATTGTCTCACCTTTTAGATAAACTCTATATACTTCCACTGGGCTTGATACTTTGGTATAACCAACTAGAAATATTGTTGAGCTAATTAATAACGATACTATGGTAAAAATAATATCCTTTTTATTCATTTTTTACACCCTCTTTTTCTTCAAACACAGAGAAGAACTTTGAAATATCTCTTTTAAATCTTAGTTTTACTGTATCTGTTGCTCCGTTACGATGTTTTGCTATTATGAATTCAAGATCACTAATATTGTCTTCGCTTGATAATTCTTTTTTATAATAGTCTTCTCTATATAAAAATGCTACTATATCTGCATCTTGCTCAATTGAACCTGATTCTCTTAAGTCACTTAATATAGGTCGTGGATTTTCTTTTCTTTGCTCAGCAGAACGTGATAATTGTGCTAATGCCACAACTGGTACTTTTAATTCTAGTGACATAAGTTTTAATGCTCTAGAAATATCTGATACCTCTTGTTGTCTATTACCACCATAGTTTGCTGCTGAAGTAATTAACTGTAAGTAATCTATTACTACTAAATCTAATCCTTTTTCACTATTAGCTAACCTACGACATTTACTTCTAATTTCACCAATAGTAATTCCTGGAGTATCATCCATATAAATATTAGTTTTCTCAAGTTTCGCTAATGCTTCATTTACTTTATCCCAATCATCTTGTAACTTTCCTGTTGCTAATTTATAACCTTCTACATGTCCTAAACATGCTATCATTCTAGTTGCTAAACTTTCTGCGCTCATTTCAAGGTTAAATATTGCAACTGTTGCTCCAGAATTAACAGCAGCATTTGTTGCTAAATTTAGTGCCCATGCACTTTTTCCAACAGCTGGACGTGCCGCTATTATGATTAATTGTCCTTCATGTAATCCTGATGTAATCTTATCAAGTCTTTCCCATCCTGTGGCAAGCCCTGTTATTTCTCCACTTTGAGTTGACAACTTTTCTAAGTGAGCTTTTGTTGAATTTACTACTTCTTGAATACTTCTAAACTCTGTTGTTCTTCTATTATTAACTACATCTAAAATTCTTTTTTCAGCTTCATCAAGAGTCTTGTTTATATCAACGGATTTATCATATGCATTTGTTGCTATATCCGTTGATACTTCTATAAGTCTTCTTTGAAGAGCTGTTTCTTCCACTAATTTAATATATTGTTCTATATTAGCCGCAGTTGGTACTATATTAAATATTTCTGTAAGATATTCTATACCTCCAATTTGGGAAAGTAATTCTTTATTTTTCAAATCAGAAGTTACAGTTGTTGCATCGATTGGAACTCCTTTGTTATGAAGTTCTTTCATTGATGAAAATATTTTTGAATTATTATCATAATAAAATGATTCAGGTTGTAATTCATCACATGCTTTTTGTAATGCAAGTGTTGATAAAAACATTGAACCTAGAACTGATTGTTCTGCTTCTAAATTGCTTGGTATTTCTTTTACTGGCATTATATCACTTCCTATTTTTCAAGTTTTACTTTTACTTCTCCTATAATGTCTTTATATATTTCAATTTTAACATTATGATATCCTAAAGATGATAGTCCTTCTTGTAACATTATCTGTTTTTTATCAATATTAATATTTTTCTTCTCTAGTTCTTCTTTAATTTGTTTAGTACTAATACTTCCAAATACTTTGTCTTGTGCCCCTGTTTTTACTTTAAAGACAAGTTCTATTTTAGACATTTTTGCTTTAATTTCTTCTGCTTCTTTTCTATTTTCATTATCTAGTTTTTTTTCTTCTTTTTTTGTTTCTAGATATTCATTGTAGTTTTGTTCTGTTAGTTTTTTTGCATAACCATTTTTTATTAAATAGTTTTCTGCATATCCATCCTTTACTTCTTTTATTTCTCCTCTTTTGCCTTGTCCTCTAAGATCTTTTATAAATATTACTTTCATATTTCTCCTTTCTAATTAAGAGACTTTAATTCCTTCATTAATTCTTCTTCAACTTTTTTAATATTAGATTTTTCTATTCTAGCTCCTGCTTCATTTTCATCTCCGCCACCATTAAATTTCTCTAATATTTTTCCCACATCTATTTTTCCAAGAGATCTTGCACTTATCCCTATTGAATTGTCTTCTAGTTTTCCAATTACAAATGATGCTTCTATTTTATCAAATTGCAATAATGTATCTGAAATTTTGGCTAAATCTTCTCTTCTATACTTTATAGAAGATTTTCCACATGATATTGCAATATTTCTAATTTGTTTGATATTTGTAATCACTTTTTGTCTTTCCACATATTTTTTTATATCTTGTTTTAATAAATATTGTACATAAAGTGGATCAGCGCCTTGCATTGCAAGTAAATAACTTGTCCTATATGTATTAACATTTGTTTTTATTACATAGTTATTTGTATCTAATACTATACCAGATAGTAATATAGTTGCTACTTTACTTGATATTTCAATGTGTTCCCTATCTAATAAGTCAGTTAACATTTCACAAGTACTAGATGAACTTCTATCAATTATAACTAGTCCTTTAGATATAGTTTGATTATTTGGGTCGTGATGGTCAATTACAACTACTCTATCAAATAACTGTAATAATGTACTATCCTGTAATAAATATTCTTTATTTGTATCTACAATAATTAATAAGTTATTAGAAGTTATTCTATTCCTTACTTTATTTCCTTTTTCAATATTATAATCTGTTTTTAATTCATCTAGGACTTTTTTAACTCCTTTTTCTAGTCTTTTATCATTTATAATTATTGTTGCATTTTTGCCCTTTGCTTTAACGTATTCGTATACTCCTATTGATCCTCCTAAAGCATCTAAATCTAGATACTTATGTCCCATTATGTATATGTGCGTTGATTTATCTATTAAATCATTTAATTCTTTCTTGTTTTCTAATAGTTCCATAAGCCCTCCAATTTCTCTTTTATTATACAATATCTAAGCATAAAAAAAAAGAAAAGATTACTTGGTATTCTTCTTTTTAGGATATATTCTTACTTTTTTCGTACTATTATTTCCAATTATAAATCCAATTAGTAATGATATATAAAAATAAGGATGAATTCTAGCATAATTAACTAAATACATAATGTAAAAAAACAAAAGTGAAGATAAAGAACTATATATAATATTTGATATTACTTTTATAACTAAATGATGATTGTACAATAAATTATAAGTAATATTAAATAACAATGAGATAAACATACCATAAACGAATGATGTTATGATTGATTGAATCTGTATTTCTAAATTCATTATTTAAATAATCTATTTAAAAAGCCTTGGTTTTCTTTAATTTTTATCTCATCATTATAAGTCATCGATGATACTTTTCCTTTTATTGATACTTGCCCTTGCATAGTATCTAATTTAATTAGTTCTAAGCCTTCTCCTTTTATTATCAAGTTCCCCATTGTTGTTTCCATAAAAAATTGTTCTTCATCAAAGTTTTCTATTTTTTTAACACCTGTAACAATTAAATTTTTTCTTTCATCTAGAGATATTGAATGATTATAGTTAGTTATTGCATTTTCTATTTTGTCCATATAGTCCTCCAATAAACTTATATGTTTAAAAATAAGATATATGCAAAAAAAAAGCCACTAGGCTTTTTTATTATTCTTCTTCAGCTTCTTCGTATGCTTTAAGAATTTTTTCTTCGAACATAGCTCTTACTTCAGGATTAATTGGATGAACAATATCACGATGTACAGTTACTGTTTCTCCTTCTTCATTTTCTACTTCTCTTGATGTGCTAGGCATTGCGATGAATAAACCATTCTTTCCTTCAATAATACGAATATTATGAATTGCAAGACCATTGTCAATAACAATAGAAGCTCTTCCTTTCATATGAGATCCTTCACGTTCTTCTTTCTTTACTCTTACAGATGTAATCTCCATTTGTTTCCTCCCCATAAAGTTGTTCAACTTTATATGTTAATCGTATAATAAAATTTAATAAAATGCAAACAATTTATATAAAAATTTGAAGATTTTTATTAATTATGTCATTATAGGTAAATGATTTAATTACGTTTGAGCCATCAATTAATATCGTAAATACTGAGTTATATGTACTATTTATTATTCCTTCAAATTCTTCTTTTTGATTTCGTGGACCATTATATATAAACCTTACTTTTTTATTTTTAAAGCTTTCTATTTTTTCTTTTACTCTACTTATATTAATTTTAATCTCTCCTTTTTATACTTATATTTGTCTATATATTATATTTGAAGAATATTAAAATTATTACAAATATTATAAATTATTTGATATATCAATAAATGTATTTAAATTTATATTTTCTGCTCGAACGTCAAGTGGTAAATTATTTTTCAATAATACTGGTTCTATTTTTGAGAAGTCATATTCTTTTAAATTATTCTTTAATGTCTTTCTTTTTTGTACAAAAGAATCTCTTATTAATTTGAAAAATTTATCTTCATCTTTAACACTATTATCTTTTTCTTTTTTTTCAAATGATATGATTATGCTATCTACGTTTGGTCTAGGATAAAATGAATTCTTTGATACTACAAATTCTCTTTTAACATTAAAATAATAATTTAAAAAAACTGATATAGATGAATATTCTTTTGTATTAACTGTGGCAGTAAATCTTTCCCCTACTTCTTTTTGTACCATTAGTACCATTTTTTTAACGTTTAACTTATCATCTATTATCTTATTAATTATAGGAGTAGTAATATAATATGGTAAATTTGCTATTATGTATAAATCTTGATAATCTTTTTTCTTTAAATCTTCTATAACATTTCTTTTTAAAAAATCATCCATTATTAATTCAAAATTGTCATTATTAAATTTATTCTTTAATGTTTCTTCTAAGTCATTATCAATTTCATAAGCTAGTACTTGTGATTTTTTTACAAGTTCTTCGGTTAAGGCTCCAGCTCCAGGCCCTATTTCTATTATTAAATCATTTGGATTTGTTTCAGCTACACTAGCTATTTTTCTTAATATATTTTTATCGTGTAAAAAATTTTGTCCAAACTTTTTTTTAAATTTATGTTGAATCATATTATATAAACTCCTTTTTTACTTAAATTATATATAAATCTTCTTTATAATTCAATATACCTTATTTTATATTAAATATATATTTTTATAAATTAAAAAAAAGCTAATAATAGCTTTTATTTCTTTTTAGTTATTTCAACACTAATCATGTTTCTTCCCATGTATCCTCTATCAATTGCACTTTGTCCATCTTCTACAAATAGGTCAAGTCTTTTATCCCTATAACAAGCTCCGCATGTATCTAAGATAATTCCTGGATAAACTACTCCATCTATTGTTATATTTACTTCATCATAATATTTAAAGTAAGTAAATCCTTCTCTGGTACCAAACTTTTTTTGTAAATATGTAGTTGCTGCTGCTAGTACTAATTTACCATTATATGTATACCAACCCTTATCGTTTTTATCAAATTCCCATCTACAGAATCCTGCACCTACACAGTCTCCTGTATTAAGTTCGTCTTGAGCATAGAAAGATGTTAATCTATATTTTTCAATTTTTGGTGTTGGAGCCTCAACAATTACTTCTGGAACTGGCTCTGGCTTAGGAGTATACTTATCAAGCATATGTGATGACTGAAGCGAAGTTACTCCTGAAATATTATATGTTGTTATTTTATTTGTTTGTCCTATATTAACTAAAATCGAAAGAATTAATAATATATATAAAAGATATAAAGAACAATTTCTTAATATCTTTAATGTTCTTTGTTTTCTCATAAACCTACATCTACCTCTTACTAGTTTATAAGATGATAATAGCACAACTTTTTTATTTAGTCAATTTCATCAATAAAATCAAGATTAAATAATAATTTTGCATTATTTGTTGTAATTTTTTCTACTTCTGATAGTGGAATTTCTTTTATTTTTGAAATTTCTTCTGCTATTAAAGGAATATATTTAGATTCATTTCTTTCTCCTCTATGTGGAGTTGGTGCAAGATATGGTGAATCAGTTTCTAGTAATATCTTTTCATTAGGTATTTCTAATAAAGTTCCTTTTAAATTTGTATTTTTAAAAGTTAGTACACCACCTATACCTAAATAGAATCCGATTGATAAATACTTTTTAGCATTCTCTTTATTACCACTAAAACAATGTATTACTCCTTTATAATTTGCTTCTTTTAAAATGTCGAAAGTATCTTGGAAAGCATCTCTTGAATGTATTACTAATGGAAGATTTAATCTTTTAGCTATTTCGATTTGATTTTTAAATAACTCTTTTTGTTCTTCTTTATTATCTTTTTCCCAATGATAATCTAGTCCAATTTCTCCAATTGCTACTACTTTTTTATTATGTTTGATTGTTTCTTCTAATTCCATTAAATCATCAATGCTAGTTTTCTTAGCTTCACTAGGATGATACCCTAAAGCTAGATAAATATTATCATGCGAATTTGCTATCTCTATTGATTCTTTAATGCTTTTTTTGTCACATCCACTTATTATCATGTACTTAACATTTTCTTTTTTGGCATTATTAATTACTTCTTCTATATCTTCATAATCATCTTTAGATAAATGACAATGTGTATCTATATACATTATATCCTCCTAAAAAGAAGACATATTGTCTTCTATTTTTGATTTTCTATTTCTTCTAATTTTTTTTCTTTGTCTATTCTTTGAAATAATGGAGATGGTGTATTTGTTACATAAGATAAATCATCATTAAATATTTCATCTCTTACATCAATATTTAATTGTTTAAGTATTTCATCTGATGTATCTGGCAAGAATGGTTTTAATAATACTGCACATACTCTTATAGATTCTAGTAAGTTATATAACACTGTTTTTAATTCATCTTGTCTTGATTCATCTTTTGCTAATAACCATGGAGTTGTTTCATCGATATATTTATTACTTCTTCTTAATACATCAAAGATTTCATCTAATGCTGCTCCTATTTCAAGTTTATTCATTCTATTATCTACATTATTTGATAAAGCATTAACCTTTTCTATTAAGTCTTTATCATATTCAGTAGTACTTGTAGTTTTGTGAATCTTTCCTTCAAAATATTTATTAGCCATTGATATTGTTCTATTTACTAAATTTCCTAATACATTTGCAAGATCACTATTAACTCTTTCTATGATCAAATCATATGTAATAGTTCCATCGTTACCAAAAGGTATTTCATGTAAAACATAATATCTTATTGCATCAACACCAAATAATTTTACTAGGTCATCTGCATATAATACATTTCCCTTAGATTTACTCATCTTATCATTTCCAAACAATAACCATGGATGACCAAATACTTGTTTTGGTAGTGGTAAATCAAGGGCCATTAGAATTATTGGCCAATAAATTGTATGAAATCTTATTATATCTTTTCCAATTAAATGTAAATCAGCTGGCCACCATTTAGTAAATTCTTCGCTAGATCCATCTGGATCATATCCTATATTAGTTATGTAATTAGACAAAGCATCAATCCAAACATATACTACATGCTTATCATCAAATGTTACTGGAACTCCCCAATTAAATGATGTTCTAGAAACACATAAATCTTGTAATCCTGGCTTTAAAAAATTATTTACCATTTCATTTTTTCTTGATTCTGGTTGAATAAATTCAGGATGGCTTTCAATATAATCTATAAGTCTATCTTGATATTTTGATAATTTAAAGAAATATGCTTCTTCTTTTGCTTTTGCTACTTCTCTTCCACAATCAGGACATTTTCCATCTACTAGTTGGCTTTCAGTCCAAAATGATTCGCATGGAGTACAATAAAGCCCTTCATATGATCCTTTATAAATATCTCCTTGATCATATAACTTTTTAAAAATCTTTTGAACAATTTCCTCATGATGTTTATCTGTAGTTCTAACAAATTTATCATAAGAAGTATTCATTACATCCCATATTTGTTTTATTTGCCCAGCAATCTCATCAACATATTCTTGAGGAGTTATTCCTTTTTCTTCTGCTTTTAATTGTATTTTTTCTCCGTGTTCATCTGTACCAGTTTGAAAATAAACATCGTACCCTTTTTGTCTTTTATATCTTGCTATAGCATCAGCTAATACTATTTCATATGTATTTCCAATATGAGGTTTAGATGATGTATAAGCAATTGCTGTTGATATATAATATTTCTTTTTTTCCATATTTTTTTCCTCTTTTCCATTAATAATTTGATTCTCTATTTTTAAAACTTTTTTCTTCATCATTTGTAATCAAATATTTCATAAATATTCCTTGTATAATTCCATCTTTTTTATGAACTATATAATCTTTATCTCCTTCATTTTGAAGTTTTATCCATATATGCCCTTCATTATCTTTATTATTATAATAATCTTTATCGATTACCCCAACCTGATTGCACATCCGAATATTATATTTAAATCCTTGCCCACTTCTATCTATTAATAATAATACTTCATCATTATTCATATCAGCTTTTATTCCAGTTGGAATTTTTTTTATCTCTCCTGGATGAATAGAAAAACCTTCTATTGCTTCAAAGTCATATCCTGCTGCATACATAGTTTCTCTTTTAGGAATATTATATGATTCATATAATTCTTTATCATCTTTAATATCTTTTTTAAACTGTTCAAAGCTAATTTTTTCAAATTTTCTCATAATTATCACCTCATAAAAAAAGATAGTATCAAAGGACGAGATTTTCCCGTGGTACCACCTTAATTCATAGATTTAATCTACCTCACTATTTAACGCATATCTACGTACTTGCTTAAATATCAGCAAGTCTATTCCAGAACCATTTTCAATAATTTACTATACCTTTTTCACCAAACAAGGCTCTCTTTAATAGCTAGTTATTTCTCTTTCCTTCTCAATATTTAAATATGGTTGTATTTTATCATCATTTTTGTATTATTTCAATACTTTATTCCGTAGTTGTTTTATTTAAATCTAAATATTTATTATATGATTCATATGCCATATTCTTTAATGATTCATCTCTGAAAATGATTTGTTCTTTTATTCGAGATACAACATTGTCTTTAAACAAAAAATTTATTCTTGAGTATATTCTTTCTGACTGTTCAACTGTACTCAATTTATATTTTTTTATTATACTTGGGGTAAAAGTAATTGTTATTTGTTCTGTCAATTCTTTATCAATTGCTTCATTTATAATACTTGTTTCATCTTTTAAAGTTGTATAATACAAATCTATATATTCTTTACTTAAAATATCTTCTTTGTTATCTTTTTTTAAAAAAGCTTCTTCCATATTTTTTTTCTTATTCTCTATTTGTTTATTAACAATATCATTTAAATCTTTTTTTTCTTTATATAGTGCTCCTAATAATTCTTCTTTTTTAAATTTTATTCCTTCTTCTTCAAAATAATTTTTAAAAAATAAAAATAATTTATTTATTTCTAATGCTACACAGTTATCAGTAGTATTTTTTAATGTATCAAGATTTCTTTCCATTTCTAGAATTAAGCTATTTTTAAATATCTCTTTATTTTTATCTTTGAACATCTTGTTGATATCTATTTCCATATTTAACACCTTTTTCTATTCTATAAGATGATATTAACAAATATTCGCTTTATAGTCAATTAATTAGTTTCTTTAAGTTCGATTTTACTTAGTATTTTAGTTAGTATAAAGACATAGTTTTCTTCTAATCTTATCGTATCAAGAATTAAAATTAAATGATTGCTTTTCAATTGAAATCTAAGCATTTTTGATATTTCGAAAGCATCCATAAACAATTTTTCACCATTTATCTTTTTTGAAATGTTCTCTGAAAATACTACTTCGATTGAATTTTTTGTTTGATGGACTTCTTCAACTTCTAATGTTTTTGCTAAGCTTTCAAACCACTCTTCATACATATATGTTATTACTTTTTCATCTACTTTACCAAATCTATCTTCTAATTCTTGTTTTACCTCTAATAATTTTTCATATGTATCAATTTCGTTAATCTTTTTATGAATTTCAATCTTTAGATCTGTCTCTTCTACATAATCATCGCTAATATGTGTTTCAACATTTAATAAAGGTTTTTCATCTTTAACTTTTTCTTCTTCTACTGTTTCACCTTTTAATTTAGCAACTTCTTCATTTAATATTTTTAAATATAATTCTATTCCTACATTATCTATAAATCCAGCTTGTTCACTTCCTAAAATATCTCCTGCACCTCTAATTGATAAGTCTCTTGTTGCAATAGAGAATCCACTTCCTAATTCCGTAAATTCCTTTATTACATTTAATCTTTTTATTGCTACATCAGATAATATTTTATTTTTATTATACATTAGGTAAGCATAAGCTATTTTATTGCTTCTTCCTACTCTTCCTCTAACCTGGTATAGTTGGCTTAGACCAAAATAATCTGCATTCAATATTATTATAGTGTTAACATTAGGAATATCTATTCCAGTTTCAATTATTGTTGTGCATAGTAAAATATCATATTCGTGATTTATAAAGTCAATCATTCTTGTTTCAAGTTCTTCTTTTGTCATTTGTCCATGAGCGATTACTATTTTTGCTTCTGGCATAAGTCGTTCAAATTCTAATTTTTTTACTTCAATATCTTCAACCCTGTTATATAGTATAAAAACTTGACCATTTCTTGATAATTCTTTGTATACTGCATCTTTTATTATATGAGAATTTTCTTCCATTACATAAGTTTGAACTGGATACCTATCCATAGGAGGTGTTTCAATTAATGAAAGACTTCTAAGTCCTACCATTGACATTTGTAATGTTCTTGGTATTGGCGTTGCTGTAAGTGTTAAAACATCAACATTTTCTTTGTATTCTTTTATTTTTTCTTTATGAACAACTCCAAATCTTTGCTCTTCATCAATTACTAAAAGTCCTAAATCTTTTGGTTTTATATCATTACTTAATAGTCTATGAGTACCAAAAACTATATCAACTTTCTTTTCTTCTAAATCCTGAAGTATCTTTTTAGTTTCTTTTGCTGTAGTAAATCTATTTAAAATTGCGATATTAATAGGAAAGTTTTTAAATCTTTGTAAGGCATTCTCATATTGCTGATTTGATAAAATTGTAGTTGGGCATAAATATAATACTTGTTTACCATCATTTACTGCTTTAAACATTGCTCTAAAAGCTACTTCTGTTTTTCCATAACCAACATCCCCACATAGAAGTCGATCCATTGGAGAAGACGATTCCATATCCTCTTTAATTTGTTTAACAGCTAAAAGTTGATCTTTAGTTGGTGTATGTTGAAACTCGTTTTCAAATAATTCTTGTAATTCATCGTCTTTTCTAAATCTATATCCTTGTTTCATTTCTCTAATTGCATATATTTTTAATAATTTTTCAGCGATATCTTTAACTTTACTCTTTACTCTAATTTTTGTCTTTTCCCATTCAGTTCCACTTAATTTATTTATTTTAGGCGTTATTCCTTCTTTTCCACTATATTTACTAATTAATTCAATTTTTTCTACAGGAATATATAACTTGTCCTTGCCTTGATATAATATTTCCAGATAATCTTTTAAGATATTTCCTTGAGATAATGTTTTAATACCATTATAAATACCAATACCATGTAGACTGTGAACTACATAATCTCCTACTTCCAAATTATTAATATTTTTTATTTTAGTAGAATATTTAAAATTTGTTTTATATTTTGACTTATTTGTATGCTTATTGAATAATTCATTTTCTGTTAATAATATTATATTTTTATATTGGAAGCCCATATTTAATTCTTTTTTAATAATATTAACAGAGTTAGGAATTATATTGTTAATCGTCGTTAATATATATTTTACGGATAAATATTTAGTAAAACTTCTTATTTGAAAATCCTTCAGAGCTATTACAATAGTATTCCCTAATTCAATATTCTTAGTTAAATACTTATTAATTAAGTCAATATTCTCATTAAACTTCTCTATTTCTTTAACTGTAAAGTTTATTACACTATTTTTGTCCAATTCATCGATTACGTTATCAATAGTGTTATAATAAATCACTTTTTTTACTTTAATATCATCAATACTATACATGTAATCGTCTGTAAAGTCTTTATCTCTATCATTTCTATATTCTTCCATTTGATTGATTAATGATTCATAGCTTGACTTTATTTGATTATAATTTTTGAATATAGTAATTGGCTCATCTAAATAATCATAAATTGACTCTATATTACCATCTGACTCACTTTTTAAGTATTTTTGATTATTAGTGGTGCAATCAGATATCTTACCTGTAATAAACTCTGTGTTAGGATATATATTACATTTTTTAACTTCTTCGATAGTTTTTTGTGTATCTTCATCAAATATTCTAATAGAATCAATTTCATCTCCAAAGAATTCAATTCTTATGGGATGGTTATTTTGTATTGGAAATATATCAATAACAAACCCTCTTACACCTATTTCACCTGTTTTTGTAACTAAAGATTCTCTTACATATCCATTTGATATTAGTAAATCAATCAAATTATCTCTTTTTATTTCTTCTCCAACAGTTAAACTAATAATTGAATTAATATAATTAGTTTTTTTTGGAAGATATCTTATATATCCATTTAAATGGGTAACTATAATCTTTTTATCATTACTAATTGTTTTATTTAATGTTTCTAGACGTGTAATTTTTAAATCAGGACTAGATGCTATAGACTCCATAGTTAAAAAATCATCTACTGGAAATAAATAGTTTTTATTAGTATAAGATGATATGTAATTATTTAGCATATTTGCTTCAAATAAGGTTGAAGTAACAATTAATATATTTTTATTACTTTGTTCAAATAGTTTATTAAGATACAATGAAAAGAATTCGTCGTTTAGTCCGACCAATCCTACTTTTTCTTCATCTTTAATTGTAATTAAATCATTGAATAAGTCCATGCAAAATCACCTTTAATTATTGTTATATTTACACATTAACTTTTCAAAACTCATCTCTAAGAAATCTTCTAATAAACCATTTATTATCACTTTTAATTCATCAATTCTTTTTAATTCTTCTTTATTAAATTTTCCTAATACATAGTCTTTTGTATCAATTAATTTATTATTTGATATTCCAACCTTTAATCTTTTAAACTTTTCTGTATTCAAATGCAAAATAATGTTTTTTAATCCATTATGTCCACCACTTGATCCTGAGCTTTTTAATTTTATTCTACCAAAGTCTAAATCTAAGTCATCATTTATGATTAATATATCATCTATTTGTATCTTATAATAATTAACATATTTTTCTATGACTTCTCCTGATAAATTCATATATGATAAAGGTTTCAATAATATTACATCTTCATTATTTATTATCGTCTTTGCATATAATCCATTAAACTTTTCTTTATCAATATTTATATTATGTTTATTAGCAAAATAGTCTAAAAAGATAAATCCCATATTATGTCTAGTGTTCTCATATTCTTTTCCTGGATTACCTAGCCCTACTATTAGTTTCATGTTATCTCCTCTCATGAAATAGTTCTTTAATTTCTTGTCTGTATTCACCATCAAAATTATGAACAATTATTGGTGGTAATACTTTTAATCCAATATTACCATTTTTTCTACCTTCTATTAAAACCATATTAGACTCTGTTTTTTCTTTAGGATAAATTAATTGAATTCTTTTTGGCTCTATATTATTTTTTTTAAATTCATCTATTATCTCTATTAATCTATCTGTTCTATGTACCATTGCAAATGTTCCATTATTATTAAGATATTTTTTTGCAATTGATAGTATATCAGATAAAGTAATTTCTTTTTCATGTCTTGCAATAGTTTTTTGAATACTTTCATTTACATTTGACTGTTCATTTAATCTAAAATATGGTGGATTACATAAAATAACATCAAATGAATTAATTTCAAAATACTTATCAAGACTTTTCATATTATCATTAATTAATTCAATTTGATTGTTTAATTGATTCATTTTTACTGACTCTACTGCAAGATCATACACTTCTTTTTGTAATTCTATTCCATATATTTTGGCATTAGTTCTTGTAGTTAATATTAATGGAATTGGAGCATTGCCCGTTCCTAAATCTAATATTTTTTTCGTATTTTTTTTAATAGTTACAAAATTAGGTAATAAAACTGAATCTAGTGAGAAATTAAAATAATCTTCATTTTGTACTATTTTCATATTTTTATAATTTAATAAATCATTTACTACTTTCATTTTTATTATACTCAACTTCTACTTGTGTTTTGTCAGCTTTTTCAATGGTAATTTTGTTATTTAGAACATTTTGAGATACAACTTTTCCTTCAATATCATTTACTTTGACTTTTGTTCCTATAGAAGGAAATTCTTTCTTTAGTTCTGTATAAGTATCATCTTCATATTTTAAACAACATAGTAATCTTCCACATATACCATTTATTTTTGTTGGGTTAAGTGAAAGATTTTGATTTTTTGCCATATTAATTGATACACTATTAAAATCATTTAAAAAAGTACTACAACATAAAACTCTTCCACATGGTCCTATTCCGCTGATTTCTTTTGCTTTATCTCGTACCCCAACCTGTCTTAATTCTATTCTTGTTTTATAAATTGAAGCAAGTTTTTTGGCTAATTCTCTAAAGTCTATTCTTTCATCAGCTAAAAAATTAAATATTAATTGATTTCGATCAAGAGTAAAACTACAATCAATAAACTTCATATCTAATTTTAAATCTAGTGCTAGTTTTCTAGCCTTTTCCAATGCAGTAACACAAGTCTTTTTGTTTTCCTCATATTTTTTTATATCTTCTTTAGTTGCTAATCTAAGCACTGGCCTTAGTGGGGTTACTATTTTTGAGTCTGGTATTTCTATAATATCAGTAACCGCAGTACATAATTGAATACCTCTTTCTGTTTCCAACACTAGCTTGTCTTTCTTTTTTAAATCTAACTTATTTGGTGAAAAATAATATATTCTACTACTTCCCTCAAAGTTAATTCCTATTACTTCATTCATGAATTTCAACTCCACTCATCATTATTATTAATTTATCAATTAATAGTTTTATATTTGGATTATATTTTAATATATCAATGCAATAATTGATACTGCTAATTTTGTTTTTTAATTGATCACTTGTATTATTATCACTAATGTACTTTATTTTTTCTTCTCTCAATGGAAAATACTCTACCTTATTAATAGTTTTATAATGTAATGCATCATCATAGATATAAAGCAAATTGTTCAAGAATTCTTGAGCAAAAAGTCTATCAGAAAGTTTCTTTGAATCAATTATATTTTGGTAAGCTATTGCATCTTCTTTATTTTCTTCAATATTCTTTACAAAATTAAACATATAGTCAACTGTCTCTTCATCATAACCTAAAAATCTGTCTGTGGGAATAAAAAATCTAATAAGCTGACATCTAGAAATTATTGTTTTTAATAGTTTGTTTTTATTTTCAGTTAAAAAGATTGCTACAACATCATCCTCAGGCTCTTCTAAAAACTTTAATAATTTGTTTGAAGCAAAATCATTTAGTTTTTCTGATTCATCTATAATATAAAATCTTTTATTATTATTTGTTGATTTTGTTTTATATTTTTCCTTTAGATTTTCTATTTCTTCTGATTTTATGTTGTTAGTTTCTGAATTAATAATTAGTAAATCATTATTTTTTCTAAGTTCTTCAATGCTACTATTTGTATCAAAAGACATGATTTTTTTTATTAATTCATATGCTAATGAAATTTTATCTTCTACATTAGTTTCGATTAAATAGGCATGATTTATATGATTCTTTTTTATATACTTTTCCATTAAGCTATTAAATTTTTCTATTATTTCATTGTTGTTCATCATACAATCCCCCAATAAAACATCTTAAAAATAACTACTAATAAAATTAGACCAGGTGTATCTAATAATGCAACAATTCCTATTGTTACAAAATTTATAGGTATCATTAAATTATAAGTATTTGCAATTAAGTTGTAAGAATATAATAAAAGAAAAGAAAAAAGAATTTTTTTTATGATCTTTTTCATAATTCACCTATTAGATTTTATGAAAAAAGAAGATATGCTATGCTATTTCTTTTCTATCATTAAGTGCTCTTTCTAAAGTCATAGAATCTATGTATTCTATATCAGTTCCAATAGGTATTCCACTAGCAATTCTTGTAACTTTAATATTCATACCATCAATTATTTTCTTTATATAAAGTGCTGTAGTTTCTCCTTCAACACTTGGTTTAACTGCTATTATAATTTCATTATATTTATTTTTTTGAATTCTATCTATTAGTTTAGAGATTCCAATGTCATCTGGATCAATTCCATCAAGTGGTGATATTAATCCTTCCAACACATGATATTCTCCTTTATATGTACCTATCTTTTCAAAAAGGAATATACTTTTAGGATCTTCTACAACACATAAAGTCTTTTTATCTCTATTTTCATCGCTACATAAGTCACATATTTCTTTATCTGTTATTCCGTTACAAATTGTACACTTCTTAATGTTTTGCTTTGCTTTCTTAATTGAATCTGAAAAGAAACTTGTTTTATCTTCATCTTCATTAATTATAAAGAAAGCCAATCTTTCGGCTGTCTTTTCACCGATTCCAGGTAGCATTTTAAAACTTTCTATTAAATTTTTTAAGCTTTCAGGATACATTAGAATAACCCTGGCATCATATTAGAATATTTAGACATTTTCTTTTCTCGTAGTTCATCTACTTTTTTAAATGCATTGTTTAATGCAACCATTATCATATCTTCTAATATTTCTAAATCATCTTTTTCTAAATTTTCTTTATTTGTAATATTGATTGATAATACTTCTTTCTTTCCATTTACTCTAACTTTAACTAAAGAGCTTTCTCCTTCAAACTCTGTATTTTCTATTTCTTCCTCTTGCTTTTGCATATCTTTTTGTATATTTTGTGCTTGTTTCATTAATGCTTGTATATTCATATTAATTCTCCTTTTTTAATCATCAAATAATTCTTTTGCTTTTTCCTTTAAAGTTTTATGTTGTTTTTCTTTTTGAACTTCTTCTGTATACTTAAATTTTTCTTTATTATTTTTATATTCTTCTGTATACTTTTTCCATTCCTCCTCTGACAAACATATTATTTTTACTTTCATATTGTAAGCTTTTTCAAATATTTTTTCAACATTTATAGTATCATTATTTATTTGATTTGCTAATCCTTTAAGTTTTGATAAAAGTATTACATTTGTATCACTAGCAGCAACAGGAACAATATCAGAGGATAGTATTCTAGCTATATTTCCATATTCTTCATCAAAAGCGAAATCATTAATCATATTCCAATTATTTCTAATATTGGAAATTATATTTTTTTGTGGATTATATAGTGTATTGCCTACTCTAATTTCTTTTATATCATTATTGTAATTTGGTTGAGCATACTCTTTGCTATTAGTGACTTTAGAATCTTGCTCTTTTTTTTCTAAAGATTCATCTTGAATTTCATTTTTTTTGTTTTCTATTTTGATATTTTCTGAAATCATATTGTTTATTATGTTCGTTTCGAATAATATCTTTGGATTATCTGATTTTCCCATTTGAGTAACAAGATTATCTAATTCAATAATTAAATTACAAACATTTTTTTCATATTTTTTGTTATTAATCATATCATTTCTTAAATAATCTATTAAACTATTTAAAATATTAGAAAAATCTATTCCTTCATTATAGAATTCACTTGTTTTTTCAATAAATTTCTCAATATTTTTATCTTTGATAATGTTGTAAAACTCTATTAACTCATTTTCAGAAATATTTCCAGAAATCTCTTTAATAGTATCTTCATCTATTTCTTCAGAAGTGTAAGCAGATGCTTTCTCTAATAATCCAATTGCATCTCTTAATCCGCCATTAGAACATCTTGTTATTTCTTTTAAGCCATCGTCAGTAATTAAAATATTTTCTAATTTAGCTATTTCGGATAATTTGTTTATCATTGAATTATCATCAATCTTTTTAAATTCTAATGTTTGACATCTAGAAATAATTGTTAGAGGAACTTTTTGAAGTTCCGTCGTTGCAAGAATAAATATTGCATGTTCTGGTGGTTCCTCTAATGTTTTTAATAAAGCATTAAATGCCCCAATAGAAAGCATATGAACCTCATCTACTATGTATACTTTATATTTTAATTCTGAAGGAACAAATGAAATTTTATTTTTTAATTCTCTAATTTCATCAACACCATTATTTGAAGCAGCATCTATTTCTATTATATCAATACTATTTTGATCTTTAGAATTTAAACAACTATCACATTTTTCACATGGAATTCCCTCTACAGGATTCTCACAGTTTATTGTTCGCGCAAGTATTTTCGCAATTGAAGTTTTTCCTGTTCCTCTTGGTCCAAAAAACAAATATGCATGTGAGATATGATTATTCATAATAGCATTTTTTAATATTTGTATAGTTATTTTTTGACCAGCGACTTCATTAAAATTTTTTGGACGATATTTTCTATATAATGCTTGATATTTCATCGTCTCACCCCTAATTGATATTATAACACTTTTATGCTCATTTTTTAATTATTTTCATATCTAATTAATCAATTTTACTTATTAATAACACGACTAAAAGCATATACGATGTGCATATGCTTTTTATGTCGAATAATTACAATATAAATTTCTTTTACTATTTATTCTTTCAATTATATATAATATTTCTTATTTATCATTTTCCCTATCATTATCATTTGGCCATAATGACAATGATAAATTCCGGAATTTTTTTGGGAAATATGAATCTTATATGTATTATTTTGTGTTTATTTTTGATTTACTTTATTTTCAAGTTTATCTTTTGCTAACTCTTTTGTTCTCATTGTTGAGAAAATTTCTTTATTTACTTCATCTCTAACGAAATGATAGTGTTCACCAAACATTCTTGCACAGAAGTATAATTCATCTGGACAATCTTGTTTTTCAAAATCATCTCTTAAGAACCATTGATTTTGTCTTAACTCATCTGGTTTAAAATATTTATCTAATTCTGCATATTTATAATTTTCATACATGTAATCAGTTTGGAAATCCATTACTTCATTACCATATATTTTTAATTCTGAATATCTTGCCCCCATTGAAGCTTCATATAGTTGTGATACTTGTTCTTCAGAATTTAAATGAGTTAAATGTTTATGAGCTTCCATGAATGCTTCATTACTTCTGATAGTCCCTTTTTTCAAGTTATATTCTTTATACCATTTTTCAAATAATTCGTGCATATCTTCTTTATCAAATTGTTCTGCACATAATACTGAAGCATCAATGTAATTCTCAATATCGCTTATTTTACCTTCATTATATTCTCTTTGAATTTTTCCTTCGTTATAATCATTAATTGTATTAACTAATCTATTATAATAGTTTATATTTTTCCATCCTGATCTATCCATTTCTGGTTTTCCATCTGGATCAAACATATCTATATCTGCGATATAACCTTTTTCAATTAATTTTTCAGCTAATTCATCGCTTATAAATTCATAGTTTGTAATATAATATGCTGCTAACACATCTTCAGGCATATGTTCATAATTGATATAATTTGATAAGTTAGTATAAGCTTGTACTGCACCATTTTCAAATTCTTCTAATGTCATTTCATAATGTTGTTTTTCTTCTTTTGATCCTAATAGTGAAGCTAACATATCTGCTGATGATAACCCTTCACTATTTTGTGATACTGTAGTTTTGGTTGCATTACCATTTGATTCTGCTTTAACTGTAGACATAGCTGGAGTTAAAGATATCATTAATGCAGTTCCATATGCTAATGCTTTTTTTAATGATACATTAGAATTTCCTAATGTTTTCATTACTTTTTCTCTTAAATTTAATTTTTCCATTTTATAAACTCCCTTTTACTTTACTTATTTATTTATAACTAATAATCTAGTTCTTCCTGTTTTATTAAATCCTTGAGCAATTAATATTGAATCTTGTTTATCTAAAGACCATTGAGTTTCTACTCTTCCACCTTCGCATGATCTTGTAGAATATCTATAATATGTAACATCTTTTTCAGTTTCAACTACTTTAGTACATTTATCGTTTTCTAAAGTATATCCTTCTGGACAAGACTTTTCTTCAGTTTTGTCAGCCTCTTTTGTACAAACGTCACACACAGGCTTAACACATTTTGTTCCAACTAATACATATCCTTCATATTTATCGCAATTATATGATGGTTCATCTTCGTCTGCTGGTTTTTCTTCTGTTATTGTTATTTCTTTTATACATTTGTCTCCAACTAATTCATATCCATCTTTTAAATATTTATCACAGTTGTATGTTGGTTCATCTTCGTCTACTGGTTTTTCTTCTGTTGTTGTTATTTCTTTTACGCATTTGTCTCCAACTAATTCGTAACCTTCTTTTGTATATTTATCGCAGTTGTATGTTGGTTTGTTTTCATCTGCTGGTTTTTCTTCTGTTGTTGTTATTTCTTTTATACATTTGTCCCCAACTAATTCATATCCTTCTTTAGCATATTCATCACAGTTGTATGTTGGTTCATTTTTATCTGCTGGTTTTTCATCAGAATCAGATATTGTTTTTACACATTTATCCCCAACTAATTCATAACCTTCTTCTAAATATTCATCGCAGTTATATGTTGGTTCATTTTTATCTGCTGGTTTTTCATCTGTAGTTTTAATTTCTTTTATACATTTGTCTCCAACTAATTCATATTCTTTTGAATCGCACTTATATCCTACAGGTACTTCTATTTCTTCAGTACATGTTTCTTCACGTTGACAGTATTTTGGTTGGTCACATGTTTGAGGAACATATACTGAGCTTGTTTCTGGAATATCAACACAATTAAAGTTATCATCACATTTTGTTATTATCTTAGTTGTGTCTTCCCATCTACCACATTCTACTTGTTCTGTACCACATTCATATGTTTCATATCCACATACATAAGTTTCAGTTTTTGTTGTATATTCAAGTTTAGCTGGAATTTCTTCACTTGAAGTTACTTCAAAGATACATTTATCTCCAACTAATTTATATCCTTCTTTTGCATATTTATCACAGTTATATGTTGGCTCATTTTCTTTTGCAGGTTTTTCATCAACTATTGATGAATCTTTAATACATTTATCTCCAACTAATTTATATCCTTCTTTTGCATATTTATCACAGTTATATGTTGGCTCATTTTCTTCTGCAGGTTTTTCATCTGTTGTTGTAGTTTCTTTTACACATTTGTCTCCAACTAATTTATATCCATCTTTTACATATTTATCACAATTGTATGTTGCTTCATTTTCTTCTGCAGGTTTTTCATCTGTTGTTGTAGTTTCTTTTATACATTTATCTCCAACTAATTCGTATCCATCTTTTGCATATTTATCGCAATTATATGTTGTTTCATTCTTTTCTGCTGGTTTTTCATCTAATGTAGATGTAACTTTAATGCATTTATTTCCATCTAGCACATAACCATCATATTTGTTACAGTTAAATGTTGTTGGATTTAAATCAGCATCTTCTTCTAATAAAGAAGAATTAGTTTTAACGCATAAGTTACCTAGTAATTCATAACCTTCATATTGATCACAGTTAAATGTTGTTGTAATTATAACATCTTTTTCAAAAGTTTCACTTTCAACAACTTTTTCTGTTTTTACTTCTTCTCTTTTATAATTATAGTCTTTAATTTCTTCTCTTTCTGTTTTCCATTCAGACCATTGACTCCAATCAGTCATACTGCAAGAATATTTCTTTTGATATTCATATTCATATGTTTTATCTTCAGGAATAACTTCTTCAGTAGGTTTAACACAAGTATTATTTTCACAATAAGTTGTGCAACCTTTATGAACTAAAATGTAATCAGAAATATCGCTACATGAAAGATTAATCTTAAACAAATATTCGTTAGAATTTTTTGTAACCTCAACATATGAATCTGTTGTTGAGCAAGATTTATCATTGCTGTCGACTAAAGTATATAATAATTTTTCTTCAATCATTTTTCCTAATGTAATAGTTTTTTTAGATCCAACTGTTTGAGGTAATCTCTCATCAGTAAAATAATCTAATGCTGCATTTTTCATAAATGTTGTATTTTGATTAAATAATGTTTCTTTGTTATATCCCTTACAGCTATTGCAAGAACTGCTAGTATTATCACTACTTAATTTTTCTGTACTTGCATTAGCGTTTTTCCAATTAATCGTTAATAGAGATATAAATAAAATAACGATTATTGATATTGTTAGCAAAATTTTATTATTATTTGCAAACCCTTTTGTTTTCTTATTATTCTTTTTCACACCCAAAACCTCCATTGATGGCTCAGTATGATACAACATTTTTTTGAAAAAGTCAAGAAATATTTTTCTTTTTTTTAAAGATTATCATTAAAGGATTTCATACGTGCAATTTTTATCAATGTTGTGTTATGTATAAGTACTTTAAAGCAATATATTTTATTAGATAATATAAGTAATATGGTGACACTTTTTATAGTAAAAATATTTCCCGGGAAATAATTTTTGGTTTTTCTATTTCTTCTTTATTTTATTTCCTGGGAAATATTTATTCTTTTACTTCGTTTATTATTTTTTCTCATTACTTTCTTTTCCTATATATATTGTTTATGTTTCACGTGAAACTTTTTTCCACCTTCTTTGTTTATATTATATAAAGAAATATTTCCCGGGAAATAATTTTTGACTTTTTCTTCTGTTTCTTTATTTTATTTCCTGGGAAATATTTATTTTTTAACTTCGTTTATTATTTTTTTATCATTACTTTCTTTTTCC
>CAMNJQ010000046.1 GCA_946541575.1 uncultured Clostridium sp. | reverse complement strand
TTGGATTAATAATTGTAATAATTATCATAATCCTATTACTATTATTTGCAGTATGGTTCTTCTTATTAAGAGATAAAGGAACTACAAATAATAACAATACAAACAATAATAATACAGAAGAAAAAACAGATAATAAAGATGAAAAACCAAAAGAAAATACTGGTTATGAATATGACTATAGAGATGGAGTATTAACTCAAATTGTAGATGAAGAAGGAAATCCAAAACAAACTGACTTTGTTATTGATGGAATAATTCTTGTAGGTAACAGACATAGTTATGCTGGTTTAGAAGCTGAATCAGAAGAAATAATAGAAAAATTAGTTTCACAAGGATATAAAAAAGAAGGAATTAATTCTTCATTCTATCTAAATGAATATATTCAATTCTATATTGATACAAAATATAGTGGATCTGCTAATGATGTTAAAATTTTAGTTACACCACATAAAACAGTTGAGGAACTAGAAAAAATATCACTAACTAAATTAGAAGAGTTAGCAAATGAAAATGGTGGATTTGTTTTAGATTATAAAACACCAGAAGCTGACAATTATAAATATGTTGGTGAAGGATACGTTAATATGGATTATCCAGAAGGTAAATATGATATCCTATTTACTTATAAAGGTAAATTAGCATATTTCATTAATATAAATGAAAGTAAAGAACCACAATCAGAATAACAAATAAGCTCCAGTTTTGGAGCTTTTAAAATGATTCTAAGATTAAGATATTATGAACTAAGTTGTGTATAAGTTTCCACTTTTTTAAGGACTTTTCTTTTTTCGAAATGTACGTTATATTTTCTTTTTCAATTGAGAATTTTGATTGCTTTAACTAATATGGAATTTTGTATATATATGTCAAAATGTCACTTTCGATTAGTCGAAGGCTAGTTTTTATGTGCTTGAAGAGTAAATATTATTAGTAGAAGTTGTTATTGAAAATTATATATTTATTTTAGATATAATAAAACCCGTTTTCTATTTTTAGAAACGGGTCATGTTATTTTAATCTGTTTTCTAATTTTGATTTAATCCATTATTAGCTGTTTTTTGTTGTCTAGTAGAAATAATTTGTGCTGTTTCTTGATCTTTTGTATTCCAATTTTGAATTATTTGGCTTGAAACAAACTCACTCATAGGAATTAATCTTGCTTCCAATTCTTGTGGCAATGCTGGATAATAATATCTGCCTTGTTTAACTAGTGCAGTTAAATCATCTTGACTATTGATTCCCATTGTTTCTATATAATTTGCAACTCTTTTATGATAAGCTTGTGATAAAGCTTCTTCATTAATTTGAACATTAACAGATTCTAAAATTGGTTTTAAGAACAATAAATCACTTCTTACCTCATTCCATCCAATTAAATCCAATGGTGCATATTGTCTTAATTGTTGCCTATTAACTTTCTTGATAAACGTTTTTTCACTAGAATTATCAGCAACCCAACCATCATGAATAGTAGATAATACTTCTAATTGTTGTTCTTCAGTGAATCCTTGAATTCTTTCTCTAACTATTTCAAATATTTCAGCATTTTCTAGTCCATTAATGACAGCTTTGAAAAAATTTGTTGTTTCTTCCTCACTTAGACCAATTTGGCTTGCAATACCTGCAACTGCATATTTCATTGATCCCATTGCATATATTTGACTTTCAAGTTCTTGAACAGATTCAGTTTGAATTTTAGAATTTGCTTCTTCTTCACTCAATCCATTCCAATTAATTAATGCTGCTTTTGCAACATTTTGATATGGTGTAGCCACCTCTATTACATCCTTTCAATAAAATTATATCATAATTATATTTCTAATATTTGATGTATTGTTATTTTATTGGAATTACTATATATGATATTTAAGTTAGAATTTGTCTATTTATGTGTAAATGAAGTTGAAATTTGGCTTTATATGTGATTAAGGACTATTTCTTGTATAATTTATCTTATGTAATTATTACGTTATTTTTACATAATATGTATATTGAAATTAATTATTAAATAATGAACAAGAGAGATAATTAATAAGTTTAGTTAATATTTTTGATTTATTAGTTGATAGTGTTAGTTATAGAGAATATTGGGGACTTAAAGAAAAAATGATACATATTAAAAAAATTTTAATTGTAAACTTGTATTATTTTGATAAATAGTATACAATGATGTTGTGTTAAGGTTATTTGCAGACATGATTTAATGGTAGAATATGACCTTGCCAAGGTTAGTGTGGGGGTCCGATTCCCCTTGTCTGCTCCATAAGAAATTAAGTTACGGTACAATGTATCGTAACTTTTTATTTGTTATATGGTATAATTACTGTAGGTGGTAAAATGTCTACGTTAAATACTGTTAGTTATGATCAATTCTTTGATATTCCTTCGTTAGGGAATAAGTCTAAAATTATTTTTAGTGAAGAGGCATATAATTATATTAATAAATTAATTGCTGAAACGAAAAATAATAATTCAGAAAATGGATGTTTTTTGGTTGGTAGAAGTGCTGTTACTTCTGATGGAGCTTTATGTTTTTATTTTGATTTTTTTACATCTAAGTTTTTGTTAGTTGATGGAAATTATAGAAATGGTGCAGTTATTCCTACTACTAATAATAAAAGTGAGTTAATTGAAGAATTGAAAAAATATTTTTCTTTAAAGATTGATGCTTGTATTATGCATTTTCATGCACATAATTTAAATGGGCTTTACTCATCTATTTCCGATCAAGATTATGGAGTTTATGCAACAATGAAACAGCGTTATAAATGTGAAACATTCGGCATGTTAGCTGCTCCAAATAGTAAAAATAAAAACGATACAATAGAGTTATCTATTGTTAATTGTAGAGATCCTAAAATTGTTGGAACTAGAGCTTGTGCAAATTTTTATTTAATACCAAATATTTATTATTGTAAAGGAAATCAAATAATGAAAGTTGGATCCTTTAATAAAAATGAATTAAATAGTAAAACAAGAATTACTGAGATAGCTAGTCTTGATCGATTTGTTCAAAATTATAGAGAGTGGAAAGGATCAAGCTTAGTTAGTGGAATAGGAAAGAATCCTAATACTGATTTAGCAATAGAAGATAAAGTAGTAGGGTATATGGATATTAATGATAGTTTAATTTTTGCTGATGAAAATTTAACGTTACAATTTCCTAGTTTGTTGCAAGAAAAATCAATTACAAATAAATTGTAATGTGTATGTAGACAATATAATGTTTTTTTAGTAATTGGTGCTTTTATTTCTATTTTCTTTGGATTTATTATTCCTATACTTGTATTTCGTAAAGTAAATAAAATAAACACTATTGTTGTTTTAACTGGTGCTTTTGGATATTTACTAATATATTTATTATATTGCTTTACTATGTATTAAAGATAATTTAAAAAATCCAAGAGTACATTGGATTATAGAAATATCAAATGTAGTTTGTTAATTATTAGCTTTAATTGGAACCTTTATTATATTTTGAAGATTATTAGTATATCTTCTTTTTTTATGTGATATAATTTTATAGGATAAGAGGTTTTAATATGAATATTTTGTCTTATATTGAAAGTGATATGAATCTTGGCTATGCATTGTATATTTCTCTTCCTTTAAGCATTTTTTATGCTGCAGGTATATTTTCAGCATGTAAATTTAATGGATATAAATTCAACTTTTTAAAATTTTTAATATTTAGAGTGGCTTGGCTTTTAATTGGATTTATATTTTTTGAATTTATTGTATTTGATGTTGCAGGTGTTTTTCTTTTGTTTTTTTCGCTTGAGATTAAACCCATCGGAGCTATTTTTGCAAAGTTATGTGGGGTAAAGCGTGAAGAGCTGAATTCTATTATAGATAGAAACAATTCTTCTATTTTTTTAAATTGTAAAAAATGTAATAGATTAATTAGTCTTTATGATAGAGTATGTCCTGGTTGTGGGGAGCATACTGATAATTATAATGCATTTGGTATTTGTAAAAATTGTAATTCTCCTGTTCTCTTTGGAGAAAAAATTTGTAGTAATTGTGGCTCTGAATTAATTTCTTCATCTAATTACATTCCAATGAATCCTTTACCTAATTTTGTTAATAATGATAGTGTTGTACCTTCAAATATTGTTTATGCTAAGTATACAGATTATGATCCAATTTTTAAAAATAGTGAAAAAGCTCTTTTAGATTTGTTTGTGGCAAAGGAAATGAAAAAATTAAATTTTGATAGTATGAAAGGGCAAGTTCCTAAAAAAATATATAAAAGAAGAATGGTTTTTTCTGTTTTGTTTGTTTTATTATTATTATTTTTTACAATATTATTATTCTTCCATTTAGATTTTCTATTCTATTTATTATTTTTTGCTTTCTTAACTGTCATATTTATTTTTGGAAGAAAGTATAATCTAAAAAAATATTTTATTAAGGAAATAAAGTCTAGGCCAAATGAAAAAATTAGCAATATTCTTATTAGTACTAAAAATGATTTTGTACCAGATAGAAGCATTAAAGCTTTACTAATAGGGGTTGTTTTAGCTATATCTATTCCTTTGATATATTTTAGAGAACCAAGAATATTTTATGAAAAAAGTAGTGATAAAAATGGTTATGTAATTAGATTTTATACTCTTGGATTATTTGGTAATGAAAAAATAGATATACCAAATTCTTATAACGGAAAACCAATTGTTGGAATAAGAGGAGATGCTTTTAAAAACTTGCCTGTAAAAGAAGTTTATTTACCTGATTCTATTACTGAAATAAGAGGTTCTGCTTTTAAAAATGATTCAAATCTAATAAAGATTAATATTCCAAAAAACTTGGAATATTTGGGTGGTGGTGCATTTGCTTATTGTACAAGTCTTGAATCAATTGAATTACCAGATACGTTAACTTATTTAGGCGGTGAAGCATTTTATAATGATACTTCATTAAAATATGTTAAATTGTCTGAAAATCTTACTGAAATAAGAGGAGATACATTTTATAATTGTAATAATTTAGTGTCAATAAAAATACCAGATAAAGTTAATAGAATAGGTGGACATGCATTTCAGTATTGTTCTAACCTTTCAGAAGTTTTTGTTTCAGGAAACTCTAAATTATATGGAATAGGATCATCAGCATTTAGAAATTGTAATAATTTAAGAAATATTATTTTACCTAGTTTTACATCAGTTAATTCAAAGGCATTTAAGGAGAGTCCTACTGTTATAGAAAGATACCAACAAAATAACGAAATGGATGATTATAATACTGTTGAAAATAATGTAGATACTTCTTTAGAAAAAGAAAAAGTGTTACCTAAAACAACTATTAATGATACACGAGTTGCTACTATTACATATAAAGAGACAGTTATATTTAAAGATGATAAAGAAAATGATATGATTCTTCATTTAGATAATGATATGATTATATCTTATGAAAATTTATCAAATAATCTTGCTACTTTGAGTTTAAAATATAATGATGAAGTAAGAGAAATAACTTATGATGTTGATAAAAAAATACCTTTACATTATATTCATGATAATTATGAGGTTTATATTAGATGTAATGATAAAAATGATCTATCAGTTATTATTTATCCTAAAGCACCACTTCCTGATGACTATTTAAGTTATATAAATCTTAGTCTTGAATCAAATAGTACTATAGAGATTAGGTCTGATAATATATCAAGTGTATTTATTACAGTTGGTGAACTTAAATCTCCTGTTAATGATGAATATAGTTTTGATGTTTTATTTCAGGGAGATATTAATGATAATGTAACTTTTACAAATAAAAACAAAGCATATGTTAAAGATAAACTTAAAATGCGTGTTGTTTCATATTGGGAGTACACTCATAGTGCAGTAATTTATTTAAAATAGGGGGATTTATGGAGAATTATAAATATATTCATTTACTTTATGTTCCTACTATGGCATGTAATATGGGATGTAAGTATTGTTATTTAGAGGATAATACAAAGGATTTTGACTCTAGTATTAAACCTCTTGATACACTTAAATATGCTGTTGAGAAGTTTAAAGAAAGTAATGTTATTCCATTTAATATTTCTTTACATGGTGGAGAAGTTACTACTCTTAGTAAAGGTGATTTTGAAGGAATTATTAAATATATAAGTGATTATTTTAATGATAATAAGGAAATAATAACTGCTGGTGGGTTTAAAATTGGCTTTCCTCATATAAAGACTAATTTATATAATCTTGATAAGCATATTGATACTATAAAAAAGTATAATGTTTCTATATCTGGTAGCTTAGATTTACCACTTAAATTGCATGATTTGTATCGTGTTACTAAAAATGGTGAAAAGACTCTTAACAAAATACTTTCAAATATTAAGTTACTTGATGGTACTTCAAATAGAAAGAAAGTATCATGTACTTTATTTAAAGAACATTTTAATTATTTAGATGACATAGTAGAAGATATTAAATACTTACATAAAAATACATGTTTAGATATGAATGACTTTAATTTTATGATTGGATTTGATTATAATTCCAATGGAGTACTTCATCATATGAGTGAGGAAGAACAAGTTATTTTATATAAAAGAATGCATAAAGAATTTGATAATACTGAATTGGATAAAGGGGTAAATGGTCCTTGGTTTGATGAATTTGGTCCAGATTATTGTACTAATTGTGATAATTGTGGAGAAAAGTTTTTCTTACTTGAAAAGAATGGAGATATCTATTCGTGTGTAAGAGGACAAAAAAATAGTGATTACTATTATGGAAATATTTATAAAAATACAGTAGATGAGATTCTTCATAATGCCTTTGTTAAAATATTTTTAAATCATAATAAACTACCTATTAATGATGAATGCACAAGTTGTGGATATTTGTATCTTTGTAAGACTGGATGTCCTTTTGTTAAAAATGCATATAATTCTAATAAAAGTTATACTTGTTTGTTACAAAAAGAAATTTACAAAGATAGAGGTTTATTGCCACATCAAGAAAAAGAAAAATATTTATATGAATATTATTCTAAAATGAGAAGTGGAGATTTATCAAAATATAAGCCTAATTTTGAATCAAATAGTGATAATCCATCTCTTTTAGATATTATTAGTAAAGATTCAAAACTAAAATATATTTATGATGATAATTCTTTTATTTTAGAAGTAGATGGTGTTAAATATAATTTAAAATCACAAATACTTAAAAATGATAGAGATATAATATATTTAAATAAGAAAAGTAATATTACTATTCATATGAAAAAGAATTTGATTAATGAAGAATGTGATTATCCTGAAAATAATTCATTATTTATTATTCTTTTAAGTGGAGATTTAGTTAAATATGGTGATGAAGAAAGAGTAAAACAAAGACATATTGCTACTCATCAAATATATAAAGGTGTTCTTGATAGTAGAAAAGAAATACTTGATGGATATTATTCAGTTGATATTACGAATATTTTTAAAGAATATAGTGATAATTTTTCATTAGATAATCCAAATAACATATTTTTTACTACATCTTCTTTGAGAGATTATCATTATACAAAACAAAAAAATAATGCATATTATCATATGCAAGCAATTAATTTACCATTTCAAAATATAGAATTTTATTATTTAAGTAAGGAGTTGAAATAATGGATAAAGAACCCGAAACATATGAAGAATTGATTTTTCAAAAAAGGTGTATTGATTTATTAAAATATTATCATTTGACAAAAGAAAATCTAGATAAAATTTATAAATTTATGCTTGAACATCCTGATGGTAGAGTTGAAGGGAATCAAACTGGATTATTTTTAAAGTATGTTAATGGATCTGAAGAAAAAAGTGATTTTATAGATTCCTCATTATTTAATAGTACTATTGATGGATTGTTGTTAGATAAGGATAAGCTTAAGATATATCCACACTACGTTCCTTCTTATAGTAGTGGTGGTGGGGGAGGATTTTCTGGATCTTCTTCAAATAACAATAACAACAATAATAACAATAATAACAATAATAATAATAATAACAATAATAATTAGAGGAATTTATGGTTATAGATAATTATTACAAAAACAAATTAAAAGAATTAGGCATAAATATAAAATCTACTTATATAGTTAATGGAAAATTATTAGAAAGAAATTCTGATAATAGTAAAAATGATAATGTAGTAGGTGGAGTGTTATATGAAAAAGAATACTTTAAAGAAGGAAAGTCTATATATAAAGAAACCGAGTTTGATACTAGAATAGAATATACTTTTTATCAAGATATTGATGATGATAGTAATTTTACATGCGCTAATTGTGGTGTAACAAGAAAATTTAAAGAATTTAGTGAAGGATGTCCTTATTGTAAAACAAACTACAATATTGATTATAAAGAAAAAGAGTTAGGAAGTAAGTATCATTATGATAGTGTATTAAGATCTAATACATACAAGATTGTAACTTTGATAGTAGATATCATAATTAGTATGATTTTAAGCTTTCTATTTATTAAATATACTTCTAGAACTTTTAATAATTATGACTTTTTTAAGGTTATAATTTTTGGAATTATGCTTTCTTTAGCTTTATATTATGTATTTTATCTATTAGATGCTTATATTGTCTTAAAGCCAATAAAGAAATATAAAGAAAAAAATTACAAAAAGCAAGTTGAGTTTTGGAATACTACCAAACTTGATAAAAAGAAGTTTTATAATAATTTAAAATTTGAGATAGATAGACTTTATTTTAATAATCAAGATATTATAGATTATGACATAGTTGATTATGATAAATTTGAGAGTTATTTAGTAGATAATAAGCAGTATGTTGATATAACTATGTATATTAGAATTATCTATTATAGTAAAGGAAAAATTAAATCGAAGATACAAAGAAAAACTTTTAAACTTAAGAAAAATGATGGAAAAGTTTTGGAATTAAATAATGAGGTAAATTTAGTTAAGTGTCCTGGTTGTGGATCAAATGTTGATGTATTGCTTCATAAATGTTCTTATTGTGGAACAGAACTTGGAAATATAATGGAATGGAGGATATGTAATTAGTCACTTGTATGTGGCTTTTTGTTTGATTTGATAAATATTGTTATTGATATCATTTTTAAATAAAAGTATACTATAGTAGTTTGTTAGTAAGGTTGGTGTTAGTTATGGAAAAAATATTAAAGAAACTTTTTAAATGGAGTTATCAAGAATTGTTACTTGGTACGTTTGGTGTTATTTTATTTTCTATTTCAATTAATTTATTTGTTGTTCCTTCTAATTTATATAGTGGTGGTGTATTTGGACTCGCACAGTTATTAAATAATTTAGTCAATTATATTTTTAATATTAATAGTAATGCTACTAGTATTATTTATTTTCTTATTAATGTACCATTATTTTTTGTGGCCTTTTTTAAGATAAGTAAAAGTTTTTGTGCAAGAACTGTATATTGTATAATTGTTCAAACTATTGCTTTAATGCTTATTCCAATACCTGAAAAGATGATTGTTGATGAAATTGTTGCTAATATTTTAGTAGGAGGAACACTTGTTGGAATTGGATGTGCTGCAATTTTATCATCTACAGGATCAACTGGTGGTACTGATATTATTGGAATTGTTTTAACAAGTAAATATCCTTTTTTTAGCGTAGGTAAGTTCGCTATATTGTTTAATTTTATCATTTTTAGTATTAGTGGATATTTTTATGGAATTTCTGTTATGATTTATTCAATAATGTATTCAATTATTGAAAATATATCTATTGATAAACTTCATCAACAAAATATTAGTAGTAGTGCAATTATTTTTTCAAAGAAAAAGCCAACAGCTATCTTAAAGTTTATAAAAAATGATTTAGATAGAGGTGCTACATGGTGGAAAGGAACCGGAGAGTATAATCAAACAGATACATATGTAGTTTATGTAGTATTAACTAGATATGAGTTACATAAACTAGAAAAATTTATTAAAGATACGAATCAAGATGTATTTTTGACAAAAAGTAACTTTTTGGAAGTTTCTGGTGAATTTTCTAAAAGGCTTTCTAAATAGTATGATATACTAATAATAGGATGTGTTTATATGAATAGTGATAGTAAAATTGCAGTGTATTATATTGCTACTGGGGATTATAAAATTCTTTTTAAAGATTTTTTAGAATCTTTAGTCAATTTTTATCCATCAAATAAGAAAATTGTTAAATTGATTTCAGACGGATTAGAAGAATATAATAATTATGAAAAAGATAATGTTAGGGTAGAATTATGTCCTAGAATTAATCACTATCCATGGCCAGTTGTGGCATTGTATAAAATGTGGATTATATTACAGAACTATGATTATTCTTGTGAGTATTCATGCTATTTTAATGCAAATGCAATTGTTTATATGCATTCTTCTTCAGTTTTTAACTTAAATAAAATAACTGCATCTTATCATTCTTTTAATTCTAAAAGTGAGTTATATTCTCCATGGAAATATATTAATATTAATCGTAATTCATCTGCTTTTTTAGAAAATGATACATATGAGTATGTTCAAAGTGCTTTCTTTTTTGGCCCTAATTTGCTATTTAAAAAAATGTGTGAAGAAGTGGTTGAGTTGTTAAAATATGACACAAGAAAAAGCTTTTTTGCTCAGTGGCATGATGAATCTTATTTTAATAAATGGTGTGTATTAAATAGTGACTTAGTTGATAAAAAGTATGTTTTAACTGCTTATAAAAATGAAGTTGATGAGAATAGATTTGTATTTTTAAGAAATAAAAAAGAGTATTTTGTAAAAACGTAGCAATTATTATTTATTGCTATGTTTTTTTTAGTCATGTTATAATATTGTTATAGGAAGGTGAAATATGAAAAAAAGACTTATTACGATAGGAGCTATTGTGGTTATTTTAATAGCTACTATTACAACTACCATTATATTAACTAGTGGTGGTAAAAAAGAATCTAATGATACTTTAGATAAGAATTTAATAAGTATTACATTTTTTACAGACGGTGGTTCTTCAGTTCAAGATCTAAAAATTGAAAAAGGAAAGAGTGTAGAATTACCTACTACAACAAAAGATGGCTACAATTTTCTTGGATGGTTTGATGGTGATAAAGAAATTAGTGAATCTACAATGTTTGAGGAAGATACTAAGCTAATTGCAAAATGGAAAGAAATTCCTCCTACTGCAAAAACATTTACTATTACTTTTGATTCTAAAGGTGGATCTCAAGTAAATAACCTAATAGTAGAATGTAATCAAACTCTACCAACATTACCAACACCTACAAGAAATGGATATCGTTTTGCTTCTTGGTCAGATAAACATGGAAAAGTCATTTTAAAAGGAGCTTTATTATCTTGTGAAAATGTAACACTTTATGCAAATTGGGAAATGAAAGAAACCCCATCAGCTAAAACATTTACTGTAACTTATAATTCAAATGGTGGAAGTAGTGTTAAAAATTCTGTAATATCTTGTGGTTCAGAATTAACTTTACCAGCTAATCCAACAAGAGATGGTTATACTTTTGTAAGTTGGGCAGATAAGAATGGAAAAGTTATATTAAATGGTGCAAAACTTGCTTGTGAAAATATTACATTAACAGCAAATTGGGAGAAGAATAAAGCTTACAAATGTCCATCAGGATATACATTAAATGGTACAAAATGTACTACAAGTACTGATGCTAAAGAAAAGTGCCCATCAGATACTAAAGAAGATGGTGCTTTGTGTATTAGGACAAGTGATAGTAATAGTGGAGAAAGAGTATGTAAAGAATATACTGTTTCAATTGACGGAAAAGGGCATACATGGACTGGAAAGGGTGATTATTACTTTATTCCAAATGCCTATGGTAGCTGTGCATACTATAAATGGGATAGTTATACAACCCAAAGTCAATGTGAACAAGCTAACGACATTAATCATAAAACTAAATGGATAAGTTATTTAAATGGTTGCTATGCAGAAACAAAAACGAATAATTATGAAACAGTTTGTTCTAATGGATATCAATATTATAGTTCAACAGATTTATCAAGTAAGTTTGGAATACATGATAATGGAAAATGTTTAAAAAAAGTTGATAAAACAAAATATTGTGATAATGGATACACGCTATCAAATAATAAATGTGTTAAAACAATTGATGCAACACTTGAATAAAAAAGAGGAACTATTTATTTAGTTCTTCTTTTTCTAATTCTTTATAATTAATTTTTCCTATCATTGTTTTTGGTAGTGTTTCTCTAAATTCAAACTTTTTAGGTATCATATATTTTGCTAAATTCTTTTCACAATAATCTTTGATTTCTTTTTCAATACTTATGCTTGGAGATATTCCTTTTTTTAAGACAATAAATGCTTTTGCTACTTGAACTTTATAAGGATGAGGTATGCCAATAACACCGCATAGTTCAACTTTTGGATGTTTAATTAGCACTTCTTCTATATGTGAAGGGTATACATTATATCCAGACGAAATAATCATTCTTTTTAATCTTTGAACGAAGAATATAACTCCATCTTCATCCATATATGCTAAATCTCCAGTACGAACCCAACGCACTCCATTTTCATCCTTTACAATCATATCATCAGTTTCTTTTGGATTATCTAAATATCTAGACATTACATTCGGACCACTTATACACATTTCACCAATTTCACCAATTTCTTTTTCTTCCATTGTGTCATGATCCATTATTTTTATTACTACGCTTGGTAAAGGTATTCCAATGGAACCTAGCTTATTTGAACCAAAAGAACCAATACAACATGGACCACTTGTTTCTGTAAGACCATAGCCTTGAATTACTCTAATATTACAATTATGTTCTTTTAAGAAATTATCTAGTCTTTGATTTCTTTCCGGTGATAATGAATCTCCACCACTAATTACATATTTAACTTGTGATAAATCTAAATTTATCATATATGGATTAGTAATTAAAGCCTCAAATAGAGTAGGTACTCCAATTAAGATAGTTGGTGTGTATTTTCTTAATAATTTATCAAATCTTTTAGCATCAAATTGAGGTATCATAACAATTGTTGCTCCCATACAAAGTGGTGCTGCTATACTAACAAGTAATCCGAAACTATGAAACATTGGAAGTATTGCAAGTACTGTGTCTTCTGTTCCAATAAGTGGGAAAACAGTATGTGCTTGATCCATAATTGCATTTACTGATTCATTTGTTATAACAATATTTTTTGGTGTTCCTGTTGTTCCTCCACTGTGAAGATAAAGTGCATCATCATTTTTAGACTTTTCTATAAAAACAGATTTTTTGTAGTTTTTTCCTCTTTCTATAAAATTATTCCAATAAATATATCTTTCATTAGATTTTGGTATTTTATTTTTTAAATCTTTTAATAAAGTATATAAAAGATTTTTAATTTTAGGCATTGAATCTTTTGGAGATACAAGAACTATTTTATATATTTTTGTATCATCAATTATATTGTTTATCTTTTCATAAGAGATATTTATAGCAATTAATAATACTGATTTAGTTGAAATAAGAGTATTCTTTAATTCTACTTCACTTGATAATGGGTGAATCATATTAGCAATTGCTCCAATTTTATTAACTGCATAAAATGCAATTACTGCTTCAGGTGTATTTGGAAGCATTATACTTACAACATCATTTTCTCTTACACCATAACATTTTAATGCCTTAGCACATAAATCAATTTGATTTAATAATTCTTTGAATGTTAGTTTTTCTCCAAAATAATTTATAGCTATATTATTTATATGTTCATAACATTTTTTTTCAAAAAAATCATATATTGAAATATTTTCAACATTTACTTGTCTTTTATCTTTATCATAATATTTTTCCCATAAATATTGTAATTCATCATTTTTTTTATTTTTTAATAATTTTTCAAATATTTTCATTTTATCATATCCTTTTTTAAACATCTGTTGTATAAATTACAAATGTATTATATAATTATTTTGTTTTATAAAACAAGCATCAATTTTTTTACTATTGTTATTTATTAAACATTATTAATTATTTTGTTTAATTATTGAGGAGTTTATGGATAGAAGAGTTAAGTATACTAAAAATATTATTAAAGAATGTTTAGTTGAATTATTACAAGAAAAAGACTTAAATAAAATTACTGTAAGTGAATTATGTGATAAAGCAGATATTAATAGAGCTACATTTTATAGATATTATATAGATATTTTTGATTTGCTTGAAAAAATGGAACAGGAATTAATTGATCAGTTAAAACAGATGCTTCCTGATTATAAAGATTTTTCTATGAAAGATGTAATTGAGGAATATTTGAAAGTTTTATTAGATAATAAAAAGCTTGTTAAAATCATTTTTAGTAATAGAAAAAATATAGTTTTTTTAAATGATTTCTTTGAATTTGTTTATGAAAACTGTAAGGAAAAATGGTTTTTAAATGTAGATATTAATGATGACGATAAAAGTATTGTTTCTATTTTTTGTTTTAATGGAACTTTAGGTGTTATTAATTATTGGATTCAAAATGATTTTGAGGAAAGTATAGAGTCTATTTCTAGTTTGATATCAAAAATTTGTTATAAAGGACTTTATGCTTACAAAAAATAATATGTTTTCAGTTTAATTATTATAATAAAAAGTATATAATTGTACTGTTGGGGGATTTTATATGAAAGAAATTACAAATCTTATGATTGATATGTTTAAGCTTAAAGAAATTGGTTATGATTTTATGGGATATAGATTTTCAAATGAAAGAAAATTAAGTTTTCATCATTTAATTATTCCTCAAAAACGTGGTGGAAAAATGGAAGTTGATAATGGTGCTATTTTAGTAAGAGATACTTCTCATGATTATTTACATGTTGTTGAAAAGTTTGATAAAAAAAGTTTTTTATTAATTACTAAAGAATTAATAGAAGAAAATAGAAAAAGAGAAATAAATATGGATAATTTGCGTCGTATTGATGAAATACTTTTAGAATTTGAATATAATCATAGTGATGATGTTTTTAAAAATGGACAATATGCGATTCGTGATGTTTATACAAGAAGATTATTAAGAGAAAGAATATAAAGAGGTAAGTATGAATAGTTTAATTTTAGTTATTAAAGGATTTTTTATGGGAATTGCAAATGTTATTCCTGGAGTAAGTGGTGGTACTATTGCAATTATTTTAGGTATATATGAAAAGTTTATTTCATCTATAAGTAATATTTTAAAAGATATTAAAGGAAATCTTAAATTTTTATTGCCAATTATTATTGGTATGGGCTTATCAATTATTACAATGAGTAAATTAATTAGTTATTCTTATGATAATTATCCACTTCCAACTCTTATGTTTTTTGTAGGATTAGTATTTGGTGGAATTCCAATGCTACTAAAAAATGTTGTTGGGAAGAAAGAATCAAAGAATTTATCTAATTATATAATAGCAATTATAACTTTTTTACTCGTTTTATTTATGGCTTCTTATAAATTAATTTTCAGTATTACTAGTGAAGTTAATTTTTCTAATATGAGTATTATGGGATATGCTCTTTTGTTTGTTGTAGGTGTTATCGCTGCTGCTACTATGGTTATCCCTGGAATTAGTGGTTCTCTTGTATTAATGATTCTTGGATATTATTATCCAGTAATTAACTCAATTAATGCTTTATTTAAAGAAAATTTTATACATAATGCATTTATACTTTTAATATTTGGAACTGGTGTAGTAATAGGAATTGTACTTATATCAAAACTTTTAGAAATGCTTTTTAAAAATTATAAAATTAAAACTTATTTTGGAGTACTTGGATTTGTTTTTTCATCTATTATTGCAATTCCGCTTTCTGCTTGTATAGAACTTGGTTCTATTTCAGTAAATATTGAACAGATAATTATAAGTATTATACTTTTAGTAGTTGGAACTTTAATTAGTTTCAAGCTAGGGGATAATTAAGAATGAATTTTTTCATTCTTTTTTTTTGAATTAATATAATTATATTGGTGAACTATGAATAATTTTATTCTTGATTTAATTAATGATTTTGGTTATTTTGGTATGTTTTTAGGAATGATTTTAGAAGCAGTCATTATTATTATTCCAAGCGAGTTGATTCTTGCAACTGGTGGCATTCTTGCTTCTCGTGGGATTTTTAACTTCTTTTTAACTTTTGTAGTAGGGCTTTTAGGGAGTACTTTTTGTGCTGTTATTATTTACTTTATGGGATATTTTGGAGGGCAACCATTTATTAAAAAATATGGAAAGTATTTTTTTATGAAAGATGCTGATATTAGTAAAAGTGATAGTTGGTATACTAAATATGGTTTAATTGCTGCAGCAGTTGGTAGAAACATTCCAATAGTTAGGACATTAATATCTTTACCTATAGGAATAGCTAGATTATCTTTTTCAAAGTTTTTTTTATATACTATTTTGGGAAGTATTCCTTGGACTTTTGTTTTTGTCTATTTTGGTTATTCTTTAGGAAATAATTGGGTAATTCTAAAAGATTTTATGGATAGATTAAAAGTTCCAATATTTATAATTTTTCTTGTTATAATTTTTAGTAAAATAGCAAAAAAAATCAAAAATAAAAGATAGTATTAACTATCTAATGTAAAATTTATGATTTAAGAAACAATCAATTGTTTTTTTGCTTGGTGAGAATATGTTATCTGGTAGCTTGTCCAAATCAAACCATTCCCATTTTACTATAACATCTGGTTCCATTACTTCTGGTGTACCTTCAAAATCTCTAGCCATCATTCCTACTGAAATATAATGAGCATGCTCGTTTTTATCTGTTTGTACACATATTACTTCTAAATCTTTTACTATAATTCCAGTTTCTTCTTTAGCTTCACGTGCTCCAGCTTCTTCAAATGTTTCCCCATATTCAATATTTCCACCAGGCATTGTCCAGGTACCTTCTTCGTGAAGCTCGCTATCAGCTAAGTCTTTATCACTATTTCTTAAACCTAATAATAACTGATTACGGTTATTAAAAACCATTACTCCGCAACCAGCTCCGATTGTATTTGGTAATACTGACATAACTACCTCCTATGATAATTATATTTAATTATTGATTATTTTTCAACTAAAGTATTTTATGATTTTAATTATATGGTATAATATCAATATAAGATAGAAGGTGAGTAGATGAATAATTATAGAGTTTATTATGATGTTAAACAAGAAAATGGTAAAACTATAGTTGAAAAGAAAGTCTACGATAGTAACCTTAATCAGCTAAATTATGATATAACTCTTCCAAAAAAAATAGAAAATAATAATAATTCAAAAAAGGTAAAAAAACATAGTAATACTTTTATAATTGTTTCCTCATTTATTCTTTTAATTCTTTCTATATCTATACTAATCTCTTATTTAATCTTTAATACTTCTTGTTCTAAGAAAAGAACTTTTATGATTTATATGGTCGGTTCAGATTTAGAATCAAATGGTAGTTTTGCTACATATGATTTAAATGATATAACCAAATCAAATATTGATTTAAAAAATAATAATGTTGTTTTAATGATTGGTGGATCAAAGAAATGGCATAATTTTGTAGATGAAAATGAAATTGCTCTTTATGAATTACATGATAATAAATTTGAGAAGATTGAAAATTATCCAGTTACTAGTATGGCTACTAGTAAGAGTTTATCTTTCTTTTTAAATTATGTACATAAAAATTATAGAACTGATAAATATGATTTAATTTTTTGGAATCATGGATTAGGATCAGTTGGTTTAGAAAGTGATGAGTTATCAGAAGACTTTTTAAACATTGAAGAACTCGATCAAGCATTTAAAGATAGTAGTTTTAATGATGAAAAATTAGAATTAGTTATATTTAATAATTGCCTTTCAGGTAATTATCAATTTGCAAATATTATGAGTAAATATGCTGAATATATGGTTGGTTCTGAAGAAGTAATGTATGTTTCTTCTATACTAGATAGATTAAATTTCTTAGAAAAAGTAAAAGTTAAAGATAATGGTTATGATATAGGAAAGTATTATGTTGATATTTCTGATAATTCAATTAATACTTTAAATAGTATGTATAGAGAAAAGTATGATTCAACTTTATCTATTATAGATTTATCTAATATGGATAATTTAAATAAGTCTTTAAATACTTTTATTGATTCAATTAATTTATCTAATAATTATTATGGAATTTCAAGAGCTAGAGCAAATACATATACTTATGCGAGAAGTGCTCAATATATGTATGATACAGTTGATTTATTAGAACTAATTGATGAATTAGAACCTTATTCTTCTGATAACGAACTTGCATTAAGAGTGAAACAGGAAATTAATAATACTATAAAATTTAATAGTGCAATTAATAATCATTCTAATGGTATGTCAATTTATTTCCCTTATTATGGAAGCTCGAGTAATATAGATGTTCACTTATATTATTTTAATAAACTTTGGAATGATAGTTATACTAAATTTATTACTAATTATTATGAGTTTAATAAAGAAAAGAAACGTTCATATAGAAGTGAAACTGGGAGTAATTTAAACAAACTAAGTGGTGTTATTGAAATAGATTCAAATAATTATAGTATAAAGTTGAATGATAAAGAAAAAAGTAATTATCAAAGAGCTAATTTTTATCTATTTAAGAAATTAGATGATAATAATTATGCACTTTTACTTAAGTCAAATAATGTAAAAATAGAAAATGGTGTTTTGAGTTATAAGTTAGATGGTATTACAAAAAGTGGAGATGAGATAATTTCGTTAGTAGAAGAAGATGATAACAAATACATTTATACTTCAATCAATGAAGTTGATACTAAAACTAATATAGAAATCAATAATAGTAATATAAAGCTTTTAAATTCGATTTATGATAGTGTAAATCTTCCAAATGGTGGGATTATAGAAAGGTCTGATAATATAGATTATTATCAGTTACGTTATAGTATTAATGATGACTTTTATGATTACTATCTTGAAAATATTGAGAAAATAAAAGTTGACAGAAAAGAAATAAAATATCTTGATGAATTAGAAGAAGAATATTATACTATGATTGAGTATTTTGATATTAATAACGATAGCTTTTTTACTGATATAACTAAGATTAATTAAAAGAAATTTGGTGATAAGATGGGCAATAATTATAATAATAGAGGCAAATATAATAGAAATAATAATTACAATTCCAATATTGAGTTTAATCATTCTTTTGATGAAATGAATTCAAATTTTAGAAATCAATATGATGTTGAAAATAGAGATTTTAATAATGGTTATGATAATTATTATAATAACAATTATTTTGGTAATAATTATTTAGACTATAATCGTGAGGACAAAGAGTTTTCTTCTGCTCCACCTAAGAAAAAAGCAAAATATAAAAAGATATTATTTCCAGTAATAATTCTATTAATAATTATTATTCCACTTCTTATATTAATTATCTTAAATTCAAAGACTGATAATAGTTTTTTTGATTCTAAAAAGACTAGGACATTTATGATATATATGGTTGGATCTGACTTAGAGTCAAAAAATAGACAAGGGACTTATAGTATTTCTGATATAGATGGTGAAAAAATAGATTTAGAACATAATAATGTTATATTAATGGTTGGTGGATCAAAAAAATGGCACAATTTTGTTGATAGTGACGAAATAGGTATATATGAATTAACATCTGCTGGATTTGCTAAAAGAAAGTCTTTTTCATTAGTAAGTATGGGAATAAGTGAAACTTTATCTACTTTTCTAGATTATGTTTATTCTAAGTATCCTGCTAAAAAATATGATATGATTTTTTGGAATCATGGACTTGGTGCAATGGGAGTAGAACAAGATGAAATAGCTAATGATTATTTATCTATTCAAGAACTAGATAATGCATTTATTAATAGTCCTTTTGAAAGCAAAAAACTAGAATTAACAATATTCTATAATTGCTTATCAAGTAATTTACATATAGCAAATATTATGAGTAAATATTCAAATTATATGGTTGCTTCTGAAGAAGTATTCTATTTATCAAAGGTTCTTAACAGATTAAATTTCCTAGAAAAAGTTAAAACTAGTGATGATGCATATAAAGTTGCTTATTATTTTATTGAACAATCTGATAAAGTAGTAAATGCATATAATTCTTCTCATCCAAAAAAAATTGATTCTACACTTTCTATATTGGATCTAAGTAAAATAGAAGAATTAAATGAAAAAGTAAATAGTTTCATTAGTAGTATTAATGTTACTTCAAACTATTCAAAAATTTCTTCTCTTAGAAGAGGACTATTCACTTATGGTAGAGTTCAAACAAATGATTATGATACAGTTGATTTATATCAATTAGTTTCTGCATTAACTCCTGTTTCTAGCAGCAAGTTATCTAATGATGTTTTAAGATTAATTGATAAAACAGTAATGTATACTAGTAATTTAAATGATCATTCAAATGGTATATCAATTTATTTTCCTTTTTATGGAAGTGATAGAGCAGTTGAGATACATTTAAATTCTTTTAGAAAATTATGGAATGACTCATATTACTCATTTATAAATAATTTCTATCAAATAAGAAAAAGTACTAAATTGTCTATAAGAGCTAAAACAGGTAATAATATTAATATGCTTACCAATCATTTAAAACTAGTAAATAATTCTATTGAATTAGAATTAACTGATGAGGAAAAAGAAAAATATCAATATGCAACTATTTACTTGTTTAATAAAGATTCTGATAAATATGATTTATTAGTAAAATCTGATAGAATATATTTAGAAAATAATGTTTTAAGATATGATGATAATTTCTTATTATCTGAAAATAATAATTATTTTACATATTCATATTTAGATAACAATATTAGTAGTTATGGGGAATTGTCTGACTTTAAAGATTATATTGATGTTATTTTTAACATTGATATTAGTGGTTATGATGCTGAAATTATTGGAACATTGTTAGATAGTAAAGATTATCCTATAGCTGGTTTAATGAATTATAATGAATATGATTCTATGAAACTTGCTAGATTAAGATATGATTTAGTAGATGAAGAAGGTATTAGGGAAGATTGGAAGGAAACTGAGCAAAGAATTCTTTTTGAAGTAGATAAAGATAATTTAAATTCAAAAGTTGTTAATAACACTTTAGATTCATATTATGTTTTAATTGAATTATATGATGAAAATAATGATATTTATTATTCTAATTTAGAAAGAGTTGAGCAATGATTTGTCCTAATTGTAATGTTACTATTTCGAAGTATTCAAAGTATTGTCCTAGATGTGGAATTCTTTTTGAAAGTAATGATGTAGAAAACTATTCAAAAAGTTTTAATAATAAGTATATGGAAATTTATTTTCCTAATAAAGAAATTAAGTTTCATATAGATAGAGTGTCTATTTTCTATGCTTTGTTTACTTCTTTTTATGCTTTATATAAGAAAATGTATGGTATTGCTACTATTAGTTTTTTACTTCAAATATTTTTATTTACTGGATTATATATTGTTACTTCAGTTTTAAAAGAGGGAACTATTGCAATTTTCCTTCCACTTTTATTTATTGTATTAGGAATTGTTTATGTATATTTTTATTATGTATTTAACTTTGATAGATTATTAATTGAAAATAGGCAATATAGAGTTAATAAAATATTAAGAGAAAATGAAGATAAAAGTGAAAAAGAATTAATACAGATTATGGAAAAAGATAGTAAAGGCAATATAAAAGGTACACTTTTTGTACTTATAATTGTAGTTATAATTATATTCTTAATATTTAAATAAACCCACAATTATCAAAAAAATATTGATTTTTGTGGGTTTTATGCTATAATTTAGAAAGTTTGTTAAAGGGATGTGTTTTTTATGAAAAAAAGAAATATAGCTATTATTGCTCATGTAGACCATGGTAAAACAACTTTAGTTGACGAAATTTTAAAATCAAGTGGTACGTTTAGGGATAATGAAGATACAAGTAATATTTCTATGGATGTAAATCCACTAGAGCATGAAAGAGGTATTACTATTCTTGCAAAAACTACTGCTATTAATTATAAAGATTATAGAATTAATATTCTTGATACTCCAGGGCATGCAGATTTTGGTGGAGAAGTTGAGCGTATTATGAATATGGTTGATGGTGTTTTATTAGTTGTTGATGCTTATGAGGGTACTATGCCTCAAACAAGATTTGTATTAAAGAAAGCATTGGCTGCTGGTGTTAAACCAATTGTAGTTATAAATAAAGTTGATAAGCCATCTGCTAGATGTAAAGAAGTTGTTGATGAAGTTCTTGAATTATTTATGGATCTTGGTGCTAGTGATGATCAATTAGATTTTAAAGTAGTATATGCTTCAGCAATTAATGGAACAAGTAGTTTAGATCCTGATATATCAACACAAACAAAAGGATTTAGTGGCCTTTTAGATTATATTATTTCTGAAATACCTGAACCAAAGGGTGATCCTAATTATCATTTACAATTTCAACCAGCACTTTTGGACTACAATGACTTCGTTGGAAGAATTGGAATAGGAAAAGTACATAATGGTGTTATTAAAGTTGGACAAAATGTTTCTTGTATGAGACTTGATGGAACTGTAAAACAATTTAGAATACAAAAATTATTTGGATATTTAGGACTTAAAAAAATTGAAATTGATCAAGCAGAAGCAGGGGACATAGTTGCTGTTGCTGGTTTATCTGATATTTCAGTTGGTGAGACTTTATGTGAGCCTAATAACTTGGATGCTCTTCCAATACTTCATATTGATGAACCAACTTTACAGATGACTATTGGTACAAATTCATCTCCTTTCTGTGGAAAAGATGGAAAATTATTGACTGCAAGAAAAATAGAAGAAAGACTTATCAAAGAAACTCAACGTGATGTTAGTTTAAGAGTTGCTCCAAATGATGCAGAAAGTTGGATAGTATCTGGTCGTGGTGAACTTCATTTAGGTATTCTTATTGAAAATATGAGAAGAGAAGGATTTGAAATAGAAGTAAGTAAACCAAAAGTTATTTTAAAAGAGGAAAATGGAGTTAAGCTTGAACCATACGAAGAACTTCAAATTGAGTGTCCTGAGGATACAGTTGGTAATGTAATTGAAGAATTAGGTCATCGTGGTGCAGTAATGGATAGTATGAATAATATTAATGGACAAGTTAGATTAATTTATAATATACCATCTCGTGGATTAATTGGATTTACAACGAACTTTTTAACTTTAACAAAAGGATATGGAATTATTAATCATACATTTAAAGAATATAAAGAAATGGCTAATGTTGATGTAGGTGAGAGAACTCTTGGTGTACTAGTATCTATCGATGAAGGAAAAACTACAGCATATTCATTAGGTGGACTTGAAGATAGAGGTATTATGTTCGTAGAACCAGGAATTGATGTATATGAAGGAATGATAGTTGGAGAGCATACTCGTGAAAATGATTTAGCTGTAAATGTTACGAAAGGGAAAAATTTGACGAATATACGTGCTGCAGGAAGTGATCATACAGTAGTATTGAAAAGACCTAGACCAATTTCATTAGAATATGCACTAGATTACATTAATTCTGATGAACTTGTTGAAGTAACTCCACATTTTATTAGACTTAGAAAAAGAATATTAAACACACAAGAAAGAAAGAAATTTGATAGTAGAAACTAATTTCTTTTTTCTTTTTTTTATTGTATAATTTTAATAGGAAGTGAAAATATGCGAAGAGTAAGAGAAGAAGAAATACCATTAAAAAATTATTTAATATGTGCTATTATTTTTATTGTTACTATTTCTTTTGGATTATTACTATTTCTTGTTGCTGATAATAATAAAAAATATGAAAAAAAGATACCCTTATTAAGGGGATATTCTAAAGAAATAGATCCTAAAGACTTTGATGCATATTTAAATGAAAATCCAAATATTTTATTGTATATTGGTGTTGCTGATAATGATAATTCTAGAGTAGTTGAAAAAAGGTTAAAAAGTATTATAGAAGATAATAAAATAGAAATAGTTTATTTGAACTTAACAAATTATAGTGAGAAAAAGATTAGTTCATATTTAAGTAAATTTAGTTCATATTACTTTCCAAGTGGAAGTTCAATTAATTATCCAGCTTTAATAATTTTTAGGGATAAAAAAGTTGTAGATTATGTCTATAGAAAAGAAGATTATTTAAGTATTAGTGAGATTGATCGTTTAATTGATATTCATGAACTTAAAGGAGAAAAAAATGCTTAATATTGTTTTATTAGAACCTGAAATTCCACAAAATACTGGCAATATTATGAGAACATGTGTTGCAACAGGAACAAAACTTCATTTGATAAAACCTTTAGGTTTTAAAATTGATGATGCTCATTTGAAAAGAAGTGGAGTAAATTATATTGATAAACTTGATTATGTAGTATATGAAAATTATGAAGATTTTTTAAGTAAAAATACTGGTGAATTTTATTTTTTTACTAGATATGGACATAAACCACATACAAGTTTTGATTATAGCGATACTTCAAAAAATATTTATTTAATATTTGGTAAAGAATCAACTGGTATTCCAAGAGAAATCTTGAAAGATAATCTTGATAGATGCATGAGAATACCAATGACTGCAAATGTTAGAGCATTAAATCTAAGTAATTGTTGTGCAATTGTGGTTTATGAAGTATTAAGACAGCAAAACTATAGAGATTTATTATTTGATGAACCACATAAAGACAAAGATTTTATAATTAATGGAATAGATAAAGGACAAGGATAGACCTTGTTTTTTTATTATAAATATGATATAATTCTACACTAATAAGAGGGGTATTATGGTAAAGAAGTATAATGAAGAGTTTTATAAATTGAATTTAGTTGATGTTAAACCGATGTTTTCTAAAACAATTATTAGTAAACTTTATGAAAATAATATTAAGACTCTTGGAGATTTATTTGAATTATATGATGATAAAATAAAATTTAATTCTATATTTGTGACAAAAGGTAGAAGCTATATTAGATCAGAATTTATTGGCACAACAAAAATATTAAGATATTGTTATCTTGGTGAAGATTTAGAATTAAATAAGCAATCAAATATAGAAGATTTTGGATTTTCTAGTAGAGCTACAAATTGTATATTATTAAATAGTTGGAGATTTCCAGGTAGATTGTCAATATATGAAAAAGTATTAAAGCTTGACTCTGATCGTCATTTTTTGGCAAGTGATGGTATAGGAGTTTTAGTAAGAGATGAGATATTAACTAAATGTAAAATATTTAGACAATATAACGAAGTTAAAGAAAATAAAGAAGAACTTAAACCTTTAATTACTTTTGAAGATAATACTTCTTTTTCTGAACGTATTTCATTTTTACTTAAGAAATTAGAACTTTTAGAAGAACAAGAAAAATTATTAAACATACAAATTCAATCAATAAAGAGTGAACTTATTGAATTAAAAAAGGATGATAAAGATGAAAAAAGACTATCAAGATAAGATTATAAAATCTTTAGAAGAGAAAATTAAGGTTGTTGAAGATAGAATTAATAAGAAAAAAGAATTGATTAAAGAACTAGATAAGTTGAAAGGGAATTATTATGATAAGATTTAGTAATGAAGAAGGCTTTATAAAATCAAAAGGTATACATTTTAGAGAAAATCAAGATAGTATAGTATTACCAGAAATCGCTGTTGGTGTTTTTTCTAAAGAACTTTTTAATGATGTTGTTGAGAAATTTTCTTGTAATGAAGTAGGATATATAAAAAATGCTAATTATGAGAGAAATGTATATGTTATGAATTATAAAGGGAATCTCATTACTTTTTTTATGGCAGGTGTAGGAGGGCCAAATATTGCTGGAGATATTGAAGAATTATCAGTATCCGGAGTTAAAAAGTTTATTATATTTGGAAATTGTGGAGTTCTTGATTCAACGATTGAAGATTGTTCTATTGTAATACCTAATGAAGCTTATAGAGAAGAAGGTACTAGTTATCATTATGTAGAAGCAAGTGAAACTATTGAAGTTAATCCTAAATATAAAGAAATATTTAAAGAAATTTTAAAAGAAAATGATTTTGATTATAGAGAAGGTAAAACATGGACTACTGATGCATTCTATAGAGAAACAAAAGATAAAATAGAGTATTTTAAAAACAAAGGAGTATTAACTGTTGAGATGGAAGGTGCCACAATAGCAGCAGTTTGTAAAAGATTAAATTTAGAATATTTTACTTTTTATTATGCTGGTGATAATCTTGATGGAGTAGAGTGGGATCAGAGAAGTTTAAGTGGCAAAGATATGATTGATAAGAAAAAAGAAGTTATGAAGTTATCATTAGAATTAACTAGAAAAATGAAATAAAATGTTGACAGGCAACATATTTTTATGCTAATATTAATTTGTTGCTTGATTTGGGGCATTAGCTCAGCTGGGAGAGCGCCACGTTTGCACCGTGGAGGTCAGCGGTTCGATCCCGCTATGCTCCACCATATTGAAATAACTAACTAGAAATAGTTAGTTTTTTTTATGTAAAGTACATAAAAAAGTATGTAAAAATATGTTTTATTTGCAGCATGATGATATAATTAAAATAGATAATAGGAGAATTATATGGAAAAGAAAAAAGAAAACACTACTAAAAAGAAAGTTGAACCAAAAAAATCGATTAAAAAGAAGCCTACAAAGAATAAAACAACAACTAGTAAAGTAGTAATTACGAAGAAAAATACAAAAAAGAAGATCAAAGCTTTTACTTTAATTGAACTACTTGCAGTAATAATAATTCTTGGAATACTTATGATTATAGCGATACCTAGTGTTACAACATATATTAGTGACTCAAGAAAAAACTCTTATATTGATACTGCAAAGAATTTAGTAGGTGGAGCAAGAAATGTTGCAAATGAAGGAAAACTTGGTATGTATGATACTGATACAACTTATTATCTTCCTGTAAGTTGTATAAATACA
>CAMNJQ010000045.1 GCA_946541575.1 uncultured Clostridium sp. | reverse complement strand
AGAGGTGAATATATGATTTTTGATGGTGAAGAAATAAAGATTAAAGAAATAGATGCCACTATAGATGAAAAGAATACAGTTGGTTTTAATATTAGTATATATGGAGAAAATGGAGAAATAATAAGTTTTACTACCAATAGTGAAGAGACAAACCCAAGAACATTCAAAGTAAATGAAAAAGTTAATATTATTAAGAATATTTATTGGGATGTTTCTTTTGGTATTAACGGGACTTACTATCTATTTGATATTACAAAAGATAGTGTTTATTTAACTAAGTTAGAAGACAATAAATATAGATTAGAAGTAAATATAACTAATCCAGATATGATTTATACACCTCTTGGAGAAAATGAATCATTTGATAGTTTATTAATAGATGTGACTTTTTCTTTTAAATAACTGATAACTGTTTGACAATTATTGTATTTGAAAATATAATATTTTCCAATTGGAAGGGAAATATTATATGAAGAATAATTTAAAAATAAAGGAAATTGATAAAACAATTAAAAAATTAAATGAGGATGTTGAAAAAGAAAAGAAAAGAAATACTGATGCAAAGTTTGAAATGGATGAAATTACTTTCTTTGGTCCATTAGTTATTGCACCTGGATTAGGATTGGGCTTAGCTGCTGTTATTATTCCTTTAGTTTTATTTGGAGATCCAACTATGATATCTAAGCTAACTTCTATACCAGGTATTTTAGGAATAGCTGCATCAGAAGCATTTGGTATAGCTATGTCTGCTATGGGTATCTATTCATTATTTATTCGTCCAGGAGAAGTTAGTAAAATAATAGCTGAATTTGAAGAAAATATTAATAAATATAATGAAATGATAAAAGAAAAAGAAGCAGAAAAAAAAGCAACTCTAGAACTTGTAGAAGAAAAAGACAATAGTACAGATATTAAATTCCAAAAACAAGAAGATATTTTAAATGATTTAGTTAATGACTATAATGATTATTTAACTAAGACTGAAGTATCAACTATGAAAAGAAGTTTAAAACCTAAAAAGAAAAGAAATTAAATACTCAAGTGAATCTTGAGTATTTTTTTATAAATATAATTTCTAAAAGTAAAAGTTTTTCTTGCACTTAAAAAGTTAAGCAATTATAATACTTTGAAAGGTGGGAAATATGAGCAAATATACAGAAATACTTGAAAAAGTACAAGGTTATCTTCAAGATAATAACAATCCTGAATTAAAAGAAGGAGAAATAACATTATACGATTTATACAATATCGTAGATGAAGCTACTAAAGAACTATATAAAAAGAAAGAAGCAGATGAACTACTACAAAAAGTTAACAAAGAAAACTCAATTGTTAAAAAAGTAGGAAGACTCTTTAAAAAGAAAGAAATATGTGATAGATTTGGAAGTATTTCTTTAAATATGGATGAAAAAGATGTTCATATGTGTTTTTATAGTGGGATGTATAACTGGTATGATGTATACTTAGATAGTGAAACAGGTGAATTATATTCTAAATGTCCAAATAATGTTTATTTAGAAATAATAGATAAGCATTATGATGAAATACGTGATATTTTAGTTTCTCTTGAAGAATTTAGAAGTTTAACTGGAATGACTAAATCTTCTCTTTCTAGTGATGATGGCACTGTTAAACAAGAAATTGATGATGGATTTATTAATGCAACTCTTAATTTGACTTCTTATGGTTGGTTAAAATTAGATATTTGTGTTAGTAAGAAATTTGATCCAGATGGAGTTTCAAAGAGAAATTATTATGAAAAAGATGCAATTCAAGATGTTATTGATAAAAATGATATGACTATTGCTAAGAACATTTTAGTTGATGAAAATAAGTTAGCTTCTGGATATAAGAAAATACTTAATAGACGTAAAAATAAAAAAGAAGATGATAAATAGAAGGATATAGAAATATATCTTTCTTTTTAAAATAAAAGATATTAATTTTAAAAAAACGAGGTGACAATGTGTATAAAGAAATAAATGAAAATAGAGTTAAACGTACTTTTTCTGAAAAGTATAGATTATCAGCTGAAAGAATAGAAAAGTATGGTTTTAATCTTTATCATGGTATTAGATTTGATGATATTAATAGACTTGAGTCAATTCTTCAAACAGGTGCTATTCTACCTAGTAGTAAGATTAAAGACTCATTTGTGTCATTTGATGGAACGGTTAAAGACTTATATATATGGTGTGATAGTGATGAAAACTGTAATAGGGGTAAATTTGTAAGTGTAATGCCTGATGAAGATGATTTAGAGTTTAGAGTATTTGTTAGAGAACATATATTTTTTGCTATTAAAGGTTCAATAAAAGCATATGAAACAACACATGTTTCTTATGATGAATACTGTGAAATAAAAGATAAAAGTGAAGATTATTATAGTTATGCTTTTAATGAATATTTTGTTCCTGAAGGAGTATCTTTAGATGATGTTCTTTATATTGGAATTGATTCTAGATTCTATTCAGGAGATTATGAAAAAACAGTTAAAGATGTAATAAATTTATTAAAGGTATATAAAATAGAAATACCATTTAAGGACTTTAGTACTAATGAAGAAATATTTTGTTATAAGAGTGAAGAAAATAATAAAAAAAGAACTAAAAAAATAAAAGAAACTAATCATTAATGTTATAATTAATTTTGTATAGAAAGGTAAATAGTAATAATACTATTTTGTTAGGGAGGAAAATTATGTTATTACCACTTTTAGAGTCTTATAATGCATTAGGAAGACCATCATTTGAATTAATAAAATCAAAAGAAGAATTAGAAAGTGCTATTAAAAAATATAGAGGAATACTTGCACCTGAGGTAACAGAGTATCTTGATTCACTTGTTAATCTAGAATTTTCTGTTTTAAGAAATGATATTATTAGTGAACAAGATAGATATGCTTTGTCACAACTTGATATTTATAAAAGTCTTGCTCAATATAATGTATATCATAGAGCAATAAATATTTTTAAGAATCAAAAAGATGTTCGACTTCTTACAAATGATAACTCTCGTTCTGGAGTTGAAGCAGATGCTCTTTTTGGAGAATCTCAAGAGATTATGTATGTATTTAATCATAATGATAAAACGAGTGATTATGGCTCTATTAAAATAGCAAGAATAAAAGAAAACGATGGACAAAGAGAAAATGAAATTAAAGATCTTGAAAGAGAATTAAGATTTACATCTGTAGGTAATTTAAAACCTAGTGTAGATGCTGATGGTAGGGCTTTAATTGGTGCTAACTCTATGGCATATTCAATATATGAATCTAAAGTTGATGCTCTTAAAAATAAAATTGAAAAATTAAAAAATGCGAGTTCTTTAAGTGATGATGATAAGAGAATTATGGAACTTACAAATTATTTTCATGATTTAATACTAGATGACTATGGTATAAAGTTAAATGATGATGAAATGAAAGAAAAATCAGCTCATACAACACAAAAACAAAAAGTTCTTGCACCACATTTTGATGTTTATAGATATACTTTATATAAATAAAAAATAAATACGAATGTATTTATTTTTTTATTTGAGGTTTAAACTATAATCTATGCTATAATAGTCTATGTACAAGGTGATAATATGGATGATATACTTGGATATGACTGTGATGGTAAAGAAATATATGAGTATAGAATACTTCGTGCTATTTGGTCAAATGATATAGATATAGAAGAGTTAGTTGATGCTGATCCTAGACAATATTGTGCTTTAATAGGTGATGATGGTAAAGCATATGCAATAAGTGTTTTTGATAATTGGCATAAAGATTTAATTAGAAAAAGAGAAAAAATAAAAGATGATGAAGAAATCCCTACAATAGTTAAACCAATAAGTGAAATGGTAAACTATGAAGTAGCAGAGTGTTATGATGGTGAACTATATTATGAGTTTGATCGTTATGATTTAAAGAAAAGACTAAATAGTATTTTAAAAAATAATAAAATAAAGGTATTACTTAAAACTAATAAAAGAAAAGGTGATAATTATGGAAAATAATGATAATAATAAAAAAACTTATACTATTAAAGAAATACTTGAAAGAGAACCTAAAAGAACTGAAGATAGTCTAGAATATAGAAAAGCAGTTCGCGCTACAAATGAAAAAATAAGAGAATATGAATTATCTCAAGCTAGAATGTATGCTGAAGCTGATAAATATGTATCAATGAGTTTTTCTAGTATAGTTAGAAAAAACGGTAAGGTTTTATCTAGAAAACCTAAAAAGAAAAAATTATTTTAAAGGCTTATAAATTAAGAACATTATTTAAAGTAAATAAAAAAGGATGAAAATATGATAAATTTTAATGATATTAAATATGAAAGACTAGATTATGATAAAACTAAAATTAAGATTAATGGTTTATTAGGTAAACTTACTTGTTCTAATGATCCAGAACAATATACCCAAATTGTAAAAGAAATAATTAATATTCAAAATCATATTGAAGAAATGTATGATTATGCAGATATTAATAATATGAGAAACGCTAAAGATGAATTTTTCTCTAATGAAATGGATTATTGGAATGCTAATAAAGTTAAATATGATTCATTATTTATTCCTTTTTACAATGAAATAAATAACTCAAAGTATAAAGAAGAATTAAAGCGTGTTTTACCGGCTAATTTCTTTAGAATAATTGAATATCAAATGAGAGTAACAAGTGATGAGATTGCTGATTTAGTTAAAAAAGAAAATGAATTAATGATGAAATGCAGAAAATTAAATCTTGCTAAATTAGATTATGATGGTGAAGAAAAAACAATAGGAAAAATTAGTGCTGACTTCAGCAGTAAAGATAGAAGTGTAAGAAAAAAAGCACATGATTTTATAAATGATTACTATTATGATAATCAAGAAGAATATGACAAAATTCTATTTGAACTTGTTAAGGTTAGAAATGAAATAGCTAAAAAGCTTGGATTTAAAAATGCAGTTGAATATAGTATTTATAAACTAAAAAGATTTGATTATGATTATTCAGATATAACTAAATTTAGAAATAATATAATTAAATACATTATTCCTGTTTGTAATACATTAAATGAATGGAAAAAGGAAGAACTAGGAATAGATGAATTAAAATATTATGACACAGTATTCTTTACTGAGATGCCTAAACCCAAATATGAAGGTGAAGAGTTACTTGAACATTTGATGGAATCATTTAAAGAAGTTGATGAAGAACTATCTAAAATGTTTAATTTTATGTTAGAAAATGGTTATATCGATTTTGTTTCTAGAAGTGATAAAGTTAATTTTTCTATTACGAATTATTTAGTTGAAACATGTGTACCAGTTGTTACAGGTAATTATAAAGGTACTTATTTTGATGTAAAAACCACAACTCATGAAATAGGACATTCTTTTCAAAAGTATTGTGCATCTAAAGAAGATAAGAAAAAAATTGTTTCTGCTTTATTGAAATATCCAACCATGGAAGTTGCTGAAATATTTTCTTATGCTATGGAATTTATTATGATGAATCATCTAGGTAATATTTTTAGTGAAGAAGATTATAAAAAATATTGTTTCCTTAAAATGTATAATTTTATAAATGATTTACCACAAAGATGCTTAGTAGATGAATTTCAACAAGTAATATATTCTAAAGAAGATTTAAAGTTAGAAGATATTAGAAAAACTTGGTTAGAATTATCCCATAAATATAATATGGATAAAACGAATGATGGACATATTAATTTAAGTACAGGTGGAACTTTTTATAGTGTTTCTCATATATACTATAATCCATTTTATTATATAGATTATGCTCTTGCTTGTTTTGATGCATTATCTATTTGGGATAAATGTGATAAAAATATAGATTTATTTAAAGAAATAGGAGGAGTTGCTTCATATTACTCATTTAAAGAATTAATTGATAAATATAATATGCCTAATCCTTTTGATGAAAAGACTGTAGAAGAAGTATCAAAAAAATTAGAAAAAGAATTAAAAAATAATAGATTAATTAGAAAGTAATAATAGGATAATATAAAAAATAATAATTGCTATTATGTTTTACATTCAATCAAGTAGGAGAAATCCTACTTTTTTGATATAATTAAAATTGATGAAAATTAGTGAAAATGTAGTAATTTCAATTAAAGAATGTTTAGGAATTGGTATGGTGAGAGTAGTTAGTCAAGGCCAAAAAAAGAGGTGGGATAATGGAAACTATAATTATAAACGAAACAAAATTACATGATGATGATATTCAAAAGTTTGGTAATAAAGTAAGAGTAGTTTTATTATCTGATAATAAAATATTAGTCTCGCATTATGGTGGAGTTATTTTATTACCAGGTGGTTCAATTGACAAAGGTGAAACAGCAGATGATGCAATTATTAGAGAATTAAAAGAAGAAACAGGAATTGTCTATGATGCAAATAGTTTAAAAGAATTATTGTTTCTTGAGTTCTACCAACCTAATTATCCAACCAGAAGAGATGAGGTTATTAATAGATTAATAAGAACCAAATTTTATTTTGGTCAATACAGAGGTATTGATTTAAAAAGCATTAATAGAACTGAAAATGAAGTGAAAGATAATTTTCGGTTAGATTTAATAGATTTAGATGAGTTTGCTTCATTGATAAATGAAGCATCTGAAAATCCAAGAAAAAAATATTTTGATAGAGAGAATCAAGAAGTAATAAAAGCATTAAAAAAAGTTAGAAATTTAAGGGACTTATCCAAATGAATGAAAACAAAACTAATATAAATTGGTTGAGAACAGCTTTATCTTAACAAGAAAAAAAGGTGAAATATAATGAGTATAGAATCAATAATTGATAATTTAAATAAAGATTACATATATGAAGAAGGAATCTTTGATTGTAGAAAACTTTATCAAAATAAGAAAAAAGTATTATTTTTATGTTTGGATCGATATTTGAAACAAAATCCGAATATAGATTATAAAAAAGTTTTGCAATTGTTTTATAATAAAATTGGTTTTGGTGAAGCAATAGAATATAATTCAAATATATTTGCTTCTACTAATATTTTTGATGAACAATTTATTAATAATCTTATTTTTTTGATGATTAATAATAAGTCTTTAAAAAGTTATAATAATATAAAAAACTATTTTGAAATAAAAAGTGAATTATGTAATAATTTATACAAAAATATGGATGATTCTATGTTGTATTCGTTTGAATATGATGGTGAATGGTTAACTTTTAATGATAAAGAAAAATATTTGAAGTGCTTAATTTTTATAAAAAAGTATAATGTTAGTATAAATTTTGTTGAGGATTTTTTATATGCGTTTAATAATGATATAGAAAACATAGAAGTTCCAAAGAGAATATCTGATTTATTTAAAGAAATATCATATATTTATAATACAAATAATATAAATGAGTTAAAACAAATATTTGAAAATAGTTCGACTAAAGAAGTTATCGATTTTTATGGATTATATAATAATTTAGCTGATGTTTTTTCAAGTATTTATTTAGAAAATTGTTATAAACCTCAAAAAGAGGATTTATTAAAAGAAGTTGATGGTATTCAAATATATGAAGCTCCAGAAGAATGTTTTATGTTTGTACATGTTTTGGGAGGCTTTTTCTTCGATAGAATTAATATAAATAGTGGATATAAAAATGATTGGAATTCTAGAAAAGAAAATTTTATTAGTATGTCTGCTATAGGACCCGAGTTTTCTGAAACCTGCGACATAAAGGACGTTTGTTATGGATTTTATAGTTTTAATGCTAGTGATATATTAGGTTCTTCTACTAAAAATCTAGGTATGCATCAACATACAGACAGTTATGATTATTTTTATCCGTATCCTTCTGTATCCCTATTTGGAGATAATAGAGGTTATGATAAATTTTGCTTGCCTCATAATTTATTGATTGAATCAAAAAAAATACATAATCCTAATTCTCATATTCACGAAAATGAAGTAGCATATAAGAGATATGATAAAAACGGAAAAATAATTCAACCTGACTATATAATATATTTTAGTGATGATAATAACGAAGAATTATTTCAAAAAAGTATGATAGCTGCCAAAGAATTTAATGTTCCTATAGTAATGGTAAGTAAGAAAAAATGGTTAAAATATGAGAATAATTTTAATGAGATTAATAATAAAATGAGATAACTCTCATGAATGAAAATGAAATTAATATAAAATGGTTGGTTTGTATTTATGACGACACATTTTATATCAATAAAAAGAGGTGTTATATATGAAATATTTAGGAAGTAAAACTATAGAAACTGATAGGTTAATACTTAAAGCACAAACTATGGAGGAACAAAAATATTTATGGAGCGTATTAATGATTCCAGATGTTAATAGATATTATTTAACTGTTCCTAAAAAGTATGCTGAAAAGTTAAAAGATTGGAATAAACAAGAAGATTATTATAAAGAGGATATGAAACATGCTAATGACTTAGATGTATTTAGATGGAGTGTATTCTTAAAAGATACTGGAGAATGTATTGGTAGAGTTTCATGCCATGAAGCAAAAAGTGAAGATTATGAAATAGATGATCAAAGTATAAGAGGTGTTGGATGGTATATTGATCCTAAGTATAAAGGTCATGGATATGGTAATGAGGCAGCTCAGGCTATGATGGATTATATGTTTAATGAATGTGAAATAGAAGGAATAAAAACAGGGGCTGCAATTCAAAATCCAGCTTCATGGATGATAATGGAAAAATTTGGATTCGTTAGATTAGATAAAACAAAAATGGTAGAATATACATATGTTGATGAACCTGTTGAAGATTATCAATATTATTTGACAAAAGAAATGTATTTTGAAAATAAAAATTGTTTAAAAAGGTAAAGTTGAGTTCTTGCAAGTTTTATAAAAAAAGAAGAAAAATTAAGAAAAAGAAGAATAAATCTTGATGGCACAAGGGGTGATACAGTTTTTTATTCCATAACTAAAAATGAATTATAAATTAATGAGTTGGTAGGAATGAATGAAAATAAAACTAATATAAACTGGTTGATGACAATTTAGTCAAGACCAATAAGAATGAGGTGATAAAATGAGTAATTTTTCTAAAGTAATTTTAGGAACAGGTAATTATTATGATGTAAAATCAGGTAATACTGTATCTGTTACAGGTGATGGTGGTAATGCTTGGGGATATTTTGGACCAGCATATAAAAAATTAGCTCCTAAACTAGTTACTTATACACCTTATGCTGAAAAGTTAGAAGAATTAGAAAAATTAAAAGAGGATGTTTCTAGATTAAAAGAGTATATAGAATTTAGAAAACAAATAGAAGATGAATATATAAAAAGTTATTATAATATAAGACTAAAGGATTTAGATGTAAAAGAACTTTTATGTATATTAAATGAAAAATTTGGTAAAGATATAATATTATTATGTCATGAACCGATTGATGAATTTTGTCATAGAAGATTAATTGCAGATTATATAGAACTTGAAACAGGAATATATATTCCAGAAGTAAGTGTAGATGAGCAAGGTAATGTTAAAAAACTTGTTCCAATAAGATATAAAAATAGATTAAAAGAAGTAATGAACAAGTAGGTAATTTACATGAATAATGAAAGTAAAACTAATATAAACTGCTTGAGCATGATTTAACTAACCCCTTTATATAATAAGGGCTTTTTACTTTTACTGAGTGTACGGAAAATGGTAATCTTACGATGTAATTAAGTATTAAAAGATATGGTATAATACTATCAAGGAAGTGATTATTTTGAATAAAAAAACTTGGATTGGTGTTGGGATAATACTTGTAGCAGTTTTATTCGTTCTTATAATAATTATTCCCAAAAATGAAAAATCAGATGGAGATATAATAAAAGAGTATATTGAACAGAATGAGATGTGTAACAACAATGGTAAAAGTTCTTACATTAAAGATAATGTTGCATACATTCATTGTATTGGCGAAAAAGGAAATATTATAAAATATACAAGTCATAACAAAAAAGTAGATAAAGATGTATTAGAATTAGATTATAGTAATACTCCTAATATAAGTCAGTTACATATAACTATTGATGAAGTTGATAATAACTATATCTATTTGAAATCTGCCGTTAAAGTGAACGATTCAGTAAAAGATGGGGAATATGTCAAATGTTCTTTATCATCTAAAAAATGTGAATATTATAATAAAAGAGAAATAACTAATGTAGAAAATGTAAGTATAAGTATTTCAGATATTTCACTAACTGGAGCTACTATAACAATAAAAGATACAAATAAAAAACCTTATGTTTATGGAGAATGGTATAGAATAGAAAAGGAAGATAATGGAGAATGGTTTGCACTAGAAACTAAAATTGGAAATTATGGATTTAACGATTTAGGATATGAGGTTGATAAAAACAATGAAGTTAAATTTGTTATTGATTGGAAAAAATTATATGGAGAATTACCATTAGGAAGTTATAGAATAGTTAAACAAGTAAATAATCAATACATATATGTAGATTTTGGTATAGCAACAACATCGTAAGATTAAGATATTACAAACTGACGAGTAGGAGAAATCCTACTTTTTATGTTATAATTAATTATAGATTTAAAGGAGTTGATCCAAATGAATGAAAATAAAACTAATATAAACTG
>CAMNJQ010000044.1 GCA_946541575.1 uncultured Clostridium sp. | reverse complement strand
CTAAAAGGAGCTATTGGTACAACAACTGCTGGTGATACCAAAAAATATACTAAAGATGTAGTTTTATTTTTAGATGATTTTAAACCTAAATCTAAGGCACAGGCATATAGAACTAAGGAATGGAAGACGTTATCTAGAAGTCCGATATTCTTTATTCAATGTATTATTATGCCAATTTTGTATCCTATAATTGTTGGAACAATACTTATAGGATTATTGCTTTTTGCTAAATTGGTTGGATTGGATTTAATTGAACAATTTAAAGATAAAATTCAAACAGGTATTGGAGCATGTATAATATTAGGAGTTGGTGAAGTGTTCTATATGATGAACTTTTCATCAATCATTTCTATTTCAAGAGAAGGATATTTTTCAATAATAAATAAAACAATACCAATTAGTTTAAAGAAACAATTTGACTATAAAGCATCAATTGGTATTGGTGTAAATTCACTTACAAGTTTGATGGTTACTATAGCTTTTGCGTTATTTACAGAAAACACAATACTAATAGGCTTAGTGTTTGTGGATACATTTTTATTAAATATGTTCGGAGAAAAAATCAAGATTATTATTGATCTTTCTAATCCACACCTAGATTGGAATAGTGAATATACAATGATGAAACAAAATACTAATATTATGTATGTTTTATTCTTAACAGGGGCTATAGTATTAATGTTATATCTATTAAGTAAATTCTTTATAAAAGTAGAATTATATTTAATAGTTGTTTTTGCAGTAGCAGTTTTTGCAAACGTTATTCTATCAGAATTAATTAATTATAAAAATAAAAATAATAAACTATTTGAAAGGGTATTTTAAAATGGATGTTTTATTTGCAACAGGAAATCCAGCAAAAGTAAAAAGTTATTATGAGAAACTAAAGGAAAAAGGAATTAACCTTTTAACTATAAAAGATATAGATGTAAAGGTTGATGTGGAAGAAAACGGAAAGAATGCATTAGAAAATGCAAAAATAAAGGCCAAAGCATATTATGAAGCTACAGGAATGGTTTCAATAGGAATGGATAATACTTTGTTTTTTGAAAATATTCCAGATGAAAAACAACCGGGAACCTTTGTAAGAAGAGTGAATGGAAAAAGACTTTCAGACGAAGAAATGATTCAATATTATATTGATTTTGTTAGGGAAAATGGGGACAATTTGCATGCCAGTTGGAGATATGGTATGGCAATATATAATGGAAAAGAGATGAAGGAATTTTCATGGAGCAAAGATTCTTTGGTATTTGTATCAAAAGCAAGTGAAAATAGAAATCCAGGTTATCCACTAGATTCTATAGCAATTGTTCCAAAATTTAATAAATATTTAGTAGATTTAAATGAAGAGGAAAGAAAAGAAAACCAAAAAGATGCGCATACAGATGAAGTTATAGATTTTATTGTTAAAAGTGTGGAGGAATAGATGTCTGATAAAAAAAATACTATTTATAAGATATTAATAATAGCGACGATTCTTGTAGGTTTAATAGTAAGAATTCTTTTTATTAATAGTACGAGTGTTATAGAGTGTCAATTTGATGCAGGAGTTGGTGAATTAAAAACAGCAGAAGATTATGAAAATGTAATGGCAGATTCTACAGTTGATGGATTTATTGGTAGACATTTAGATTATATATTACAAGTATATAAGACTGGAAAAATACCAGATAAAATAATTGGACAATATTACCATCCACCACTTGGTCATGCTATCTTTGCAGGTTGGCTTAAAATAATGGATATTTTTACTGATTCTGCAATGATTAAAATTGAAAGCATGCAATATATCAGTGTATTATACTCAATGCTAATTATTTTTTCTTTTATTAAGATTCTTAATGAGTTTGATATTAGTTTAAGAAATAAACTATTGGCAATTATGATTGTTACTTTTATACCAATCGGTATATATATGAGTGGTACCATTAATAATGATCAACTTGTTACTTTATTTTCACTATTATCCTTACTATATTTAATAAGGTGGAAGAAAGATCAATCATATAAAAATACTATTCTTTTATCACTATGTATAGGATTAGGATTGCTAACAAAATCATCAATTGTGGTAATGATATTACCATGCATAATTGTATACTTCATTACTTTACACAAGAGTGTATATGAAGAAGATAATAATTGGAAAAAACTAGCGGTAGAAGCTGTCATACTAATGGTTATTGTTTGTGCATTAGGATTACCATACCATATTTATTCTTTATCAATTGGAAAAAATACAATTGGTATTTCACAACCGCCGGAAGATAGATCTGTAGCTATGTATTCTCTATTTGATAGATTTGGACCATCTAATATCTTTAAATTGAAAGAATATAATTTATTTAATTCATATATTAATTCACAAGTTGGATTTGGACTAGTTGTATCTAGATTGATATCTGAGAAAATAATGATAATACTAGTGTTTGTCTTATTCATTCAATCACTATATATGATGATTATTTATTATAAAGATGATATTGTATTATTAACGACTTTTGTATCTTGGTGGTTTGGGTTTATATACCTAAATTTATCAATGCCATATCTTTCATCAGCAAATTCAAGATACATGATAGTTCCAATATTATGTGGATTACTACTTATTATGAGCAGACTAGAAAAATCTGAAAGTAAAATATTTAATTATGAAATGATATTTACATCATCGATGTTAACGATATGTAGTATCGTGTATTTTATGATGTGTTTCGTTGTTTAAAATTCACACAATATTTACAAATTAACAATGAAATATCAATAAATAATTAATAAGATGTTCGTAGAAAATACGAAGGAAGGTGGTTGATAAATGAAAAACAACTACTTGGCGAACGTCGAAAATTACATTGATGATAAAACAATTATTGATATTAATAGTCAAAAATTTCAAAGAGTAATGTTCTTATATAGAGCAGCATTAAAAGAAATTGAACTTAAGATAAATACTATACAAGAAGAAATGAAACTTTTTTCTAATTATGATCCTATCGAATATATAAAAGTTAGAATAAAAAGACCAGAAAGTATAATAAAAAAGATGCGACGAAGGTCGCTGGAATTGACATATGAAAATCTATATACAAACATATCTGATATAGCCGGAATAAGGATTGTATGTAACTTTAAAAAAGATGTTTATAATTTATTAAGTATAATAGAAAACATGCAAGATTTCAGAATACTTACAAAGAAAGATTATTTGAAAAATCCTAAGCAAAGTGGCTATATGAGTTATCATTTAATCACAGAAGTTCCAGTTGCATTATCTTCTGGAACAATATATGTTAAGGTCGAAATACAAATAAGAACGCTTGGAATGGATTTCTGGGCAAATATCGAACACAAGTTAAAATATAAAAAT
>CAMNJQ010000043.1 GCA_946541575.1 uncultured Clostridium sp. | reverse complement strand
TCATAATTGTTATATAATGTAAAAATATTTTGAGCTTCAAATGAACCTGAAATACCTATATTCATTGGGCATACTTTAGCACAATAATTACATGTTGTACAAGGTATTGTTGGTATCTTAGAAAGTTCTATTCTTGCCTTTTCGACAATTTCCTTTTCTTCGTCAGTTAGTTTCTTAAAGTCTTTCATATAAGATATGTTATCTTTCATTTGGTCTAAACTGCTCATTCCAGATAATACTGTTAGTATTCCATCTAATGATGCAACAAATCTAATTGCCCATGAAGCATAACTTAAACCATTACCAAAATCATCAAATACTTTTTTTACTGTATCTGGTGGATTTGCAAGTGATCCTCCTTTTATTGGTTCCATTACTATTATTGGTTTATTATATTTTCTTGCTACTTCATAACATTTTCTTGATTGAATAGAACTACTTTCCCAGTCAGCATAGTTTATTTGTAGTTGAACAAACTCTGCTTCTGGATGTGCTTTTAATATTTCTTCTAATTCATCTGCTGTAGAATGGAATGAAAATCCAACATGTTTAATTAGTCCCATTTTTTTCATTTCTTGAGCAAAATCCCATATCTTATAATCATCAAAGAAATGTGTTCTTCCTTCTCCTAGATTATGCAAAAGATAAAAATCAAAGTATCCAGCTCCTGTTCTTTCCAAACTTGTTTTAAACTGATTTATTGCTTCTTCTCTTGACTTACATGCCCACGCTGCTAACTTTGTTGTTAAAGTATATGAATCTCTTGGATATCTTTCAACCAATGCTTCTCCAATTGCTTCTTCTGATCCTGGATATACATATGCAGTATCAAAATATGTAAATCCTGCATCAATAAACTCATCAACCATCTTCTTTGTATGTTCAACGTCAATATGTCCTTCTTCATCTTTAGGAAGTCTCATAAGTCCAAATCCTAACTTTTTAATATCTTCTCCTAAATATCCCATTTTTTTCTCCTTTCGGCATAAAAATAATACCATCGAATAGATTATATCATAAGAGTACTTATAATATAAAACAATATTTGATGGTATTTTTTTATTTTTTATTCTTCTTTTTGTTGTATTCTTCTATTAATTGATCGTATACTTTTATTTTATCTTTTATTATTTTTATAGATTTGCCAATTCCTTTTTGCTCTTCTTCTAAATGAACTATATAATCTACAAGTATAGTTCTTCTTTGTTCTAATGTACTGTCTCCTTTTTCAAATAAGTCCATATACATTTTTAGTCTATCAATGGCAATATCTGCTGATCTATAAAAAAGAACTTCTTCAAGTCTTATACAATCTTCTAAAGAATAATCTCTCATTCCACTTTTATTCTTGGCAATTGGTTTTAATAGTCCGATTTTCTCATAATATCTTAAAGTATCTTTTGATACATTATACTTTTGGCTTACTTCACTTATATTCATCGTAAACCTCTCTTTCACATTTATTAAATCACAATAATTATCGATTCACAAACATAATATACCTTGGACCACACTCTAAGTCAAGCTTACAAAAAAAGAATTTAGTCAACTAAGGCTAAATTCTTTTCATAATTATTAGTACCAATCATTTAATAATAATTTACCATCTTTTACTGTTAATTCTATATTAAAGTCATCTGTATATTCTGCTGTTCCATATGTATCTTTAATTCTTGCAATACATAAAACATATTCACTAGGATTTAATAATCTTTCTTCAGGATCTTCATCTTCTTCATCAAAATCTTCATCCTCATAATCTTCATCATCTTTTGCAATTTCAAAGCTTAAGAATTCAATATTGTGAGGCTCTTCACCCCAATCTTCAAAACATAGTTTTCCATCTTGGTTAACGTAGAAGCATGATAAATCAAGAGAATTATATACATATATACCAGTCATATATTCATTGATTGCTTTTAAGAAATCTTTATAGTCTATATTGGTTGCATAATAGTATTTATTCTCATCAATTGACTTACCTTTTAGTATACGATCATACTCTTCTGGTTTTAATAGATTAAGCATCGTTAAAGCTTCTTTTGTACAATCAGATGCTGCTTTATCTAGTCTTACAGCTTTTGCTGTAAATTCTTTAATCGTATTTAAATCAAATTTAGATACATCCTTGCTATAATTTGATGTATCAGGTTCTAAATATTCATCAATTGGTGTAAGTCCATATTTTTCGGGACCATATTCCCAATCATCGTCTTCATCATTGTAATCATCAATATCTTCTATAGGCATATCATCTTCATAATCATCATCATCTTCATTATACAATGAACCATCATCCTCAACAAAAGGGTTATAATCTCTAAATTCTCCATGATCTCTTATATCTCTATATGTACGACTGCCTGGTAATTGTTCTTTTAATCTTGATATTTCTTTGTGTTGATCATTAGTTCTTATTCCTAAAAGAACTACTATAACTGTTAAAACTGTAATAACTACTAATAATACAAGTGTAGACAAGCTTATTGTCACTGATCTTTTTGGATTTTCATAATTGTTGTACTTTCTTTCAGTTTCTTCTACTTTTGGTTCATCATTTAAATTATTATTCTCTTCCATAGTTTCTCCTTTGAATTTTTTCAATTTACAATAATATTATAAACATAATGCAAAAATAATTTCAATAATTTTTTATATATTTGAAATAAGATTTTATTTCGTAAACAAAGAATACTATATCCCTTCATTTTTGTTGACATAATCGGTAAACCGTGGTATAATTTCCTCGTGGTGATTAATATGAAAGAAAATAATATCAGCACAAAGGATGAATTAATAAAGAATTTTACAGACGAACAACTTGCAATCTATAATTATTATTTAAGTAAATATAACGCTGGTAGTAATACATCAAGCAATTCTACTTCACTTATAGTAGCCGATGATAAACAAGTTCAAATGCTTGAAAAAGGCTGCAAAATACTAGAAAAAGTATTAAAAGCTGAAGTTGTAGTTGGACTTATAGTTGCTACTCTAGTATTTATGTTTGGAGGCTCAAGTAAAGCTCCAGAAGTTAAATATAAAACGGCTTCTACTTCTATTTATTTTGATATAGACAATCAAAAATAAATTATAATAATAGGTTAAAAGTTATGAACGAATTTAGAATAAATAATTTAGAAGAGAAAAACCAAAATGCTAATAAAAAGCCTTTTGGTTTTTTGAATTGGATTTTTAAAACTGAAATCTTTATTATTCTTATTATTCTTGCTTTAAAAATCATTATTGGCCTAATCCCAATTCATACTATTAATACTGTTAAATATAGTATTAGGCCAAAGCATGAACTTGTTGATTATAAAGATTATTCATACGACAATATATCATCTGCAATAAACAGTAATTCCTTCTTAGCAGATAACGAAAAAGAATTTTGTATAGAATCACTTAAAGAAGAATTTGATGATAACTATTTGTATATAGATTTAAGCTTAGCAGAAAAAAGACTTTCTAGTTTTAATATTGAATATGTATACTCTGAAGATGATACTGTATCTGGAAAATATAACTCTGCTTCTAATACTATTTATATTTATTCTAATAATCCAAATATAAATTTTGAATCAACCAATAAGCACACTTTATTCCATGAATTAAATCATTTAATTAGCAATGATTCTTTATATAATTCAATGGACTCTAATCCTAATATACTTTTGGAAACTATTAATGAAGTTTTTTCTAGAATGTATTTTACCGAAGCTGACTATGATCAATCTTATGATTTGTTCATGCCATATGCTTATAGATTATGTAAATTATTATCTGAGGAAAATATTAAACAATATAAGTTTTCAGGTAATGAAAAATGCTTAATTGATGGACTACTTAGCATCGATAATGATATTGATAAAGCATATCTGCTTTTAGATTCAATAAATAGTCTTTGGACCGACTATTCTATAGAAAATCAAACAAAAGTTACTCATATCTTTGAATACTATGAAAATATAAGTAAAAACACTCAGAATTAATTCTGAGTGTTTTTTATTGTTTCTTTTATATATTTCTATTTCTTTGTTTTATGAAATTCGTTAGTTTTTCTGCTGA
>CAMNJQ010000042.1 GCA_946541575.1 uncultured Clostridium sp. | reverse complement strand
TTTGACAAATTTAATAGCTAGTCAAATTAAAAATCATAAATTATCTCAAAGTGCTCATGAAGAAATAACTGCCATGATTCATACTGATCCAAATGTTGCAAAATATTTTTATGATAAGGAATTTGAAGTTACAGAAAAAATTAAAAACTTATTAGTAAAAAATGGTTATGAAGAAGAACAATTATTAGAAAAAGTTCATATAATTATTGGACTTATTGATAATTTATGTCACGAAATTATATATCACAAGCATAAGAATATAAATTATGATGTTATGACTAATATAACAATTGATATTATTAAAAATTTATTTAAAAAATAAAAAGATATGTTCACTCATATCTTTTTTATAACCGATGAAATATCTTAATCTTTCGATGCTTTTAGTTTCTTTTGACATTTAATTATCATATAAGTAGAAATACTTAAAGCTATTACAGATATTACTCCTCCAGTTATTGCATTCATTAATCTCATAAAATCTAATTCATTTTTTCCAAATGTTGCAATCATGGTTGTTTGAAGCATTAATATTGAAACACTTGCAGTTAATAGATTAATTACTTTTACTGATGATAATATAGGACTATTATATTTCTTATAAACAAATACATTTATAATTGCACTTATAATTAAATAAAAAGTATAAAGTGCTGTTAGATATATAATATATCCTTCATATACAACTGCTACATTACTATTAACCATTTGAATAATCATTATTACTAATGCTACATTTAATGCCATTATGAAATATCCAACATTTTTATAAATCTTATACTCTTTCTTTTTATCAAACTTTCTTAAATTATTTAATAAAACTATTTTTATTAAAGTTAATAAGAAATAATATAATGCAAGTGAAACAAACCATACTGATTTATTTAATATTCCATTTGTAAATTTTATAAATATGAAACTAAAATTTATTACTGCAGAAAAGCATAAGTTAATTAATGTTTTAAAATTAACATCTTCAAAATACTTTTTTATTAGTTTACTTTTATATAAAAGTTTTTTTGTATTCTTAAATATATTAGTATTTAAAAATCCATCTTTAAGATATGAATAGAATCTTTTTGTATTAAATAAAACTACAATTAATGAAAATGTTGAGTAAAGATAACTAAAATACTTGATTGGATCTAATGCTTTATCATAAGCTAAACTATATATAAGCAAAACAATTGTACTAATAATTAACAATATTATTGTTATTGGTTTAAAACGAAAAATATTTTTCTTATGCATACTACCTTTAACTCCTTTTCCAAAATTGAAATAAGGAAGAACTAATCTTCCCTTTAATTACTTATTGCTTTTTAAATATGAATATATTGGATAGTTTAATACACATATTATTAAACCTACTATTCCTATTGCTGTACCTAGTATAAATTGTCCTGTACTTGGATTACCTACCATAACAAGACTCATTCCTACACCCATAATAAGTGCCCCAACAACTCCAAGTGTCCATGTTAAGATTAATCCTCGATCAATAGTTAATTTTTCTTTTTTAGGATGAGACTTTCTATATACTGGGAATATACATAATAGTATTAATGCTCCTATTACTCCAGTTATAGCTCCAGGAATAAGTAAGTTCCATTCTTCTACTAATGCCATGCACATTCCAAAGGCAAATACAAGTCCACCTACTGTTCCTAAAATAATTTCAATTAATGTTTCTTTTTTCATATTTTATTATTTCTTCCTTCCATATTTTTCTCTTATGTTCTTTTGTATTTCTTCTGTGGATTTTAAATATTTTCTTTGTTTTTCTCTTCTTCTTTTTTCTTCTTCTTTTAATCTTGCTTTAGCTTCTTCAACTGTTTCTCCATTTTTTCTTAAAAATGCTTTTACAAATCCATTTTCTATTTTTGTATATCCATCTACAACTGTATCAGTTACTTTTTTAAGTCCACCTTTTATATCATCTGGATTACTTTTTGTTTCTTTAATATTATTTTTTTCAACTTTCATTTGGTTATATGACATTACAAGTAAATCAACTGTTCTATCTATTCCAAGAGAAGAAGTATTTAATGTAAAGTCATAGCTTGAAGGACTTGCCCACTCCATACCTGTATGATATTTGTAATATGCACTTCTAGTTTTATCTTTCTTTTTTATTTCTTCGATGATAATTTTTTCATCTTTATTTTCTTGTTTCATTTTACGTTTAATTCTATCTTCTAGATTAGCTGATATAAATATAGATATTACTTTAGCATTAGTATTGTTCCTAATTATTTCACTAGAACATCTACCTACCATAACAGCATCACTTTCTTTGGCTGCATCTAATAATATCTGTTTTTCTGTATCAAATAATATATCATTAGAACTTTTACCATAATACTCACTATTATCTCCTTCATATAATGCAGTATATAATAGTTTTCCTTTTAGTTTTTCATCACCTTTAGATAATAAATCTTTATCGATACCTAATTTTTCTACTGCTGCTTCTAATATTTCAGAATCATAAAATGGTATATTTAGTTTTTCAGCAACTTTCTTTCCTATTTCATGTCCACCTGAACCATATTCACGATTTATACAAATAATTCTTCTAGAATTTAAATCAATAATTGGTACTTCTTTTACTTCTACTTTTTTATTTTCTTTAGCAAAGTCCATATCTAAAGATAATACTGGTATTAGCTTATCAACAAGTACAAGGATTCCTGGAAGTAATGTAATTGAGATAATGAATGCTACTACAGTACCTTCACCTAGCATTAATCCAAGTGATTTAACTACATTCTCACTTGAAGTTAGACCTAATGTAAATCCAGCAAAAGCGAGTGTTGATGCAGATACTAATATTGATTTAATACTTGATGTTAATGTTTCTTTAATTGCATCAATACTTAATTTTTCTTTTCTTATTTTTATATAGTTATCTGTAATTAATATTGCATAATCAATTGTTGCTCCCATCATTACTGTACTAACAACTAAGTATCCTAAATAGTTTACTGGATCTCCACTCATACCAGATAAGGCCATTGTAATCCAAATGGATCCCTTAACACTTAATATTAGAATTACTGGGATAATCAAAGACTTAAATTCAAATAGTAAGACTAAGAATATTGCTACTATCGTAATTAAGCTAACTACTTTATTATCATTTTCTATTGTAGTTTTCATATCAAACATGTTTACTGTGTTACCACACATATAAACATCTTCTTCATCATAGTATTTATTAACAATTCCTTTTACTTCTTCTACTGAATCAAATGCATCTTTTCCTTCATCTTCTAATGTTGTAGATAATATTATTCTTGCATATTTATCTGAATAAAAGTTTGATTTAGCACTTTCTGGAACCATTTCTAATGGAACCTCAAATCCAATTGTATTGGCATAACTAATAATACTTTTTATATAATCTAATTGCTCTAGTTCTTTATACATATTTGTTTCGGCTTCATGATTTCCAACAGGTACAAGTATTGCAATCATATTGCTATGACCAAAAGTACTTTCTATTTTTTCTGTATCAATAGCAATTCTTGAGCCTTCAGTTGCCTCTCCTGAGCCATAAATATAACTAACATCTTTTTGAGCATTATATGAGAATAAAACTACTACAACCATTACTATCAATAAAGGTATTCTTACTTTAACTAATCCACTACTTAATTTTCTAAAACTTGGTAAGAATGGTTTATGCTTACATTTATCATTTAATTTGTATGTACATAGTATTAAAGCAGGAAGTAATGTAAGTACTGCTACAAAGCTTAATATTACTCCAATTACTAAACTAAATCCCATATCAGGACCTATTTTAAAGTCCATAAACATTAAAGCAACAAAACCAAATAATGTTGTTAATGCTGAAGCTGAAATTGATTTTAAAGAGTCTTTCATTGCAAGTTTCATTGCTTCTTTTACTTCTATTTTTTGTCTTCTATATTTGTCAAAACTATTAGATAAAAATACTGCATAATCTAGTGATACTGCTAATTGTAAAAGAGGGGCAACTGCTAAAGTAACATAAGATATGCTTCCTCTAAATATATTAATACCTAAGTTAATAATTACTGCTATACCAATTGTTGATAAATATATAAACGGTTCTATCCAACTTGTTGTTGCAAGTATTAATAATATTATAATAAGTGGTCCTATTAACATTATTGCTTTTACTGATTGTGTAAGTGCTATGTTTTGTGAATTTGCTTGGTCAACAGCAGAACCATTCATTGCATTACCTTCACCAATTATTTCATAAATAGAATTAACTGCATCTTGTTCTTTTCCGCTTTCAATTGTTACTTGAAACAAAGCATTCCTATCTTTGTAATATCCTTCTAAAGTGGTTCTTGTTGTATCATCCAAATAATCTAATTGCAAATTCCCATCTTCCCCAACTAACTTATGTAATGTTTCTAAATCCATAGCACCATCTAGCCAAGAAATATGTTCTACTCCTTCTACTTTAGATATTTTTTCTTTATATTCTAATGCTTCATCAATTGTTACATCCATAACTAATACATTAGTATTAGCAATTGAATCATTGAAATTTTCCTGCATTATTTCTATTGCTTTTGTTGAGTTTGCTCCCTCAGGCAAATAGTCTTGCATATTATAATTAATCTTAACTTGAGTGACACAAATTGTCATAACAAGTGCTAAAACTAAAAATATTGCAACAATTGTCTTTTGATATTTTACAATTATATTTGATATTTTATTCATGATATTCGCCTTCCATATTTCTCTTTTATTTCTATTTGTATTTCTTCAGTTGATTTAGAATGTTTTCTAATTCTTTCTTCTTGTTCTTTTCTTCGCTTTTTGTCTTCTTCTTTTAATCTTTTTTTAGCCTCTTCTACTGTTTCTCCATCTTTTGTTAAGAACTCATCAACAAACTTATCCTCAATTTTTGTATATGTTTTAACAACTCCATTTTCAATTTTTTTGTAACCTCCTACTACTGCATCAGCAGTTTTTTCATTTGCCTTAACTAATTTTGACTTAGCCATATTTAACTCCTTCTTTAAGCCAACACTTGTTGACCAATTACATTTATAGTATAATATTTATAGTTTTTTAAAACAATCAACAATTTTTAAACATTTGTTGAGATAATGGAGTGAAAAATGAATATACCAAATAACAAAAGAAAAAAAGAATCAATTGATACAATTGAAAAAGTTTTTGCTAACCTTATTCAAAAGAAAAGCTTATCTGAAATATCAGTAACTGAAATATGCAAATTATCAAAGTTAAATAGAACAACTTTTTACGCTAACTTCCTAGATGTATATGATCTTGCAGATAAATTTAGATTAAGAATGGAAGAACAATTAAAAGAAGTATATAAGGATGAATATGAAAGCCGTGAAAGCTCTAATGACTTTCTTAAACTTTTTAAACATATAAAAAATAATCAATTATTCTATAAAACATATTTTAAATTAGAAACTAACTCTTTGCCAATGTATGAATATGATATTAACTTATCTAAATTATTATATAATGATGAGTTTATTGACTATCACATAGAATTCTTTAAAGCTGGTCTTAATGCAATAATTAAAAAATGGCTTGATAATGACTGTAAAGAGACTCCTGAAGAAATAATGCATATTATTGAAACTGAATATAAAAACAAGAGTATTTTTGATTAATACTCTTGTTTTCTTAATATCTTAATCTTGCGAGCTTTTTATTTTTTTAAATCTTTACAAGTATCTAATACTATATCTCTTAATACTTCTTGACTATCTACATCATCTACTAAATACATTGGTTTAGCACTTTCATAAGGAATAGATTCTTGCATATTATATTTTTTATTACTATCAACTATTTTAACAAGTAA
>CAMNJQ010000041.1 GCA_946541575.1 uncultured Clostridium sp. | reverse complement strand
ATTATAACTTTGAAGAATTTAAAAAAATAGTATTTAATAATTTTAATGTTTTATATAAAAAACCAACTGAAAAAGTATTAAATAGATTAAATAAAGAATTAGAATTAATTAATGATATGAATTATACTGATTATTTTATGACTTTACTATCAATAACAAGTTATTGTAAAGAAAATAATGAGCCATATTTAATAGAAGGATATGCAAATAATTCATTTATTTCTTATGTTTTAGGTATTACAAGAATAGAGCCATATAATTTGCCATACGAATTATTATATTCTAATTCTTTAAGCATTAATGTTATGATAGATCCTAAGTTTTATTATAAAAAATTATTTAAATATATAAATAATAAATACAATTTAATTAAATGTAGATTTGGGTTTAAAATAAGAAAAGAAAATGTTTTTAGAGTAATTAAAAATTATGAAATTAAAACACATAATTATTTAGAAATTAATGCTAAAGATTATATATCTAATAATTTGATTGATATACCATTATTTAATGATATTAATTCTAACAGTTTTTATTTATTACCTTCTAATTATATTACTGCTTATACTAGTGAAGGAACTATATATGATTATCATGAGTTTGAGGATAATCTAATTAAATTACAATTTATACCAAATGAAAATATTAAATATAATTTATATATTAAACTATGTAATAATAAAAATGTATATGATTTATTTAGAAGTTTTGATGGTAAAATAATATATTTTGATGAACTAAAATATGAATTAGAAAATAAACCTAATTTATGGTTTGATGACTTAGTATCTATGCTTGCAAATAAATATAATTTATTAATCGAAGATGAAGTCTTTAATTATTTAAAAAGTATTAAGTTAGATGATGTAGAAATCTATAATATAATAAATAAATTGAAAGAAAGTAATAAAACAATTCCTAAAGCAAATTTAGTAAATAAGAGCTATTTAGCATATTGTTATTTATATAGTAGATTATAATAAAGGAGTACATTATGGAAGTAAAAATAATAAAGGGGACAAAACAAATTGGAGGATGTATTACTGAAATTAAGTGTAGGGATACTAGAATTATAATAGATTTTGGTGATGACTTAGAAGAAAATAATGAAAAGTTTGAACTTGAAGGATTAACTAAAGGAAAGTCATTATATAATGCTGTATTTATTACTCATTCGCATGGAGATCACATTGGACTTATAAATAAAATTAATAAAGATATACCATTATATGTTGAAGAGACTACATTAAAAATTCATAATTTAACTTGTGATTTTTGTAATAAAGAAAAAGTAACAAGATGTATTAATACTTTTAAAATAGAAGAAAATAGAAAAAACGAAAACAATAAAGATAGATGTATATTTGATAATGGTGACATAAAAGTATATGCTTATATGGGAGATCATTCTTCATATAATTCTTGTATGTTTCTAGTAGAAGGGGATAATAAAAAGTTGCTTCATACGGGGGACTTTAGAAATCATGGAAGAAAAAATGAGGTAATAAAACATTCACTAAAAAGTATTGGTAAAGTTGATATGTTGATAACAGAAGGAACTACATTAACTAGACTTATTGACAAATATATGAGTGAAGTGGAATTAGAAGATAAAGCAGTTAAGATAATGAAAAAATATGATCAAGTCTTAGTTATGCAATCATCTACAAACATAGATAGAACAGCATCATTTTTAAGAGCTTCTATTAAATCAAATAAAAAATTTATTTTGGATTTATTTTCTTATCATTTACAAGATATTATTAATAGATTTATAAATGTAGATAATGTTAATGTTTATTTATGGATGCCTTATAAGTATAAAAATAGACCAGATTGGTTTAAAGAAAAATATATGGATATTGAAAATAATTTATTAGGTGCTTATCCGTTTTTTACAATCGAAGTTAAAGAATCAATGTTAGTAGATATTAAAAAGTTATATGAAAAAGGATTATTAAAAAATGCTTGCATAATTTATTCTATGTGGGAAGGATATATTGAAAAAGAAGAAAGAATAAATAGATTTATTCAAGAATTAAAGAAAATGAATATCGATATAATTAATTTACATACATCTGGACATGCAGATAAACAAGCTTTTAAAGAATTAAATAGGATTACCAATCCAAATGAAACAATTATTATACATACAGAAGATTGTAGTAAAGGTAAAAGTATATTCAATAATGTGGTTGATGCGAAAGATAATGAATATTATTTGATAAAATAAAATCAATTGAAAAATTGAGATATTAGGAGTTGATAGAAATGAATAAAGAAGTATTGTTACAAAATATAAATAAAGTTCATACAACTGAAATGGGTATTGATAGAATTAAAAAAAATCTAAAAATAGATACAAATAATGTAGTAGAATTTTGTAAGAGTAAAGTATTAGATAGCAATTGTAAAATTTATAAGCAAGGTAAAAATTGGTACTGTGAAATTGATAATATTAAGATTACTATTAACTCTTATAGTTATACAATTATAACCGCGCATGTTATTAAATAAGATTAAAATATTATGAAAAAAAATTGTATGATTCCTATAGCAAAAGATACATCATTTAGTGATTTGGCAGTAACTTTTGAAGTGTGGATTTTTTTTGGAGTATTTATAATTATGAATAGTAAATCAGCAAAAGATTCGGCATTAAAGTGTTTTGTTTTCTTTTTAATAAGTCAACCATTGGTGTATTTATTTCAAGACATAGTAAATCAAAGTAATTTGTTTATGACATTTTATAGATTTTGGATTGGTTGGACAATAGCAACAATTCCTATGGGATTTATAGGATATTATATGAAAAAAGATAAATGGTGGGGATTATTAATTCTTGTTTCTATGTTATTGTTTGTAGGGATGGAATATGCTGGCTATTTATCTAAAATGTTTTTTTCTTTTCCAAGACATCTTTTAACTACAATTTTTTGTATAATTTCATTAATTATTTATCCACTAGTTATATTTAAAAATAAAAATATTAAGATTGTTGGACTAATAATAAGTGCAATTATAATTATTTTAATAGCAATTTTATGTATAATTAATCCAATAATCTACGATACTTATATTTTATCTAATGGAGAAAAGTATAATTTTGATGACTCTTATAAAGCTTATTTAGTTGATAAAGAATATGGGGATTTGACTATTAAATATGATAATGGAGTAGAAGATTGGATGGTTTTTTCAGAATTTAGAAAAGCAGGTAAAACTCAAATGATATTAGAGTCACCTGATGGTGAAAAGAAAATCTTTGATATTTCAATTAGCCGTGATAAATATACTTTAGAAGAAAAGTAGTTATAATACTTAGAGAATGTAAAATTCTCTTTTTTAATGATATAATAAGTTACAGGTGATTATCTTGAATATAGAAAATGAAATCTTTAAAAGAACTAATGTTAATTTTAATCTTCTAGAAAAATATGGATTTAAAAAGAAAAATAATATTTATACTCTTGAAAAGATATTTTTGAATAATGACTTTAAAGCAATTATTAATATTGATGATAAAGGAAACTTATGTGGTAAAGTAATTGACTTACAGGATAATGAAGAATATACAAATATTAGAACTGATATGGCTGGAGAATTTGTAAATAATGTTAGGGAAGCTTATAAGGCAATTTTAATTGATATTAAGAATCATTGTTATGAATCAAATTATTTTATTTCAAATCAAGCAAATAGGATTAGTAGATATATTAAAGAAAAATATAATGATGATCCTGAGTTTTTATGGGAAAAGTTTCCTCAATATGGTGTTTTTAGAAATAAAAATAATAATAAGTGGTATAGCATAATAATGAATTTAGATTTATCTAAGTTAGATAATGGTAATGGAGAAGTTGAAATCATTAATGTTAAACTAGATGAAGATAAAATTCAAAATTTATTAAAAGAAAAAGGATTTTATGAAGCTTATCATATGAAAAAATCTGATTGGGTTTCAATATTATTAAATGATACTTTAGATGATGCAGAAATAATTTCATTATTAGATGAATCATATAATCTTATAAGCGAGCCAAAAGAATGGATAGTTCCAGCTAATCCAAAATATTATGATATTATTAATTGTTTTAACGATGTTGATGAAATAATATGGAAACAATCAAGTGATGTTAATATTAATGATATAGTTTATTTGTATGTATCAGATCCATATTCTAAAATAATGTATAAATGTAGGGCAATAGAAGTAAATATTCCGTATGAATATAAAGATAAAAATGTGTCTATGAATCATGTTATGAAGATTAAATTATTAAAAAGATTAGACAATAAGAATTATACTTTTAAATATTTAAATAAGTTAGGAATTAAAGCAATAAGAGGACCTAGAAAAATTACTAAGGAAATAAGTGAAAAACTAAAATAGAAGAAATATGATAATTAAAATATTTGCAAAAATAGAATTCAACTTTCAGTTCGTGTTAACAAAATATAATTTATAGTATATTTTAATAACGTTAATATTTGTAGCTTTATTTGTTGAAATTGATATTTGGTTAAGAGTATTACTTATAATTTGTGGATGTATAATATTTGCATTTGGTGTAGGAAATGCAGTTAAAATAGAACAGTTTGCTGGATACTATGAATGTTCAAGCTGTCATCATAAATATATTCTTATTGTTTTAATGTTGTAAATATTATATAATTATGATAGGAGGATTTATGAAAGCTAAGGTTATTTTAAAAACTGCTATTGTTATTTTGTGTGTTTCAATTATTATCAGTTTCTTTTTACCATTTTGTAGTGCTAAGGGAAGTCATTTAAATTTTCTTGAGAGAAATGAAAGTAAAAAAATTTTTTATGATTTAGATATGAGTTATGGCGATCTAATAAATATGTCTACATTTAAGCATTTGAAAGTAATGGGGTATAGCTTAGAAAAAGCTAATGAAGCAAGTTCTAATTATGGAGTGAATGTTGATTCTTCTGAAGCAAGTTTTAGTGTAGTAATTATTATTTTGTTTATTGTTTCTTTACTATTATTATTGATTTTTGAGATTCTTAATAAAAGAGTTTTATCTATTATATTTAATTTATTATATTTGTTGAATTCATTTTTATTGTATGGATTATTTATTCTAGATAATAATAATTATGGCGCAAGTTTTTCAGGATATTATTACTTTGTTGCTGGTTTTGGTATTTTGGGTTGTACAATAGCTTTAATTGTATTGAACAAAAAAGAAAAGAAAAATGGCAAAAATACTGTATTAATTAATACTGTTGAAAATGATAAAAATGAAAAGATTAAAACTAAAATTAAACAAAAAAGTGAATTAATATCAATAATTGGTTCTATTATTATGATTGTTGGATGTATTTTCCCTTTACATTTATATAATTACAAAGTACATTCTAAAGCATCGTTCAGTTATTCAGAGACAGGGATTAGAGTGTTTTTTCTAATTATTTCTATAATTATTTTTTTCTTAATAAAAAAAAGGCATAAAGTTATATCAATGATTTTATTATTATTTTTATTAATTTCTATTTTTTCAACATATAATTCAGTATCTGCATCTTCTGTTGTTTACTCTTGTAGTTTGGGATTTCCTAGCATATTATTAATAATTGGCATAATTGTGACATTTTTTGGGCTATTATTTTTTAAAAGAGCAAAGAAGAAACATAATAACGAAAAATTAAATTAATAAAGCTAACAGTTGTTAGCTTTTTTCATTTGACATATAATTTACTTGTTTATGTAATGTATTATTTGATTTATTTATTTTTGTTAGCTATAATGTAGATGTATAGTAGGAGGATATATGGAGAAGAAAGTTGTTTCTACTAAAAAGAAAGTAGATTCTAAAAAAACTGAAAAAAAAGTAACTGTTAAGAAAAAAGGAACAGCTACTAGTAAAACAGCAACCGCAAAAAGGAGTTCCAAAAAAAGAATTAAAGCATTTACTTTGATTGAATTGTTAGCAGTAATAATAATATTAGGAATACTTATGATAATAGCAATACCTAGTGTTACAACATATATTAGTGATTCAAGAAAGAATGCTTATATTGATACTGCAAAAAATATAGTCAGTGGAGCAAGAAATATTGCAAACGAAGGAAAACTAGGAATGTACGATACTGGTACAACTTACTATTTACCTGCAAGCTGTATAAATACAGAAAATGGACTTAAATCACCATATGGTGAGTTTACAGAAGCTTATGTAGGTTTAATATTTGATGGAAGAGGATACAATTATTATTGGGTAAGTACTGACTCATCTGGACAAGGAATAAAAGAAGTAACAAATGTCGATCAGCTTGATATTGATAAGATAGAAAGCAATGTAGAAAATACTGAAATAAGAAATATCGTAAATACAACACAAATTGATGGAAAGAGTAAAATTTTAATTTTAAACGGAGATTGTAGAAGTTGGGATGATGAAAGATTAGCTACTGCTTATGTTGGAATTGATGGTGGAAGTAGTACTGAAATTAAAAGAGATGTAACTTGTGAAGCAGGAAAATATCTTCCACAGGGTTCAGAAACTTGTAGCGATTGTCCAGCAGGAAGCTATTGTACTGGAGGAACATATCAACTTAGCAATAATAGTTCTGATCAAGGAATAGATAAATGTGCTATAGGTAGTTATACCAATAATACTAATTCTTCTTCTTGTAATACTTGCTATGCAGGTGGTACAACTAGTGCTGAAGGCGCAACATATTGCAATCGTTCTTGTAGTAATAATCAAGGCGTTGGAAGATGGGCAACACCTGCTTGGAATAATAATGTTGTATCTAATTTATGTACTATATCATCATGTTCAACAAGTCCTAGAGGAATATATACTTTAGAAAACAATGTTTGTAAAGCAACAGGAACATTTTATGCAAATTGGTGGAATGTTTCGATTGGTGATAATTATGATCTTGCTAATTATAGGGATATAACATTTACTAATTATACAGTTAACATAAATAATTTTAATACTCCGGAATCTGGTGGTTATAAAGCTTATGCATTCTTTAAAATTGAAGTAGTAAAAAATATTGTTACAAATAGATATCTATGCTTTGGTATTACATCTTCAATGAACATTTCAGGAGCTCGTGTTGGTTATTACTGCTTAAAAGCAAAAGCAGGAGAAGCAACATATCAAGAAAATAAGAGGGTACTTCAAAGTGCATTTGGAAATTCTTCTTATTGTACTGATAATGGTACAAAATATGAATGTAAAAATTATACATCATGGATTAGTAATGGTAAGTTTCAATATTATGTAACTAAAGATGGTGAAGTATATGCTTGTTATGATGAACCTAAACAAGGATTAGAAAAACCTGAATATTACATAACTTCGACTAGGTTTGGTCGTTCTAGTGGTGGTTGTCTATCAGGAGATACAGAAGTAGATGTATATGATAGAAAGAAGAAGAGAAGATTTAGAAAGAAACTTAGAGATGTTACTCCTGATGATTTAATCTTATGTTGGGATTTTGATAAGAGTGAGTTTACTTATGTTGAACCATTATGGATTAAGAAAGTAGAAACATTAAGTCATTATTATCTTCTTGAATTTAGTGATGGAAGTAAGTTAGAAGTAGTTGGAGACCATAAAGTCTTTGATGTAGATAGAAACAAATTTGTAAATGCAGGAGCAGATAATGAATTAAAGATTGGATCTCATGTATATAATTCAAATGGAGAAATTGTAGAACTTGTTTCATGGAAGGTAATTGAAGAGGCAATGGATTCATATAATGTAATTACAAATTATCATATGAATATGTTTGCAAATGGAATTCTTACATCATGTGTATTATCAAATATTTATGAAATAAAAGATATGAAATATGTAGATAGTTCTATTGAAAGATTAACTAATAAAGATTTAGAAGGAATTAGTGAGAAATATACTAAAGGATTAAGATTAAATGAAGTACCTTCTAACTTTAGAGGAAGCAAAGAAGAAACTATAGAATATATTAAAAAATATGTTCAAAAATTAATTTCAAAAGAAAAATAAATGAAAGCATCCATTAAGGATGCTTTTTAATTGAAGTGAATTGTGCTATAATATCTATGAAATAAAAAAGAGGTGTGCTTATGGAAAAATATAGAGATATGACTATTAGAAAGAAATCTAATTTAAAGATGATTAGAAATTTAGTGTTTTTCCTATTATTAATTGTATTAACTTATATGTTTATATTTAAAGATCAAGATATTAATGAACTTATAAATACAATCAAGTCTGTTGATTTATTCTATGTCTTTGTAAGTATTCTTTTGATGTTTGCTGTTTATTTTTCTGAATCATTCAATATTAAATGTATTTTAAAATCATTAGGAGAAAAGAATATTTCAATTTTTAAGGCTTTAAAATTTACTTTAATTTGTTTTTTCTTTAGTGCAATTACTCCTGCTGCAACTGGTGGACAACCTGTCGAGATTTATTATATGAATAAAGAAGGGATATCTTCTGCTAATGCTACTATGGCTATGATGTTACAGTTATGTGGAGTACAGGTAAGTGTTTTATTAGTATCAATTTTTTGTGTAATTATTAATCCATCTATATTAAGTGGTGGACTTGTTTGGTTATTTGCATTAGGAGTATTTTTAAATTCTATAGTTCTTGTATTTATGTTTATTGGAATATTTTCTAAAAAAGTAACTAAAAAGCTAGTTAACTTTGCAATTAAAATTCTAAAGTTAATTAGAGTTAAAAATCTAGATTTAAAGAAGAAAAAAATTGAAGAAGGACTTGCTCAATATAATGATAGTGCAAAGTTTATAAAAGAACATAAAGCAGAATTTTTTAAATCAATTATTAGAGTATTTATACAAGTGTTGATTTCTCATTCAGTACCATTCTTTGTTTATAAGGCATTTGGACTTTCAGGATATAATTATATAGATTTATTATCTGTTCAATCAGTGCTATATATTATGGTTTGTAGTATTCCACTCCCAGGTTCTATTGGAGTTAGCGAAACAGTATTTTTAAAATTATTCGGTGGAATTTTTGGAGAATTAGTATTGAGTAGTGCAATGCTTATAAATAGATTTGTTTCATTCTATTTCTTCATTTTATTAAGTGCAATTGTTGTAATTGTTAATGCAATTAAAACAAGAGATATTAAAGGACAAATTGATAAAGATGTTGATGAAATAGATAGGTAATATTACTTTCATAAAAAGATTAGGATTTCCTAATTTTTTTTGTAGAATGATGATATAATGAATTAGTTGTTTTGAGGTTGTTTATATGAAAAAAAAGAAATTAATTTTATCTATTATTACTTTTTTATTTTTTATAATTCTTATATATTTAATTTGGTATATTAATGATTATTATAGAGCTAGTGATGATGTTTATAACTATTTAAGAAGTAGTGATAATGTAGTTGTTACTTTAAATAATAATACATATTTTTTTGATGGTTATGGTAATGAAAATGCAATAGTATTTTATCAAGGCGGAAAAGTAGAAAATATATCATATGCTCCATTATTATATAAATTAGCAGAAAATGGTATTGATTGTTTTCTCGTTAATATGCCATTTAGGCTTGCAATTCTTGATAAAAATAAAGCAAGTTCTATTATATATAATTCTAATTATGATTATGACAATTGGTATTTAATGGGACATTCTCTTGGTGGTGCAGTTGCTTCAATGTACTCAAATTCACATACAGATAAAGTGTCCGGATTAATTCTTTTAGCAGCATATCCAACAAATAAAATTGATAATCATATTAAAATGTTATCAATCTATGGAACAAATGATGGCGTATTAAATATTAAGAAGTATGAAAATAATAAAAAATATTGGAATAATAATTCACAAGAAGTTATTATAGATGGTGGTAATCATTCTAACTTCGGTTATTATGGATTCCAAAATGGAGATAATGAATCTTCCATTACTAGGGAAGAACAACAAAAAATATCTATAGAAGAGATAATTCAATTTATTAATGGGGGAATGTAATATGACATTAGATTTTAAAGAAGAAGAAATTAAAGAAAAAGAGATAAAACTTAAAGTCCCTTTTGCAGGATACTTATCTCCACAAGGTGAATTAATTGATTTTAGTACTCCTCTTGGAGAATCCCTTCATAATTCAATTTCAAATCAAGTTGCTCAAACATATTTAAAATATATTAGTTATATTATTACTGGTGATACTAAAGATGGTAAATATGCAGAATACTTAAAGAAACATAAACCTGAGAAAATTAAGGAAATGTTAGATGATGATTTAGATGAATTAATATATAGAGGTTATGCATCATATTATTCAAATATAAATAAAAAGTTTGAAGATTTTTATAATGAAATACAAAATGATTTAAGATTATGTGAGTTAAGAATTAATAAAAAAGAAGAATTTAGTTATGATAGATTCAAATTAGATTTACTTAAGTTTTTTCTTAATGCTTATAAAAATGGAAGTTATTTAAAATCAGTTGGTAAAATAACTAGAGTTGATAATCAAATAGATATTGAAAAAAGATTAAAAAAAGAATTTAATTTAAATGATGATGATAGACATGAATTACTAGTTCAGGTAGAAAGAACTGTAAGTAAAGAACTATTAACTGGTTTTAAGGATATATGTGTTCAATATATGGGATATGACTCAATAGAAAGATTTGATTCTAATGCAAGAAAAATTGATATACCAGCAAAAAAGAATGACTATGATTTAATGTTTTATTCAAATCCTAGAGTAATTAGTACTTCTCATAAAGATATATATGATAGATTTTATAATTATATTTTAATGGATTGGAATATATATCAAGCTCCTAGATATTTATATAATGGAAAGACAGGTATTTATGAGCCTGAACCAGATTTTGTTAATTCACATATAGAAGAATCAAATAAAGAAATAAAAAATGAAATTGAAAGTATTAAAAGATTAGTTCCTCTTAAAGAAAGAAAAAAATATTTTAAATAGTTAATTATTATTTGTTTTAATATTCGTTGATATTAATTTACTAGTATGTTAATATAAAAAAAGTGGTGATGCGGTATGCTACATATTACAAGATTAATGATTGATGCTTATAAAATTAATGATATTGATTTTATGGGATATTATGTTAATAGAGAAACTGCGAATTATCACCATTTAATTATTCCAAGAAGAAATGGTGGAGTAAAGACATTATCAAATGGCGCAATATTGAATAAAGATACTTCTCATCCATATTTACATATCATTGAATCAAGAGATTATGAAATTTTTTATGGAATTACTAAAGAAATGATAATAGAGAATTTGTTAGGAAGAATAGATTTAGATAATATAAAGAAAATTGATGATATGCTTAGATGTTTTGAAAAAGAGCATTGTGGCGATATAAATTTTAATGGTGAAGAATTAATTAAAGAAGAATATACAAAAAGATTATTAAATAAGTAGATTTTTAACTAGTTTTATCTAGTTTTTTTCTTGCATTTTTTTAATTGTAATTATAAAATATCAAATCAAAGGTGAATTATATGGAATCTAAATCTTTTGAATATATGAATAAATTTGAAAATGTTATTTATGTATCTAATCAAATTAGTGCTTTATATACTCTAATTGCTGAAGAAGAAATTAATTATGGTAGAAATAAAGGTAATTATTCTATATTGCTTTCTAATATAAGGACATTAGAAAATATTGAAAAAAATTTAATGGAACCTATATTAAATGACTCATCTATTTTATATTATTTTAAAGATTTTGTTGAAAGATCAAAATGTGAAAGATTAAAATATAAATTGTATAGTGATTATGATATATTAGAAAAGATATATGATTCGACAATTAATGAGAAATATGATGATCTTGTAGAAAAAAAACTAATAAATATTACCCGTGATGAGTTTAAAAAAGATGAACTTAATCAACACAAAAATAAAGTGTTTTTGACTTGTATATTTAATCTAATTGAGAAAAAAAAGTATGTTAAGATACTTGATTATTATATTAATAATGCTAGAGATGGAAAATCTAAAAAAATGCTAGTTTCTGAATTATATACTACTATTTCTTGCTGTAAATCTCTTGAAGATTGGTTCTTTGGTGATGAAGACAATATTGATTGTCTATTAATTGATTGTGATGAAGTTGTTGCAATTAATCAAGATTTATCTTTAGAGTCTTATTTAAATTTAAGAAACAATCATTTTATTAATCTTATAGATAATTTTATTCATTCAATTATAGAAGAAGATATTAATTATGATGAAATTAAAACTTTGTATGAAACTAATCTAATATCTATGATATTGAGTTTAGATGCTAAATCTTTGAGTAATAGTTATAGAATTTTCAGAGAAGGAATAGAAATTAATGGTATGGAGAAAGAAAAAGCCGACTTCATTGATGATACTTATTCTAAAAGTCTATTATTATTAAGAAAAATTAAGTAAAGATAATTGTAATTAATTATCTTTTTTTTGTGTTATTTATAATTAGATGTTATAATTATGTTATTAGTGGAAGTGTAATATGAGAAATATTTTTGATTTAACAATTGAAGAATTAGAAGATTACTTTATTAGTATTGGTGAAAAAAAGTTTAAAGCAATACAATTATATTCTTGGATATATGGGAAAAGAATTACTTCATTTGATGATATGTCTGATATGAAGAAGATAGTTATTGAAAAACTGAAAGAAGACTTTACACTTGAACCACTAAAATTAATTAAAGTTGAGCGGGATACTGAAGTAAACAAATATCTATTTGAGTTATATGATGGGGCTTTGGTAGAGAGTGTGTTAATGAGACATGATTATGGAACAAGTATATGTGTTTCTAGTCAAGTTGGATGTAATATGGGATGTAAGTTTTGTGAGAGTGGAAGATTAAAAAAAGTAAGAGATTTAAATTCATATGAAATGGTCTTACAAATACTTGCAGTAGAAAATGATATAAAAGAAACAATAACTCATGTTGTAATAATGGGTATTGGAGAACCATTTGATAATTATAAAAATGTTACTAATTTTATAAAAATTGTTAATCATCCTAAAGGACTATCTATTGGAAGTAGGCATATAACTGTTTCTACTTCTGGTATTGTTCCTAAAATTTTGGAATTTGCAGACTTCCCATATCAAGTGAATTTAGCAGTAAGTTTGCATGCTCCTAATGATAAAATCAGAGATGAAATAATGCCTATAAATAAAGCATATAAAATTAAAGATATAATGGATGCTTTAAAAATATATTATAAAAAGACAAATAGAAGAATAACTTTTGAATATATAATGCTTGATAATATTAATGATCATGATGAAGATGCAATTGAATTATGTAAGCTATTAAAAGGATTAAATTGTTATGTGAATTTGATTCCATATAACGAAACTAATAATATTCAATATAAAAGAAGTAAAAACGATAGAATTTTGAAATTTTATGATATAATAAAAAAGAATAATATTGGAGTTACAATTAGAAGAGAGTTTGGATCAAAAATAAGTGCTGCTTGTGGACAACTAAGGAGCAAAAAGGAGAGTTTATGAAATCATTTTATTTAACTGATGCAGGAAAGATAAGATCACATAATGAAGATAGTGTAATTATCACAAAGAATCAAAGTGGAGATTACTTGATGGCTGTTGCTGATGGAATGGGAGGCCATTCTGCTGGTGAAGTTGCTTCAAGTATTGTTGTAAGTCATCTAAGTAAATGTTTTAATGAGTCGTTTTGTAATATGGAAAAATCAAAAGCTGTTAACTGGATTAGGGAAATGGCAACAGAAGTTAATGATTTAATTTTTAGTTATGCTGCTGAGCATCCTGAAAGTAGGGGAATGGGTACAACTTTGGTTATGGCACTAATTACTAAAAATTATGTTTTAATTGGTAATATTGGTGATTCTTCTGGATTTGTTGTAAAAGATAATAAAATGCATAAAGTAACTTATGATCATACTCTTGTTAATTTGCTTATAAAAGCTGGTGAATTGTCTCCTGAAGAAGCTAAAGATCATCCAAAGAAAAATGTTCTTATGAAAGCATTAGGTGCTAATAATCCTATAGATATTGATATATTTGATTGTGATATGGATATATCTTCTGTATTGTTATGCAGTGATGGATTAACTTCTATGTTAGAACCTGAACAAATAGAGAAAGTTTTATTAAGTGATATAGAAATAGAAGACAAAGTTATTAAACTGATTAGAAAAAGTAATAATCGTGGGGGTACGGATAATATTTCAATAGCGTATTTAGAATTTTCAGAAAGTGGTGATTAGCGTTGTTTACAAAGGGGCAAATGATTAATGATCGATATGAGATTATAAAAAGTATTGGCGAAGGTGGAATGGCTAATGTTTATTTAGCTCAAGATACATTTTTAGATAGAAAAGTTGCTGTGAAAGTATTAAGAGGAGATCTTGCTAATGATGAAAAATTCATAAGAAGATTTCAAAGAGAAGCATATGCGGCCTCAACATTATCTCATCCAAATATTGTTGAAATGTATGATGTTGGAGAAGATAATGGTACGTATTATATTGTTATGGAGTATGTGGAAGGAAGGACATTAAAACAATTATTAAAAAAACGTGGAAGTCTTACTGCTCCTGAAGTCGTGGATATAATGTTACAATTAACTGATGGTATTGCTCATGCTCATGATATGTATATTATTCATAGAGATTTAAAACCTCAGAATATAATGATTTCTGATGATGGTAAAATTAAAATAACTGATTTTGGTATTGCTATGGCAATGAATTCAACTCAATTAACACAAACGAATAGTGTAATGGGATCAGTTCATTATTTACCACCAGAACAGGCAAGTGGAAAAGGATCAACTACGAAGTCTGACATTTACTCAATGGGAATTATGCTTTTTGAATTGTTGACTGGAAAACTTCCATTTAAAGGTGATAATGCTGTTGAAATAGCTTTAAAACATATGAAGGATGATCTTCCAAGTGTTAGAAAGATTAATTCTAATATTCCTCAAAGCCTTGAGAATATTATTTTAAAATCAACTGCAAAGAATCCTAAGAATAGATATGATGATGTTAAATCAATGTATAATGATTTAAAGGTATGTTTAAATGAAGAAAATTTAAATCAAGCTCCATATGTTTATAAATTTCCTGAACATGAAGTTGATGAAAAAGATTCTAATTTAAAAGAAGTAAAGAATGATAATGAAGATGTAAAGGATAAAAGCAAAAAAGATAAAAATAAAGAGGAGAAACCTGTGGCTAAGAAAATAGACAAAGTTGAAGAGAAAAAAGGTAGTTTTTCATCAATAATTATTGCAATATTATTATTTATATTCATTGGTGGAGTTGCTGCAATTGGAGTTGTTCTTTATCCAACTTTAAAAGGTAGTGATAATGAAAGAATACCTGATGTTTCTGGATTAACTGTTAGCGAGGCTGAAAAAGTACTTACTAATAAGGGATTTGTTGTACTTGATGAAACTAAAAAAGAAAATAGTGATAACATAGAAAAAGGAAAAGTTGTTGGTACTGACCCTGCTATCGGAAGAAGTAGAGCTAAGGGAACTAAAATTACAATTATTGAATCTTTAGGTAAAAATGATACTTATGTAATTGAAAATTATGTTGGTAAGAATTATATAGAAGTTCAAACTACTCTTGAAAAAATGTATAAAATGAAAGTTAATATTCAAAAGAAAGATATTGATATAACTGATGATATGGATTTACAGTTAATTCTAGAACAAGATATACCAGAAGGAACAGAAATTGTAGTTTCAGAAGATGATCCTAAAACAATTACGTTATGGATTCCAAATGCATACGAACAGTATCCAGATTTTGTTAAAGAAGGATGGACTGTTCAAGAAGTTCAAGAGTTTGCTGAAAAGTATGAATTATCACTTGATATTAAATATACTGAAAGTAGTGAATATCCAGCAGGTACTATTATTTATCAATCAAGATCTGGTAAGATAGTAAATGGTGCTTATCTTTCAATTAAAGTAACTAAAGAAGTAGAAAAGAAAGAAGAGCCTAAGAAGGAAGAACCTAAAGAGAATAACAAAGAAGATAATAAAGAAGAACAAAAAGAGGAAAATAAGGATACTAATAAGGATAAGGAAACAAATAATTCTGAAAAAGATACTTCTAAAACAGAATAATTGATGTTAGGTGTTTTATGAGAGGACAAATAGTAAAGATACTAAGTAATTTATATTTTGTTAATGTTGATGGAATAGTTTATGAATGCCATAGTAGAGGAGTTTTTAGGAATAAAAAAATAACTCCAGTGGTTGGTGACTATTGTATTATTGATGAAAAAGATAAGTATATATTAGAAATATTACCAAGAAAGAATTATTTAGTTAGGCCTCTTGTTGCTAATATAGATCAGGGACTCATAGTTACCAGTTTAAAAGTCCCTGATTTTAGCACAAATTTATTAGATAAATTGCTTCTAATAATGGAAATAAATAAAATTAAACCAATAATATGTATTACAAAAGAAGATTTAGTAGATGATAATACAAAAAAAGAAATAAAAAAGATAATGGATTATTATATAAAAATTGGATATAAAGTATATTACAATTATGAATTAAATGATATAAAAAAGATATTTAAAGATAAAACAACTGTGTTTACAGGACAAACTGGTGCTGGAAAATCTAGTTTGTTTAATAAGCTTGATCCAAGTCTTAATTTTGATACAGGTGAAGTTTCAATTGCTCTTGGAAGGGGAAAGCATACTACGAGATTTGTAGAGTTAATTTCACTTTTTGATGGAAAGCTTGTTGATACTCCTGGTTTTTCAAATATAGATTTATCAGTCTATTCAAAGGAAACTATTAGAGATGGTTTTATTGAATTTAGTAATTATAGTTGTAAATATAAAGACTGTATGCATATTAATGAAGATATTTCCTTTTGTTCAATAAAAAAAGCAGTAGATGATGGGGAGATTCTTCAATCTAGGTATGATAATTATATTAAATTTTTAAATGATGATAAAACAACTTAGGAGGGTTTATGCAAAAGAAAATTTCGGTTTCATTTTTAAGTAGTAAAGATGAACAAAAAGATATATTAAAAATAAATAGAACAAGTGCTGATTATATACATGTAGATGTAATGGATGGTAAGTTTGTTAAGAAAAAACACAAACCATACAAGATGCTATATAAAATGGGAAATACTGTAGCAAAAAGACTTGATGTTCACTTAATGGAAAAAAATCCATTAAAACATATTAATTATTTTGCAGCAATGAATGCAGAATATATATCAGTACATGTAGAGCTTGATAAAGTTGATAAGTATTTAGATTTAATAAAAGAATATGGAATAAAATGTGGATTAGCAATTAATCCTGATACTGATGTTTCTATTTTATTACCATACTTATCAAAGATTGATTTAATAATTATTATGAGTGTTTATCCAGGAAAAGGTGGACAGCCATTTATTGAAGATACATATAAAAGAATACTTAAAGTAAAGAAAATGATTGTATCTAAGAAAGTTAAAGTAAAAATTAGTGTTGATGGTGGAGTAACTGCAGAAGAAGCTAAAAAATTAGACTTTGTAGACATTATAGTAAGTGGTAGTTATGTTACAAATAGCGATAATTTTGAAGTTGCTATAAATACTTTAAGAGAAAATGCTAGTAAAAACACAGCTAAAAGCAAAGAATAGAATGTCAAATAATTTACATTTTATTAACAATTAATTTACATAATATATTGATGTAAAATAAAAAGATTGATATTATAAAATTGAAAAAAATAATAGGAGGGTACTATTATGAAGAAATATATCAATCTTTTTTTATTAGTGTTTATTTCGATTTTATTTATTCCGCAAGTTGCACTAGCAAAAAATGGAAGAAGAGATATAGTAATTAAAATGAAAAATAAATCTCATATGGTCTTTTTTTCAGGAAATGAAATTGAAACTATAAAATATTTAACTAATAACAATATTTTAATAGAATCAAATAATGATGATTTAGTTATTTTTAAAAATCAAAGTGGCAAGGAATTATTTAGATTTTTATTAGATGATAATGCTAAAATTGTATTAAGTGATAACTTAACTATTAATGATAATATAGAGTTTGAGAATATAGTTCTTGACTTTGTTGATGATAGTAAAGATGATGAGTATGCTTATTCTATTGATGATACCTTAGTTATAAATCTTGAAAAAATTTTTGAATTACTTAATAGTGGTGCTGATTATAATAGTTTTGCAATTGTAATGCAATTATTTGGTGATTATTTAAATAATTATGAATCTCCTATTAAACGTGGATGTGACGATGATAATAATATTTGCACTGAATCATATAATGATATTAATTTAGTTACTTTTGATATGTCTAGTAATAGTTATACCATAGCTGATGAACTTACTATTGATGATACTATAGAGTTTGATTTAGATCCAAATTCTGAATTAGGGCAATTATTTAATAGAGTAAAACTTATTTATTCAACTAAAGATGTTTCAAATAAAGTATATATTAAAAATATTAACTTAGAAGATAAAACAGATGGAGCTATAATTAATGGGGATGCTTCAGCTAATGAATTAAATATTGATGTTGATGTTAAATTTAATGATGTTAATGATTTTGTTTTATATAAAGTAGTTGTAAAGAATAATACTGATATTGACTATTTAATTGATAATCAAACAAAATTTGGAGATAGTGAATATATTAAATATGATTTTGAGTTTGAAAATGATGATAATTCTTTAGCTGCAAGAACTGAAAAAGTAATGTATGTTAGAATTACGTATAATAAAGAAATACCTGAGGAAGTTCTTGCGTTAGGTACTTATAGTGAAGCTAAAATGTTACAAGTATCATTAAAAACAGAAACTGGTGATACTATTGTTGATAATCCAAAAACTAGTGATTCAATTATCAAAATTGCTACAATGCTAGTTGTAAGTACTATATTGTTAGTAGTAATGATTAAAGTAGAAAAAATAAGAAAAGTAATGGCTTTTGTAATAGCATCTTTGGTAATAATTCCTACAATAACAAAAGCTCAAGAGACATTAAATATAACGATAAATGCAAAAATTGAAGTAGCTGGTATGGAAAAGTTTTGTTATAGAACATATACTTGGGATGAAGAAACAGGAGAAGAATCTTACACTGATTCATATTATGATTATAAAGATGGTATGACTTGGAATGACTATTTCTTGAGTGAAAACAAAGCTGATATAGATTTACCAAATAAATTGCAGTACTTCAATTATGATAATTGTTCTTCAAATCTTGAGCAATCAACTGAACCAATTAATCCAATTAATTCTCCTTTAGTTGGTTCTCATGATTATATTAATTGTAATGGTGTTCAATGGGTTTATGAAGAAAGCATTATAAAAGATTCCTCAGTTGGCTGTTATTATCATAGAGAGTCGATTGCGTAATAGAAAACGATGAAGTAAGAGTAGCAAAGTTAGATTAATTTATACTGACTTATTTGATACAATATTTAATATTTTAGTTGAATCAAGTGTGCATTTTATATAAATGCCACTTTTTTAATCCTTATAAATACATAAAGTACATAGAATGTATTAGGAGGATTTATGAAATTATCTGATTTACAAAATAAATATATTATAAATGTTAATGATGGGAAGAATATTGGAAATATTATAGATGTTAAAATTGATGAAAGAAATGGTACTATTCTTTCTTTAGTAATTGAACCTAATAAAAATTTTTCTTTTTTTTCTAAAGGAAAACTTGATACTGAAATTTCTTGGAATTCAATTGAAAAGATAGGTGAAGATGTTATTTTAGTAAATATTTCTTTATAATATTTTTTTTCTTTGATAGAATTATATTTGGGTGGTATTATGAAGAAAAAGATATTTGTTATTGCAGTTATATGTTTAATAATTGATCAATTATCTAAAATACTTGTTATTAATACTTTAGATTTTGAAGTTCAAAATAGTATTATTCCTTCATTTTTTTCACTTACTTATATAAAAAACTATGGTGCTGCTTGGGGTATTTTTTCTAATGGTACTATTGTTTTAGCAGTTTTAAGTTTATTATTTTTATTTTTTGCTGTAAAATATGTTCTCGAATTAAAAAGTGCAAATACTTTAAGCATTATTTCTTATGGTATGCTTTTGGGTGGAGTTACAGGAAATTTAATAGATAGATTATTTAGAGGATGTGTTATAGATTTTTTAAGCTTTAATATTTTTTCTTATAATTTTCCTATTTTTAATGTAGCTGATTGTTTTATTGTAATTTCAATTATATTTATTATTATTGAAATGCTTATTGAATATAAGAAGGTGTCTAAATGATAGTTGAAAATGATTGTAATAAAAGACTTGATCAGTTTTTATCAAATGAACTTGATATTTCAAGAAGTAAAGTTCAAAAGTTAATTAAAGATGGTCAAGTTTTAGTAAATGGCAAAGTTGAAAACTCTAATTATATAGTTAAACTTAATGATAATATTGAAGTTAATAAGGATACTAATGAAGTAAGTGATATCTTACCAGAAGATATTCCATTGGATATCGTTTATGAAGATCAATATTTATTAATTGTTAATAAAGCTAGTGGAATGGTTGTACATCCAGCTGCTGGTAATTTTTCTCATACTTTAGTTAATGCTTTACTTTATAAATATAATTTAAGTAATAATGACCCATTACGTCCTGGAATAGTTCATAGAATAGATAAAGATACATCTGGACTTATGGTTGTTGCAAAAGATGATAAAACTCATGAACTATTATCAGAAATGATAAAAGAAAAGAAAGTTGAAAGAATTTATATAGCTCTTGTAGAAGGAATAATAATGCATGATACTGGAGATATTGATGCTCCAATTGGAAGAGATATTATAAATAGACAAAAAATGGCTGTTACTGCTTTAAACTCCAAAGATGCTTTTACTCATTTTAGAGTTTTAAAAAGATATAAAAATGCTAACAAGACATTAATTGAATGTAAGCTTGATACTGGAAGAACTCATCAAATAAGAGTTCATATGGAATATATTGGCCATCCTGTATATAATGATCCAGTTTATGGTAAGAATAAAAAAACTACTTCTTTTGGACAATTTCTTCACTCTAAGAGTATTAGATTTATCCATCCCATTACACATGAAGAGATATATAAAGAAGCAATGTTACCTAAGGAATTTCAAGATTACTTAGATGAACTTGACTCAACAATTTAAAAATAATTTATATAATGATAATAAGCATAAGAGGAAAGACCATAATATATATGGTATTAATAGTTTTGCACTTGTTCTATTATAATAAATTTCTTCATTTATGTTTATTGAACTAATAAATTGAATAAGTTTAGATAAAAATAATAAAACTGAATTATCGTGCGAGAATAATAAAATGTTAAATATTATTTCAAATATAAATATAAATGTGATTAATAATGAAATTTTTTTTGAATAATAATTGTATTTTATTATTGCTATTAAAACAAATAAGAGAATTACTGAATTTACTGAAAAATAAAGAACTTTATTAATTATAAAATATGGTGAAATAAATGTTTTTATATTATAAACACCTCTTTCTTTATTTTATGATATAATATATAATGATATTATTGAAAGGAGTGGTAGTATGCATGAACAAATGGATAGAAAAAATGTTTTAGCGATGAAGCTTCTTCATTATTTTATTACTGAAAAGAATTATAATCCAATAATATTACAAGGTGCAGACGATGAAATTTGGCTTGAAAATATGGATGGTGAATATAAAATTATTAGAATAGTATCTAATCATATAATAAACGAGGAGCAATACAATTTTGATATATTTAAAACAAAACATATTGTAAGAAAAATAAAAAAGAAAACTTTTTCTTTTTCAATGAATGTTTTATCTATTTTTACTGATATTGATTCAGATGTAAAAGTGGAAAATACAAAAAATATGGATTGTGCTTCAATTTATGATGAGAAAGATATTTTAAGATATAATTTCATAACAGATAATTTTCCTGATATTGGGAATAAGATGGAATTTACTGAAGAGGGATTTCAACTTTTTATGAAAATAACGTCTGATATTAATAAGAAAAATAAGGAAGATGCGATTAAAGTGGATGAAGTCTTTAAAAGAAAAGTACCTTATGTCACTATAGGGTTAATTATACTTAATACAATTATATTTTTATTAACAGAATTTTTCGATTATAAGACATATTTTGTTGAAAATTATTCTGTATGGGGATATGGAATTGTAAGAAGAGGAGAGTTCTATAGACTAATTACAGGTACTTTTATACATGCTGATATATTACATTATTTCTTTAATATGTATGCACTTTATGTAATAGGTTCACAAATGGAAAGTTATCTTGGAAAAACTAAGTATTGTTGTGTATATTTCTTTAGTGGACTTATAGGAAGTTTATTTTCTGTAATATTAACTAGAACTGCTTCAATTGGAGCAAGTGGTGCTATCTTTGGACTTTTGGGTTCACTATTATATTTTGGTTATCATTATAGAGTGTTTTTAGGTAGTGTTATAAAAAGTCAAATAATTCCAATTATTGCCATTAATTTGATATTTGGTTTTATGTCAAACGGTAATATAGATAATTATGCACATATTGGTGGATTAATTGGAGGAGCATTAATAACTTCAGGATTAGGAGTTAAGTATAAAAGTTCTAAATCAGAACAAATTAATGGAATAATTGTTTCGTGTTTGTTATTATTATTTTTGTTATTTATTGCTTTTAATTACGTTGATTTTAGTTGATAAGTTTTAAAAAAAATGATAATATTAAAATGTGAATAAAGGTGGTAAAATGGAAGAAGAAAACATAGAGAAAACGTCATTATATTCTATTGATGATTTTGAAGATTCGCTTGTTAGTTCTACTTTAAAAGAAGTATGTGAAGCTTTAAGAGAAAAAGGATATAATGAAATTAATCAATTAGTAGGATATGTTATGAGTGGAGATCCAGGATATATTTCTTCTCATAAAGATGCAAGAAGTAAAATAACAAGTATAGAAAGAAGTACTATTATTGAAGTTCTATTAAGAAGTTATGTAAGTAAATTATGAGATATTTAGGTTTAGATTTAGGTAGTAAAACACTTGGAGTAAGTGTTTCGGATGCTAGTGGTTTGATAGCTTCTAGTTATACAATAATAAGACATAATGAAGAATATGAAAAGTTAATAGACGAAGTAAAAAAAATAGTTGAAGAAAAAAAAGTAGATAAGATAGTTTTAGGTTTACCTAAAAATATGAATGGAACAATTGGGCCCAAAGGAGAGCTTTCTTATAAATTTAAAGAAATGCTTGAAAATAAAATTGGTTTAGAAGTGTATCTTGAAGATGAGAGATTATCTACTAAAGAAGCAAATAATTTGTTAATAAAAAATGATACTTCTAGGAAGAAAAGAAAAAAAGTAATTGATAGTATGGCAGCAACGATAATATTACAATCGTATTTAGATAAAAAGTAAAAAGGAGATAATTATGGGAGAAAAAAATATGGAAAATACATTTAAAATTATTAATGATAATGGTGAAGAAGTAATGTGTGATGTTTTATTCACTTTTGATTCTGAAGAAACAAAGAAAAGTTATATTGTTTATACTGACAATACAAAAGATGAAGAAGGAAATGTTCAAGTATATGCTTCAATTTATGATCCTAATAAAGAAGATCAAAAATTAGAGCCTATTCAAACTGAACAGGAATGGAAAGTAATTGAAACAATTTTAAATACTTTACAAGAAGAAATTAAAAAGAAAATTGAAGGTACTGCTGAAGAAGGAAATAACGAGCAATAATTGCTCGTTATTGTGGCTAAAGAGCTTTGAAGAAGTTTAGAAATATTGCTCTTATACTTTTAGGTATAGTTTTTCTTACTATAGTAATTCTTGGAATTGTTTATAAAGTTAATTTAAGTGCTATAGATAGTAGTGACCATACTGAAATAGAAGTAGAAATACCAGCAAAGACTTCTGCAAAAAAAATTGGAGAGATATTAGAAGAAAAAGATTTAATAAGAAGCAGTACTTTTTTTAATATCTATGTTAAGTTATTTAATGTTGAAGGATTTCAATCTGGTAAACATGTATTATCAAGAGATATGAATCTTGAAACAATTATAGAAAAACTAAAAGAAAAAGATACAAAGACCCCTAATGGTAATGAAGTAAAAATTACTTTTAAGGAAGGACTTAATATGCGTGAGATTGCAACTGTTATTGAAAATAATACCAATAATAGTTATGATGACGTAATAGAACTTGCTAATAACAGTGATTTTATCGATGAATTAATTGAGAAATATTGGTTTATTAGTGAGGATATTAAAAATGATAATTTATATTACAAACTTGAAGGTTACTTGTTCCCAGATACTTATATGTTTGCAAATAAAGATGTTTCTGTTAAAGATATTTTTACTAAAATGTTAAATCAAACAGATAAGATTTTATCTCAACATAAAAAAGAAATGGAAGAAAAACAATTAACTCCTCATTTTGTCTTAACGATGGCATCTATTTTAGAAAAAGAAGGAAAAACTCGTGATTTTGCAGATATGTCAGCAGTATTCTTTAATAGAATTGCACAAAATATGAAATTTGAAAGTTGTGCAACTGCTATATATGGTGTAAAAAAAGAATTTAATAGTATAGAAAATAGAGTGATTACAAATGATATCATGCAAAATGATAACATGTATAATACTTATAAAGTTCAAGTTCCAGTTGGACCAATAGGTAATCCTGGAGAAGCTGCTATAATTGCAGTTATTAATCCTAGTGCAGCAGATTATGTATATTTTTTATCTGATAATCAAGGTAAAACTTATTTCTTTAAAACATATGCTGAACAAACTAGTAAGAAAAATGAACTTATAAAGGCTGGAAAGTGGAATTAGAATATGTCAAATTATACAATGATTAAAGAAATCAAAGAATATGCAAAAGAAAATAATGTTCCTATAATGCTCGATGAAGGAATTGACTTTTTAACTACATTTATTATAAAATATCAAATTTCATCTGTTTTAGAAATTGGCACTGCAATTGGATATTCTGCTATAATGATGGCTCTTGCTAATCCAAAATTGAAAGTTGTCACAATTGAAAGAGATGAAGAAAGATATTTAGAAGCTTTAAAAAATGTAAAGAAATTTGGGCTTGAAGATAGAATTACATTACTATTTAACGATGCTTTAGAAGTAAATATTAAAGAAAAATTTGATTTAATATTTATCGATGGAGCTAAGGGACAAAATATTAATTTCTTTGAACATTTTGAAAGAAATCTAAATGATGATGGCTTTGTTGTTACAGATAATATTTCGTTCCATGGTTATGTAGAAAAGGATGAAAGTGAAATCAAAAGTAGAAATTTGAGAGGGCTTGTAAGAAAAATAAAATCTTATATAAATTATTTAAAAGAAAATCCAAATTATATTACAACATTCTATGAAAAGGGAGACGGAATTGCTGTAACACAAAAAAAAGAAATTGGGTGATATTATGAAAATTGCATTAGTTACTAATGCTTCTAATATACTTGAATATACAAAAATAGGGGCTGATGCCTTTATTTTTGGTTTGAAGAATTATTCAAGTGGCTATAAAAATGAATTAACAGTTGATGAGATAAAAGAAATTAAGGAAAGTAGTAATGTAGAATTATACATTGCTATTAATAAAAATATATTTAATCATGAACTAGAAGAACTTGAAAAAAATATGGTCTTGCTTGATAGAATTGGTGTTAATGGAATATTATTTTATGATTTAGCAGTACTTTCTATAAAAATAAGATTAAATTTAAAAGTAAATCTTGTTTGGAATCAAACTCATATGGTTACTAATTATAATACATGTAACTACTATTATGAGAAGGGTTGTAATTATGGAATTTTATCTAGTGAGATTACTCTTGATGAAATTAATGAAGTAGCTCATAATACTAGGATGAAACTATTTGTTAATATTTTAGGATATCAAGTAATGGGATATACTAGAAGGCATTTACTTAATAATTATTTTAAATCTATTAATAAATCAAGAAGTAAAGATAATTATATTGTAAAAAACAATGGAGAAGAATATATAGTTAGTGAAGAAGATAATGGTAATGCTTTTTACTATGGTAAACCTTTAAACGGTAGTGAAGTAGTTAATAAATTAGATGTAGATTATTTAATATTAAATGATACTTTTATTGATAAAGAAACATTTAGTAAATGTATTAGTTTATACAAAAAGTTAATTGATTATAAAGATGATAAATATGTGAGTGAGTTAGATAACTTAGTAGGAAATAATAGAGGATTTTTCTTTAAGAAAACAATATATAAGGTGAAGAAAGATGAATAAAAAAGTTGAACTTTTAGCTCCAGCAGGTGATATAGATAGACTTAAAATATCTTTATTGTATGGTGCTGATGCAGTGTATTTTGGAGGACAAGATTATAGTTTAAGAGCTAATGCTAACAATTTTAGTATTGATGAAATAAAGGATGCTTGTTCTTTTGCTCATAATTTAAATAAGAAAGTATATTTAACATTAAATATAGTATTTCATAATGAAGATTTAGAAAATGTAAATAAATTTATTAAAGAAGTTGTAGATGCAGGAATTGATGCTTTTATAGTAAGTGATCCTTTTATAATTAAATATATTAAAGATAATTTTAATGTTGAGGTTCATTTAAGTACACAAGGATCAACTACTAATAAGGAATCAGTAAAGTTTTGGAAAAATGAAGGGATTGATAGAGTAGTTTTAGCTCGTGAAGTTTCAATTAAAGAAATGAAAGAAATATATGATGAAACTGGACTTGATTTAGAAGTATTTATTCATGGAGCTATGTGCACTTTCTATAGTGGAAGATGCTGTTTATCTAATTATTTTACTAATAGAGATTCTAATCGCGGTGGATGTGCTCAAATATGTAGATTTGCTTTTGATATTGATAACGAAGAAACAAAATTTACTATGGCTACAAAAGATTTAAATGTTTCAAGTATAATTGATAAATTAATAAATGCTGGGGTACGTTCTTTAAAAGTTGAAGGAAGAATGAGATCTTTATATTACTTAGCTACAGTTATTTCATCATATAGAAAATTAATTGATGCATATTATGATGGATCATTAAATGAAGAATTAATAAAGAAAGAAGAAAAAATACTTTCACGTGTTGCTAATCGTGAAACAAGTACACATTATTACTTAAAGGAAGCAGATTTTACTGATCAGTATTATACTGGAAGACAAGAATTATCTAATCAAGATTTTCTTGCTTTAGTACTTGACTATGATAATGAAAATAAAATAGCAACTATAACTGAAAGAAACTATTTTAAAGTTGGAGATGACGTTGAAATATTTACTCCAAACGGAGATATTTATTCATTTAAAGTTGAAAAATTGTATGATGAAAACATGAATCCAATTGATGTAGCAAGACACCCTGAGGAAATATTAAAACTTTATGTGCCTTATGAAGTAGTAAAAGACTCGATGATGAGAGTAAAAATAAAATAAGCCTGATATCCTTTAGAATATTGGGTTTTTTTATATTGTTTTTATTAAATGATTGTAAAAAACTTAATTAATTATTATAATATTGTCATAAGAATAGCGAGGTATTTATGGATAAAAAGAAAGTAGAAAGTAAAATGCTTACTAAAAAGAAAGTTGAACCAAAAAAATCGATTAAAAAGAAGCCTATAAAGAATAAAACAACAACTAGTAAAGTAGTAACTACAAAGAAAAATACAAAAAAGAAGAGTAAGGCTTTCACTTTAATTGAGTTATTAGCGGTAATAATAATTCTTGGAATACTTATGATTATAGCTATACCTAGTGTAACTACTTACATTAGTGATTCAAGAAAAAATTCTTATATTGAT